>DBFAZJ010000144.1:0-33009 GCA_048244295.1 Collinsella sp.
GAACATTAGGACTTGAAAATAAAGTTTTGATAAGGGATTCGCCCAGTTAAGACGGTGCGGCAGACAATTGAGATTAGTTTGCCTCCGGAGTCGTAAGCATAATGAGTCAGTTCGATGACCGGAAGTTTTGCAACACCATAATTACTGGCTTCGGAATCGCTAAGCTGACGTGCTCTATAGCTTTCCCTAACAGATTGGATAGACTTGGACAAGTCGTCCATGATTCTGCTAAATGCCTGAAAATCTAACTGGTTATTCGGAACGCGCGACTTTGAAATGAAGAACGTATCAGCGCCTATGAAGCTGCCTTCAAGTTCGTAGGTCAATTCAAGACGCTGAATTTTGTCGCGACTTTGACATCCAAATTGTTGGAGCATCATTACGGAAATTGGACGACCTGATGTGAGGCCGCCGAAATGTTTGGTAATGGCATCTGGATCAACGCCATCGCAATGGCTTGCAAAGTCAAAGTCTAAAAGTGAATTGAGCTCGCTAACGCGTTTCGGTGCAACAAACGACCCCTTACCTTGGATTCGATAGATACTTCCACGACGCTCCAGCTCACTCATGGCAAGTCGGACGGTTGTTCTGCTTACGGCGTATTCGTCGCAGAGTTCCATTTCTGTTGGAAGTTTATCGTCTGCTTGATATTCATCGACGATCTGCTTGAGCAGCGCGTCGGTGAGCTGTAAATAGAGTGGCCGTTTTTCGTGTGTATCGAGCATTAGAGCCTCAGTTTGCATGTTGGTTATACCTGATGGTTGCCTCAGTCGGGATGTAACGTGGGCAAGGTAACCTTAACGTATCACAGAGCGGCTCAGCATGACGATCTGATGCCTGTATCCACGAAGGGCTTGTCCGAGCGTGAAGATATTCTGGGGCAGGCAAATACCGTTCATGGAGTCCCCGATATGTTGGAGGTCAGCGCCGGCTGCTTTTGCTGCAAGGCCTATTTTCTTAATGGTCTCGCTGTCGCAGGAGTCTTGACTCGTCCCGTTCGCCGCCATGACGAGAACCTTCTCTTCAATTGACTTGCCTACGTTGTGGGATCGTACAAAGTCTACGATGGCGCGCAGGTCTGCTTCTTGGAAGCAAGGGACGGTGTAGGGGGCTGGCACGAGAAGGATATCGACGCCGAGGTCAACAAACTTGCGCGCAATTTCGAGCGTCATGACAGGTTCCGCAACGCCCGCTCCATGCATTTTTCCGGCTATGACCAGGCCATTGAAATGCTCTTTGGAGAGTTTAATCGAATGGGCGATTGCATCGTTGGAGACGCCGGTTCCAGGGTTGCCCGTCAGGCAGATAAAATCAAATCCGAGTTCGTTAGCCTTTTCTAAGGTCTTGGGAGAGACGCGACGACCCATGGGGATTTCCGTTCGGGATTCAGACATCTCTGCCTCGTTATCAACTGGCTCCAGATTGACGCCAATGGGCCTTCCGCATGCTCGCTTCACCCAAGTGACCGGGTTTTCATTGAGATCATCTGGAATACCGGCAATAACTGGATCGAACACATCGAGCGCGTTAAACAGAAGCAGGTCGGCACCTGCGGCACGTTCGATTTCTGCATTAGTAACGCCGCCGAGAAATTGGGAAGAGGGTACGTTTTCCGCCATGACGGTACGTCCCTCGGAAGCCAGAATTGCCTGTTTTAGATCCATGGGTGACGTGGCGGCAAAATCGGATGCGGACATGTTCAGTAATCGTTTGGGCATTGTTACTTCCTTTGACTAGAACGACAGGCTTGTGACATTGTCTCTAATATTGTTACAACAATATATTCAATATGTTATATCCAATCGGTGAACGGTTGCAAGCTTATTGTACTGCTCGGAAAAAATAGCCTTTAACTGGGAAAACCTTATATTAATCAACTACCGTTCACCGAATATGTATTTGAATTCTTGACATATCGACAAAGCGGAAAAAGAATTGGTTATGACAAATCGCGCAAATGATATTGCATTTCGCACAAGAACGTATTCACTTACATAAGTGGAATAAGTGGATACAAACGGGGACGACGACGGTTGAGTCCGGATAAATCGTTACGTGCCCGGGAATCATGAAAGGATGTGTTATGGACGCTATCGTCAAATTCCTTGAAAAACACCAGCCCCTCTTCGACAAAATCTCGAGGAACATTTATCTGGTGGCGATCAAGGATGGCTTTCTCTCGAATATGCCAATTGTGCTGTTCTCGAGCCTGTTCCTTCTTCTTTCGACGCTCCCTGCCTATGTAGGCATCACGCTTCCGCCTGAGGTGCTGGATTTCTTCAATAAAATCTATGCATATACCATGGGGCTTCTTGGCATTATGGTGGCCGGCACCACGGCGAGCTCACTTGCAATGTCGATGAACCGTCGCATGCCTTCGGGCAAATCTCTCAACCCCACCTCGTGCATGGTTTGTGCCATGTGCGGCATGCTCTTGCTATCGGTGACGAACGATGTTGTCTCGATTGGCGGAGCAGATACATCTGTTTTTGAAACCGGCTATATGGGAACCAAGGGTTTTCTCGCTGCGTTCGTAGCCGCATTCTTGACCGTTAATATCTATAAGGTGTGCATTAGCCATAATGTGACGATCAAGCTCCCCAAAGAGGTCCCTGGCTCTATTGCGCAGAGTTTTCGCGATATCTTTGCATTTGGGTTTTCGATCCTTGCGTGCGCTTTTATCGATCTTGCGAGCCGCAAGCTGCTTGCTGTGCCGTTCGCCAATTTGGTATCCGCTCTCATCTCGCCGCTGTTCTCCGCGGTCGACACCTATCCTGGCATGGCGCTTATCGAAGGCGCGGTCGCACTTTTCCAATTTATGGGTATCCACGGTGCTTCGGTTGTCATGAGTCCGATCAATGCTGCGCTCTACGGCAATACCGTTACCAATCTTGAGGTTTTCCAAGCAGGTGGACACCCGTCAATTGCTCTTACGCAGGACTTTACAAGCTTCATCGGCGGTCTGGGCGGTTCTGGCTGCACGTTCATCGTTCCTATTATCCTGATCATGTTTATGCGCTCCAAGCAGCTTAAAGCCATGGGCAAGGCATCGATTATCCCGGTGATTTTTGGAGTTAACGAGCCCGTTATCTTCGGTATGCCGATTGTTCTCAATCCCTATATGTTCGTGCCCTTCCTAGTGGCTCCTATGGTCAACGCCATTATCGGTAAATTTTTCATTGACGTCATTGGAATGAACGCCCCCATGTATACCATGCCGTGGGCGCTTCCCGGCCCAATTGGTGCGTTCCTCACCACGGGTCTCGATTTGCGTTCTCTCGTATTGATGGCAGTGCTGTTGGTCGTTGACTTTGTGATTTACTATCCGTTCTGCAAGGCGTATGACCATCAGCTTTGTTTGGAAGAGTCTGCAAAGGAGACTGCAGGAAACTCGGATGCAGATGCTATTGCCGCACAGGAAAATGTCGCAAAAGCTCTCGAGGCGGTAAAGGACAAGGCGGAGCAGATCCGCGTGCTTGTGCTTTGCCAGGGTGCCGGCACTTCGACTCTCTTGGCAAATGCTCTTCGCGAAGGTGCCGCTGCTAAGGGTATCGATCTGGTTTCTCAGTCCGGTGCGTACGGAAGCCACTATGAGACGATGGATCAGTACAACGTGATTGTTCTGGCGCCCCAGGCACGCATGTACTATGACGCTATGAAGGCCGATACCGATCGCCTTGGAATTAAACTGCTCACCACAAGGGGCAAGGAGTATATCGACCTTACCAACGATCCCGAAGGTGCAATTGACTGGATCGTTCAGGAGCTGGCCAAATAGTGGATGCACTCCGTCGTTGATTCGTCGGTGTATGGTACGGCCCCGCAGCTTATTGAGCTGCGGGGCCGTATTTCGTTGAGTATCTAATTGAGACAATGCGCGCAACCGTCGTGAGATCGCATTGGCGCTCTCCGAGTCACCGACAAGCTGACTTTCATCTATGTGACCAATTCGCTTTCGGCCTTTAGCCTGCTCGAGGCGCGCGAGGATTGCGAGCTGTGCCTGGTGGGCGGCATGTACCGCCGCCGCACCGCCGCCTTTGTGGGGCCCACGGCCGAGGATACCCTGCGCGCGCTGGGCATCGATGCGGCGTTTATCGGCGCCAACGGTATTCTGGACGGCGACGTGTCCACGTCCAACATGGACGAGGGCCGCATCCAGCAGCTCACCTTTAGCAAGGTCGATACGCGCTATCTGATTGCCGACTCCAGCAGGATCGGCAGGCGATACATCTGCCCCCCTGCCGGCGCGGGGGTACCGCTTTACAATGACGCGCAAATAACTTTGAGCAACAAGGATGAGGCTATTCTGAGATATGACTAGACTCCGTATTTCGTCTTTATGTCCCTTGAGAATGAATCATAGTCTTCATAGAGCCCCTCTTTGCTTTCATCCTCGGCGTGGTTTATACGTTCAAGGAGCTTATCCTTTGGAGCCTCTTTTGTTATTGCGGCCTCGCTATCGGGTATTGTGGATTGCAAGAATAGTTCTAGAGCATGGACGTCTTTGAGTATGTAGCCTGTCGAACGACCCGCTCCTGTTTTTTCGATTGCGCTGCAACTAACAAGCTGACCGAGGGTTCGTTTAACGGTGACCTCGCTGATATCGGGGCAGTTGGATCGGATGTCGGATTTCTTAATGACGCCGGGTCTCTGTTGAAATAGAACGGCGATGCGCGCTTGCTTCGACATGGGACGAGTGCTTGATTCAATTAAGGTACGCTGCTCGAGCTGTCGGTAGGCGGCCAGGGTTGTTCCGAGCATGAAACGGATAAAGGGTACTTCGGTGTTTTGATTTTCATTCCATCCAGTGGAGCTTGCAGCGAGAGCGTTGTAGTAAAGCGCTTTGTTGTCTTCAATAAGTCGTTCGATGCTGATGTAACGCGCAACGTCGTATCCAGTCTTTTCGAGCAGCAGCGTTGTAAGGAGCCGGCTCATCCTGCCATTGCCATCGTTGAAGGGATGAATGCTAACAAAATCGAAGATAAAGCGGAGCGATATAAGGAGGGGATCGCAAACTTGGCGAGATAAAGCATCGTTGAGGGACTGGCAGGCTTCTTTAATAAGTCCCGGGGTTGCTAGGGCCGAAGGGGGCCTAAAGCGCACAAATCGATTTCCTTGATCGTCAATGGAGACGATTTCGTTATCGCTATCTTTCCAATGGCCTCCATACGAGATTGCCGTGTGCGCCATGAGGTCACGATGCAACTGCAGAATGACCGATGGCGTTACGGGAATGGAATCGTGTTGCTCGTGAATAAGCGACAGCACATCTCGGTATCCAGCAATTTCTTCCTCTGCGCGGGAGCTTGGCTTGGCGGAATACGCCATGATCGCTTTGAGTCTTTTTTGGGTGGTAACAATTCCTTCAAGTCCGTTGGAGGACCGGGTGCTTTGGATCTTAGCCTCCTCCATTAGGGACGATAGAAGCTCGGGTTTGACTTGACTCAGAGCAAGCTGACGGCCTTTATGCTCGCGTATCGAGAGGAGGAGGTTGGTGATTGGAGTTGCTTCGAGTTCCGCTGGGACTGTGGTGTAATCGAACTGGCGCATGCGGCTCCTTTCGGTATCACGAACATACTTTCGATATCATAATATCATTAAATGATACCGAAAGTATGTTCGTGATACCGAAAACTAGAAACCATGCTTTATAACTGCTTGGAAAGTTCGGATTTGACTATCTTATTGTCTCGATCTGTAACAGTTAGACGGTTAAAAGCGGGCTACGTGTTACAGATTGAGATCATTCAGCCCTGGTCGCCCGTTCGTCTAAATCTATAACAGTTAGGATTGAAAATCCCTGCTAGATGTTACAGATCGAGATAAACGGCCTGCTCGGGCTCACCAAAAACAAAAAAGGCCGCATGCGAACCCGTGGGGGATTCGCATGCGGCCGACAGGGGATACGCGGCTGAAGTTAGGCCATGAGCAGGCCGGTCTCCGCGACGTTCTTGTACCAGTACGCGCTCGCCTTGGGATAGCGCTTCTGGGTCTCAAAGTCGACGTAGAACAGGCCATAGCGCTTGTTATAGCCGTTGGTCCAGGAGAACTGATCCTGCAACGACCACACAAAGTAACCGTCGACGTTCACGCCGCCGTCGATTGCCTTGAGGATCCACGCGAGATGCTGACGCATGTAGTCGATACGAGGGGCGTCGTCGATAAAGCCGTCCTCGAAGTCGTCCTTATAGCCCATGCCGTTCTCGGTGATGTAGATCTTCTTGTAGTTGGGGTAATCGTTCTTAATGCGGAGCAGCAGGTCGTAGAGGCCCTCGGGATAGATGATCCAGTCCCAATCGGTGGTGGGTACGCCTTCGCGCACGCATGACTCGCCCACGCCCTTGAGGAACCAGCGCGAGGAGCCCTTGTCGCCGGTGCCATTGTGGTTGATGTCGTTTTCGCCCTCGGCGGCACGCAGGAACTGGCACTTGTAGGTGTTGACGCCCAGGCAATCGTTGTAGGGGAGTGCGGCGGTCAGCGCGGCGATGTCCTCGTCGCGGACGTCGAGCTCGCCGCCGGCGATATGGGCCAGCTTGGTCGCAGCCTCCATGGTGTCGGCTGCATAGTGGCCGCGGAAGGTGGCGTCGAGTACCCAGCGGTTGTTGATGACGTCGGCCATGCGAGCTGCCTCGCAGTCGGCGGCGCTGCTGGGATCGAGGGGATACTTGGGCTCCAGGTTCTGGACAATGCCGATCTCGCCCTCAAAGCCGCCCTCATGGAAGGCGACGACAGCCTTGGCGTGGGCTACCATCATGTTGTGCATGAGCTGGAAGGCCTTGTCCAGGCGGTACTTCTCGCCGTGCGGCCAGTTGCCGACGATAAAGCTGCCCTCGGCGGTTGCGGGAATCTCGTTAAACGTGAACCAGTGCTTGACCTCGGTGAACTCGGCAAAGCAGAACTTGGCGTACTCGACAAAGGCGTCGATCGTCGTGCGCGTCAGGAAACCCTCGCCGCCGTTCTGGTAAAAGGCCTCGGGCGTATCGAAGTGATCGAGCGTGACATAGGGGATAACGCCAGCTTTGTTGCAGGTGGCGAAAAGCTCGTGATAGAAAGCGACGCCCTCGGGGTTAATCTCGCCGGTGCCACTGGGGAAGATACGGCTCCAAGCGATGGAGACGCGAATACCGTTGATGCCGAAGCGCTGGCACAGGTCGATATCGACCGGATATTTGTTGTAGAAGTCGCTTGCGGGATCGGGGGAGAAGCGACCCTGAGCAGCCAGGAAATCGTCCCAGGGCACTTTGCCCTTGCCGTGCGTACGGGTCTCGCCCTCAACCTGGTAAGCAGCGGTGGCGCCGCCAAAAACAAAGCCGTCGGGGAACTGCATGGGGTTGGTCATGAGTCATCCTTTCTGTGGGATTCGAATAGGGAGAGGTGCCCGAACCGGGAATCCGGGCACCAACAGAGGGAGGAACTAGTCGAGGTTCTCGCGGAGCCACTTGATGGCGCCAGCGGGGTCGCGGGTAAGGTCGATATATTCCTTACCGCGGGGAGCGAGCAGCTTAATGCCCAGACGATCGGTGTCGGCCTTCATGTCGTTGTAGTAGCTACGAACCTGCGGGGCGAGCACGATGACGTCGTACTGATCCATGATGGCGGTGTGCTGGCCATAGGCGCCTGCGGAGGAAGCGATGTTCTCTCCGGTCTGCGCGGCACCTTCCTTGATGGCGTTGGCAAGCATGGCAGAGGTGCCGGCGCCGGCGCACAGGACGAGGACTTTCAGGCCATCGACGTCCTTCTTAGCGGATGCGTCGGAGGCGGGCTCGGGCTGATCGGCGACAGGCTCGCTGTCGGTGGCGGCAACGGTCGGCTCGACGGAAGCGGTAGTCTGCTCGACGGCGGGCGCAGAGGTGCTGGCGGCGATGGTGGCAGCACCATCGGACTCGAGACCCAGCTCGGCGGCGCGCTCGGCCTCCTGGTCACAGAGCAACTTATCGTATGCCTTTAAGAACGGCAGGTAGATGATGGCGTCCAGCAAGATGATGATTGCGACAAACACCAGGGCGATAAGCTGGAAGTTTGTGGTGATGAAGATGCCGATGGGGGCAGGAGTAGCCCAAGGCACCACGAAGGAGAAGCCGTTCATGCCCACGTTATCGATAAAGAACTTGGCAACACTCACATTGACGCAGCCGGCGGCAACAAAAGGGATGAGCATGTAGGGGTTAAGGATCATCGGCGCGCCAAAGAGCAGCGGTTCGTTGACGGCGAAGGCAACAGGAACAATCGAGGCCTTACCGACGGCTTTGAGCTGCTTGGACTTCATAAAGAGAATCAGCAGAAGCGGCACGATGAACGTGGCGCCGGTGCCGCCGAACTCACCCACGAGCGACATGTTAAAGGTGAGGGAATGGGCGGGGTGACCACCGGCCAGCAGAACCTGCAGGTTCTCGGCCTGGTTGGCAAGACGGATGGGGTCGATGCCCGGCTGGACGATCGAAGGACCGTGGACGCCGATGAACCAGAAGAACGCGGTGGCCGCCTGAATAAGGATAAGGCCAGGATAGGTTTCTGCTGCAGTGAAGAGCGGGGAGAGCAGCTTGATGAGCAGCTCGGAGAACGGAACGCCCATGAGGTTGCGCACGACGACATCGATGATGCCGCAGATGATGACGGCGCCGCCAAAGGGGATGATGTCACGGAAGTTCTGAGCGATGGCGCCCGGGACCTCCTTGGGCAGCTTAATGGTCAGATCGCGAGAGACGCAGAACTTATAGACCCAAACGGTAATGAACGCGGCGATATAGGCCGAGAACAGACCACGCGTACCCATGCTGGTGCAATCGAAGACCGAAAGCTCGGAGCCGTTGAACTTGGTGGTGAACTGCGTGACTGCGAGCAGCAGCATGCTGCACTGGGCGGCCACCATGGTGGAACCGTCGTTGAGCACCTTGCCGGCGGGCATGCGACGGTTCATGGAAGCCGTAAAGTTCTTGGCAGTGGTGCCGGCGACCATGATGCCCATGACGCCCATGGTGAAGTTGTACAGCTTGTTGCACCAGTCGATGAGCGGCTGGGGCAGCGTGATGCCAACTACGCCAGGAAGGGTGGCAATGAGCAGAAAGATCGAAGAGGTGAGGACGATGGGCATGCACCCAAGGAATCCGTCCTTAATAGCCTGGAGGTAGATGTTCCTCGAGATCTTCTCAAAGAACGGCTGATGCTTTTCGAGCATCTTTACGATGGCGTCCATAGAGCTCCTTTGCTACTTGATGCGCGATGCATGTGGATGGAACTGGTCGTCGATGGATGGTCAGGACTGCCCGGAAACCTTCCTGCTTAAGGAAGGCATTGCGAAATGACAACGTTGTCATTTCGTTAATGACAACGTAAGACATTTTTGGAAGAGCAACAAGGATACACGGGTGAGCGGTCGATATTGTCCGGTAAACGGTTGATTTATCAGTCAGGCAGGTAGTGTATGCTAGAACGCAAAAAACAAGCGATAGAGAACCGAGTGGAGAAGCAGTGACAACGATGGACAAGAAAAACGTTTCGATGAACGACGTGGCGATTGCCGCGGGTGTTTCTCTCAAGACGGTGTCGCGCGCGATCAACGAGCCCGATAGCGTGCGAGAGTCGACACGCGATAAGGTCCATTCGGCCATGGAGGCGCTCGGATTTCGAACCAACTATGCCGCGCGTTCGCTCAAGTTGGGCCGTTACGGGTGCATCGGCGTGGTGATGTTCCACTTGTCGGGCGGCGCTGTGGACATGATTGACGGTATCGCCGATGCCGCCGAAGAACGCGGCTTCGCGCTCACGATGATTAAGAAGCGCGCGGGGGAGAAGATGACCCTTGCCGAAGCGGCGCGCAGGATGTCGCAGCTGCCTGTTGATGGCATGATCTTCAACCTGCGCCAGATGGTCGATGACTTTGATACCTTTGAGGCACCGAAGGACCTCAAGACGGTGATTATCACGCCGATGGAGCATCCTACCTGCTCTACCGTTAGTGACGATCAAGAGGGTGGTGCGCGCATGGCGTGCGAGTACTTCTTAAATCGCGGGCACAAGAACGTATACTTCGTCTCTGGTAAGAAAGAGTCGCTGTCGAGCCAGTGTCGTATGAAAGGTTGGCGTGCGGCACTCGAGGCACGTGGCATTGAGCCGCCCGAGCCTCTGCAAGGTGATTGGAATGCGGATAGTGGCTATGCCGCGGGCCTTGTGCTTGCCGATAAGCCCGATTGCACGGCGGTCCTCGCTGCTAACGACTGCATGGCAAACGGCGTGATGATGGCTCTACGTGACAAAGGGCTCAGTGTGCCCAATGATGTGTCCGTGATCGGCTTCGACGATGAGCTCTATAAGACGATTCCCAACTCGATTCTGACGTCGGTGAAGTTTCGCCACCGCGAGCTGGGCGTCCGTGCGCTCAACGAGGTCGTCGCGGGTCTGGAAGCTCCGAGCTCCAGAAGCCGTACGCTCGTCTCGGGCGTGTTGGTCGAGCGTTCCAGCGTAAAGGACTTGCGGGCGTAGACGTGCTCGGCCTATTCCGTTTGTCTCAATCTGTAACAGCTAGGACCCAAAAACTCGGCTAGATGTTACGGATCGAGATTTTTGGCCCGGCTTATTCCGTTTGTCTCGATCTGTAACAACTAGACGGTCAAAAGTGGTCTACATGTTACAGATTGAGATTTTCGGCTTGGCCTGTGCGTTCATCTCGATCTGTAACAGCTAGGACCGAAAAACTCGGCTAGATGTTACAGATTGAGATGAACAGGAGGACGGGTGCGGTCTAAACAAAATGGCCCGCGCATCACACATCGATGCACGGGCCATTTATTGTCTGCAAGCGGCAGGTGGTGTCAGCGTCTTATGCCTCGAGGTTTTCCTCGATCCAGGCGACGGCACCCTTGGGATCCTTAGTGAGGTCGATGTACTGTTTGCCCTTGGGCGACAGCAGCGTGATGCCCAGGCGGTCGGTGTCGGCCTTCATCTCGTTGTAATAGGTGCGAACCTGCGGAGCAAGGACGATGACGTTGTACTGGTCCATGATGGCGTAGTGGCTGCCGTAGGCACCGGCGTTGGCGGTAATGTCGATGCCCAGCTCGTCGGCGCCTTCCTTAAGCGCGTTGGCGAGCAGTGCAGAGGTGCCGGCGCCAGCGCACAGAACCAGAACCCTCAGATCCTTGCCCTTAAGGGCGGACGGAGCTGCGGAGGCCTCAGTGGCAGAAGCGGTCTCGACAACAGGAGCCTCAACGGCGGGGGCGGCAGCGGTCTTGACGGCCTTGGTCTCCTCGGCCTCTTCTTCGGCCAGGGTCTCGGCCTCCTGCTTGCACAGGACGTTGTCGTAGGCCTTGCAGAACGGGTAGTAGATCAAGAAGTCAACGACCAGCAGGACGACAACCAGGACCAGAGAGATCGGCTGGAAGTTGGTGTCGATGAAGGTGCCGATCGGTCCGGGGAGTGCCCACGGCATGGCATAGATAAAGCCGTTCATGCCCAAAAAGTCGATGAAGAACTTACCAATGAGGACGTTGGCCACGGGGGCAAACAGGAACGGGATCAGGAAGTACGGGTTGAGGATGATGGGCGCGGCGAACAGCAGCGGCTCGTTGACGGCGAACATCACGGGTACGACAGAGGCTTTGCCGACGGCCTTGAGCTGCTTGGAGCGCATAAAGAGCAGGAAGATGATCGGGACAATGAACGTGGCGCCGGTGCCGCCGAGTTCGCCGATGTAGTTACCGAAGTTCTCGGTCAGGGCGAGGGCGGGGTGACCGCCGGCCTGCAGCGTGGCGAGGTTGGTGGTGATGTTGCCAAACAGCGCGGCGTTGAGGGCAGGCTTAACGACCGAGGGGCCGTGGATGCCCATGAACCAGAACAGCGGGATCATGAACCAGATGAGGGCGAGGCCGGCGTAGGAATCGGCAGCGGCGAACAGCGGGCTCACCAGCGTGGAGATGACGTTGGCAAACGGGACGGCCAAGCAGGTGCGGCAGATAACGTCGATGACGGCGACAAACAGGATGGAGAAACTGAAGGCGAAGATGTCGCGGAAGTTCTGGGCGATGGCGCCGGGGACTTCTTTGGGCAGCTTGATGGTGATGTCTCGCTTAATGCAGAAGGCATAGATGTTGACCGTGGCAAATGCGGCGACAAAGGAGCTCAGCAGGCCCTTGGTGCCCATGTTGTCGGTAAAGAACACCGAGACATCGGCGCCGTCGATCTTGGCACTCGTCTGGGTAACGGCCAAGATGAGCATAGCGCACATGGCGGCGACCATGGTGCTCGTGGCGTTGATGGCCTTGCCGGCAGGCATGCGGCGGTTCTTGGAGCCGGTCAGCGCGCTTGCGGTGGTGCCGGCGACCATGATGCCCACGACGCCCATCGTGAAGTTGTAAACCTTGTTGCAGAAGTTCACGACGTCGACGTTCCACCAGTCGGGCAGCGTAAAGCCGCCGACCGTGGCGACAACGCCCGGCAGGGTCGAAATAAGCAGGAAGACAGAAGAAGACAGGATGATGGGCATTGCTGCCAAAAAGCCGTCTTTAATGGCCTGAAGGTAGATGTTCTTAGAGACCTTGTCGAAGTACGGCTGACCTTTCTCCAAGAACTTAACGATCGATTCCATAGTTCACGCTCCTCTTTGCATGAAATCTTAATGGCATGGACGTTGAAAACCTATATGGTCTCCCGCTTGCTAAAAGCCCGGGTGCAGGCGGGGTCGGTCCCAGGGGGAGAGAGGGGAGCGGCTGGGTTTGTATCGCATAGGGCCGCTCCCTTCTCGGGGGAAAGCGAGGCGATGCGCTACTGCGCGTCCGCCATAGTGTCGGCGAGCTCCTTGTACCAGAGTGCCGACTGCTTGATGTAGCGTTTTTGCGTGTCGAAGTCGATGTAGAACAGGCCGTAGCGCTTGTTATAGCCGTTGGCCCACGAGAACTGGTCCTGCAGGCTCCAGATAAAGTAGCCCTGGACGTCGACGCCCTCGGCGCGCGCCTGGAGCACCTTCTCCATGTGCTGGTCGACAAAGTCGATGCGCTCGGGATCGGCGACGATGCCGTTTGCGTCGGGCTCGGGGTCCTTGTGGCCCAGGCCGTTTTCGGTGATATAGATGACGGGGAGGTTGGGATAGGTGGCGCTGATGTGCTTGAGCGTGTCGTAGAGGCCTTGCGGGTAGATGAGCCAATCCCAGTCGGTGGTGGGGATACCCGGCATATCGACCTGCTGCCCGACGCCCTTAAACTTAAAGCACGAGGTGCCCTTGTCTCCGGTGCCGTTAAAGCTGTTGGTGGACTCGCCATCGTAGGCGGCGATAAACGCCGACTGATAGTAGTTGAGGCCGAACATATCGTTGCGGGGCGCCGCCTTGGCGAGCTCCTCCATGTCGCTGTCCTCAACCGTAAGTGTGGCGTTGTTGGCACGCAGAATCTCGTTGATGAGTGAGAGGGTGCGCGCGGAGTAGTGACCCAGGAAGGCGCCGTCCATGATGAAGTCGGTGTAGAAGGCGTTGTACAGGTCGGCGGCGTGCTGGTCGGCGGGCGAGTCGGTGGCAGGATATGCCGGCGTCAGGACGTTGACCATGCCAATGCGTCCGCCCAGGTGCTCGGTCTCGTCAAGATCCTTATACAGGTTGACGGCGCGGGCGTGGGCAACGAGCTCGTTGTGCTGGCTCTGGATGCCGCTCGTCACATCAAAGTGATGGTTGGGCGGGAAGTTGCCTTGGATGTATTGGGAGTGCGAGAGGCTGATGAGCTCGTTGATGGTGAACCAATTTTTGACCTCGCGGAACTCGCGGAAGCAGAACTCGGCATAGCGCACATAGGCGTCGACGGTCTTGCGGTTGAGCCAGTCGCCCTGGTTGAACAGGGCGGCGGGGGAGTCAAAGTGATGCAGGGACACATAGGGCTCGACGCCATACTTTTTGCAGCAGGCGAACAGCTCGTGGTAGTGCTTAACGCCCTCGGAGAGGGGTTCGGCATCGTCGCCGTTGGGGAAGATGCGGGTCCAGGCGATGGACACACGAATGGCGTTGAGTCCATGCTCGGCAGAAAGGCGGATATCCTCCTCGTAGCGGTTGTAGAAATCACTGGCCGGGTCGGGCAAAAAGCGACCCTGGGCGACAAGGTAATCGTCCCACATGGTCTTACCCTTGCCTGCCACCTTCGTGGAACCTTCCGTTTGGTACGCGGCGGTTGCGGCGCCCCAAACAAAGCCCTTCGGCAGCTGCTGTACGCGGTTTAGCAAAGACATATGCATACACCCTCTCGTCTCGCTGTTCGATATTGTGCGTTTGCGCTCAGGAGGCTCCCTGGTTAGCGTTCAGCGGTGAAAAAGCCCGATAAACACTATCTTAAAATGATTAGAACCAAAATGAGCACGTGAACATTTAACAATAAGCACGTTAACATCCGGCTGGGATGTATAGAAACAAAACAACTTCAAACAGCCGCGAACGGTTGTATTTGTTCGGTAAGCGGTTTTGATTGACAGAAGTTTTCATGTTGTGGTATATGGCTCGGGTATCATGAGCACGTTATCAATGTATGTACGATGCGCCATGGGCGCGGGGAATAGTTGGGAAGCAGGTTAGCGTGGAAGGCATGGATCAGCAGACAAGGAATGGTCGTTCGGCGAGCGCGGCAGAGGTTGCGGCGCTTGCTGGCGTGAGCCGCCAGACTGTGTCTCGCGTGGTCAACGGTATGCCCAACGTGACGGAAAAGACGCGCAAGCGTGTGCTGGCCGCCATGGAAGAGCTGGGCTTTCGTCCCAATTTTGCTGGAGCGGCGTTGCGCGGCGGGTCGTATCGTTCTATTGGCCTGTGCATGTACAACATCACACGTGTCGGTAACCTGGCGACGCTCGAGGGTATCATGCAAGCGGCGCGCGAGCACGATTTTGCCGTCACTATGATCGAGATGGGCGGCGACAAGCCCTATGCACTTGCCGATGCCTCGCGCCGCATGGTCGAGCGACCCGTCGACGGTATGATTCTCAACATGAACCGCATGGCTCCCGATTTTGAGGAGTTTGTTCCCCAGCCGGGAGTGCGAACGGTCATCCTGTCCATGTATGCGCATCCGCGCTGCACGACGATCGACTCCGACCAGTATGGTTCGTGCGAGCTGTTGACCAATTATCTGCTGGAACATGGTCACTCGAATATGCGGTTTGTGGCGGGTCCGGAAAACTCGATTTCCTCACGTTTTCGTGAGGCCGGTTGGCGCGATACGCTGGGTCGTGCTCATGTCGATGCCGCTCCGATGCTGCGTGGCGATTGGAGTGCGGACAGTGGGTACGCCATGGGCGAGCGGATTGCGGCCGAGGTGCTTGCCGGCGGGTCGCAGGCGCCGACTGCCGTGCTTGCGGCAAATGACCAGATGGCGCTGGGCGTTATCGCCGCGCTCGAGAACGCGGGCCTGTCCGTGCCCGACGACGTGAGCGTGGTTGGTATCGACGACGCACTCGAGGGACTTGTTCCTCACAATCGGCTGACGACGCTGCGATTTGATTTGCGCGGTGTCGGTAAGCTTGCGTTTGAGGCGGCGATTGGAGAGAGCTCGTCTATCGAGGCGATTCATGTGCCGAGCACGCTGGTCGAACGCTCGACTGTTAGGGACATACGGGGTTAGGTCCTACTCCGTTTGTCTCGATTTGTAACAGGTAGACGGTCAAAAGCGGGCTACGTGTTACAGATTTAGATTCTTCGGAAAGAGCAATCCTGTTCGTCTCAATCTGTAACAGCTAGGACCCAAAAACTCGGCTAGATGTTACAGATTGAGACAAACGGACCCCGAACCGCCCAAAAAGGCCGGGGGCGGCGCGCCGTGTGACGTGCCACCCCCGGCTGAGAAATGGGGGACAGGTTATGTGGGCGGTGCAACTCCGCCAACCGCTCGTCGCAAGCCGCTAGTCCAGACGACGGGTTTGCGCCACGTGCTTATACCAGTATGCGCTTGCCTTGGGTGTGCGCTTCTGGGTTTCAAAGTCAACGTAGAAGAAGCCGTAACGCTTGTTGTAGCCATTGGTCCAGGAGAACTGATCCTGCAGGCTCCACAGGAAGTAGCCGCCCACGTTGACGCCCACCTCCATGGCCTTGAGCAACCAGCGCAGGTGCTGCTCGATGTAGTCGATGCGCGGCTGGTCGTCCACAAAACCGTCCTTGTAGGGGTCCTTGTAGCCCATGCCGTTCTCGGTGATGAAGATCTGCTTGTAGTTGGGGTAGCGCTGCTTAATGTAGACGAGCAGATCGAACAGACCCTCGGGATAGATGATCCAGTCCCAGTCGGTGGTGGGGATGCCAGGCTTGTTCACGTGCTCGCCAATGCCCTTGACGCGCCAGCGGCCGGTGCCCTTCTCGCCCGTACCGTTGTGGTGCAGGTCGTTCTCGCCATCGTAAGCCTTCAAGAAACGGCACTGGTAGTTGTTAACGCCCAGGTAGTCGTTGTAGAGCGCGGCCTCGCGCATGATCTCGAGGTCCTCATCCGGGATCTCGATGGTGCCGCCCGAGACGGCAGCCAGGCGGTTAGCGCACTCGAGCGTATCGGGCGCATAGTCGCCGCGGAAGGTGGCGTCGAGCAAAAACTGGTTCTGCAGCACGTGCTCGTTGTTGGCGGCTTTGATGTCGGCGGGGTCGTTCTCGTTGAGCGGATACTTAAACTCCAACGACTGGATGACGCCGATCTTGCCCTTAAAACCGCCGTTGTGGAAGGCCAGTACTGCCTTGGCGTGGGCGAGCATCATGTTGTGCTCGCACTGGAAGGCCTCGGCCAGATGCGCCTTGACGCCACCGGGGAAGGTGCCCTCGATGTAGGTGTTGGAGGCGTCGGCCCAGATCTCGTTAAAGGTGAACCAATAGGTCACCTGGTCGGCGTACTCCTTAAAGCAGAAGGTGGCAAAGTCCACAAAGGCGTCGATGGTCTCGCGGTTGAGGAAGTCGCCCTTCTCAAAGAGGGACAGCGGCGTATCAAAGTGATGCAGCGTGACAAACGGCTCAACGTGGTGCTTGTGGCACTCGGCGAAGAGATCGTGATAGAACTGGACGCCCTCGGGGTTAATCTCACCGGTGCCGTTGGGAAAGATGCGGCTCCAGGCGATGGAGAGGCGAATGCCGTTGATGCCGAACTCCTCGCACAGCTCCAAATCGACGGGGTACTGGTTGTAGAAGTCCGAAGCGGGATCGGGGGAGAAACGGCCCTGGGCCTCCAGGAAGTCGTCCCAGGCAACCTTGCCCTTACCGTGAGTGCGGGTCTCGCCCTCTACCTGGTAGGCAGCAGTGGCGCCGCCAAAGACAAAGTCCTCGGGAAACTGCGCGGGCGGGTTGGTTACGCTAGCAGGGTTAACGGACATGATGATCCAATCGTCTAAATCGAAGGGCCAGCCGGTCTCGGATAGTCGGCTGGCCCTGAGCGTTACTTACTTCGAGAGTTGCTCGTTTACGAAGGCGAGAGACTTGTCGCCGTTCTGGGAGAGCTCGATGTACTGCTTACCGCGGCAGGCGACGCATTTGTTGCCCACGCGCTCGCAGTCCTTCTGCAGGTCGGCCAGGTAGCTTGCGGCCTGCGGGGCCAGGACGACCAGGTCAAAGTCGGGGAGCATGTCAACGTGGTTGCCATAGGCCTCGGCAGCGGTCTCAAGATTGATGCCGCGCTCTTTGGCAGCCTTGGCCAGCGCGTTGGCGAGAAGGCCCGAGGTACCGCCGCCCTGGCAGAGCACGAGCACGCGCTTGCCGTTGAGGTCGCTGGCGGCCGTTGTCTCAGTGGCGACAACGGCGGGAGCGTCGGCCTTCACGGCCTCGACAGCAGCGCCGGCGGCAACGCTCTTGGCGTCAGCCTTGCCCTGGAAGGCATCGTTGAGCTTAGCGGCCTTCTCCGCGTTCTTGGCGGCGAGCTCCTCCTGGGAGATCTCGGCCTCCTCGGCGCACTTCTGGGCGTCATAGGCACGGAAGAACGGATAGTACAGAACGAAGTCGACGACCAGGATAAGGGCGAGCATCACAAAGGCGAGCGGCTGGAAGCCCAGGCCCATGATGGTGCCGATGGGGCCGGGGACGGTCCAGGGCAGGGTGTACATAAAGCCGTTCATGCCCAAGAAGTCGATAAAGATCTTGAGGATCCAGATATTGGCGATCGGGGCAAAGACAAACGGGACAAAGAAGACGGGGTTGAGCACGATGGGTGCGGCGAACAACAGCGGTTCGTTGACAGCGAAGCAGACCGGGACGATGGCGGCCTTACCGACAGCGCGCATCTCCTGAGACTTGGCCAGGAAGCAGAACATAAAGACCAGGACGAGCGTGGCGCCGGTGCCGCCCATGCAGACGACGAAGTACTGGGCACCCTGGGTCAGGACAGCGGAAGCGTGCTGACCGGCCTGGAACGCAGCCAGGTTGTCGGTCATGTTGGCAACGAGGGCGGCGGCGATGGCAGGCTCGACGATCGAGGGGCCGTGGACGCCCACGAACCAGAACAGGCTCATGGCGCCGTAGATCACAGCGAGGCCGATGTAGCCGTCGGCAGCGGTGAACAGGGGCTGGAACACCTGGATTACGCCCTGGGCAAAGCAGAAGCCAAAGGCAGCGCGGAAGGCGATGTCAAAGACCCAAAAGACGGTGATGCAGACGGAGAAGGGGATGATGTCCTTAAAGGTCTGCGAGATGTTGGGCGGAACCTGCTCGGGCATCTTGACGGTGATGTTGCGCTTAATGAAGAACTTGTAGATGATGCCGGTCACAAACGCAGCGATGAAGGCGGTCAGCAGGCCTTTGGAACCAAGGTAGGTGGTGTTGAAGCCGCTGGCGGCGTCCGTGGCGATCGTGTCGCTCGAAAGGAGCAAGAAGCCGATGATGGCCGCGCACATGCACGAGATGAAGTTGATCTGGTTGTTCTTGGGCAGGTCGCGGTTCTGCGCGTCGGCGAAGTGCTTGGCCGTGGTGGCGGCGCAGGCGATGGCCAGGATGCCCATGGAGTAGTTGTAGCACTTCCACAGGGCGTTGTTGATGTCATCGGGCCAGTAGAAACCCCAGATGTTGGGGACCGAGGCTACCAGGCAGAAGATGGACGAGAAGATGATGATGGGGATGACGGAGATAAAGCCGTCGCGAATCGCCTTGAGATACTTGTTGCGGGCGATCGCGTTGAAAAAGGGCTGGCCCTTTTCGATGATGGCGATGAGTTGCTCCATGCAATGCTCCTAAGAGTCGGTGGGTTAGCAACGATGGTAGCTTTTGGCGTTCAGTTGCCAAAATGTTGACGTTGCCATTTTGCGACACAAAAAAAGACACGAACCGGTGGTTCCTGTGCCTGCGAACCGTCGATTCCTTATGCGTAAACGTTTGAGCCGCCCGGTGGCTCTGTGTTTGCACAATGGCAACGTTAACATTTGGGCGCCAAAAGCCGTTTGGGGAAGCAAAAATGTCGGTGAACGGTAGGTTTTGGGTGGTGAGCGTATGGTGGGGGAGGCGTTGGATATACTTGAAGGCGTTAAAAATGACTGCGTAGGGTGCCACCAATGGCATCGTCGACATAGAAAGATCGACCTATGGCCGCTGTTAAAAAATCGGTTTCCGTTAAGGATGTGGCGCGTCTCGCGGGCGTCTCGGAGCAGACAGTCTCGCGTACGGTGCACGATTCGCCCAGCGTGCGCCCCGAGACCAAGGAGCGCGTGCGTGCCGCCATGCGCGAGCTGGGGTATCGCCCCAATTTTGCCGGTCGATCGCTGCGCCGCGGTAAGTTTAAGACCGTCGGCGTCGCTATGTTCAACATTACCGGCACCGGCAACCTCGACCGTATGGAGGGCTTTGCCGCCGCCGCCGACAAACACGGCTACGCCATCACCCTCACTAAAGTAGATGGGCATCCGTATACCCTCGAGAGCACATCGTCGCGTATGAGTGCACTGCCGGTGGACGGTATGGTTGTGATCATGAACCGCATGCCGGCGGACTTTGGAACCTTTGAACCGCTGCCCGGCATGCAGACGGTGCTCGTTACCATGCTGGAGCACCCGCTGTGCTCGACGGTCGATAACGACCAGTTCGATTGCTCGCGCCAGGTGGTCGAGTACTTGCTGGAGCAGGGGCACAAGACCGTGCACTTTATCTCGTGCCCCGAGCGCTCGCTTTCGGGCATGCGGCGCGAGGAAGGCTGGCGTGAGACATTGCGTGCGCATGGCATTGAGCCACCGCAGCTCGTGCGCGGCGACTGGACGGCGCAGAGCGGATATGCTGCCGGCCAGGTGCTTGCGGATGATCCGACCTGTACGGCCATTTATGCCTCCAACGATGCCATGGCCTACGGCTGCATTCGCGGGCTCGAGTCGCGCGGAAAGCGCGTGCCCCAGGACGTGAGCGTGGTGGGTGTTGACGATAGTCTGGGCGATATCGTGCCCGATTGTCGCCTGACCACGGTGCGCTTTGACAACAAGCGCGTCGGCATGTGGGCGGTCGACAAGATTGCCGGCGCCGAGGGCGTTGCACCTGGTGTAGAGCACATGCTGTTTCCGGGCGTGCTCGTCGAGGGCGATACGGTGCGCGATATACGCTAGGATGCGGACCCGTTTGGTTGCCGATAATTGTGTTTGATAATGTTCGGATTGGTTTAAAAGCCGTTCACGGGTGAAAAGCAACCGTTCATAGCTCGAAATTGCATTTTGCGCTGTTCTTTTTTGTTTGAATGTTACTGTTCCTACCATACACAACGCAACGCGTATGCCCGGACGCGATGCTCTCCATTGGTTCATATGTGAAAGGAACGCAACATGGCAACCAAAGAAGAAATCTCGATGGTTGGATTCGAGATTGTCGCATACGCAGGTGACGCCCAGACCGATCTGCTTGCAGCGCTCGATGCTGCTCGCGAGGGTGACTTTGAGAAGGCCGAGCAGCTGCACAAGGATGCCAGCGATGCACTTATCGGCGCCCACGACACGCAGACCAAGCTGCTTTCGCAGGAGGCCGGCGGTGGCGAGATGGAGATGACCTTCATCATGGCTCACGCTCAGGACACTCTCATGACCACTATGATCCTGGAGAAGCAGGCCCGCTTTACCATCGATGCCTACAAGCGCATCGCCGAGCTCGAGGCCAAGCTCGCCTAACGAGCCCTCACAACCAAGCCCCCTTCCAAAAGCCCTGCCGTTACCCGCGGCAGGGCTTTTTCTGTCCTCCTCCCCGCAACTCATCCCGAGATAGTCATTGGGGACGTTCTTAAACGACTAGTCATTGGGGACAGTCTTGGTGCGCTCCGTTCGTCTTCCCGTTCGATTTTTGCTCGGTGGGTATACTTTCTTTCGCATTAAACGCCGGACTGAGGAGGTATCCAAATGCCGGATAACGGGTCAATACAAAAAAGAGACGCGCACGAGATGGCTCATGGGCGTCCTGTCCAGATAACCGAGCACACGGCGGTAACCGAGCTGCAGCCCAGTCTGTCCGATGTCGTGTGCGCAAACAAAAAGCTGCAGATTGGCTTTATCGTTGCGCTCGTGGTCCTGGCGCTGCTGTCGGGCTTTGTAGCTCGTCCGCATTTCGCCGATACCAAAACTTGGGACTCCACCATCGAGGTCATCGATCAAAAGAAGGGCAATGTTTTGGCGCTCACGACCTCGTGCGTGGCGCTGTCTGCGGGCATTACCGCGCTGCCGGGCGATACGGGAACGCCAGTCGCCGAGCAGCTCGCGCAGCTTTCAGGCAACCTTGGTATCGTGCTTGCCGTGCTATACCTAGAGAAATATTTGCTCACGATTTTGTGGTCGGTTGGCCTGGGCATCTTAATCCCGTTTGCGTTGGTGCTCTTTGCGGTGTCGCTCGGCATTCACGGGCGCTGGAGCACGAGCGCTGTCCTGCGCCGTGTGGCGACACGCGTGCTGGTGGTTGCCGTGATCGGCATGGCGCTCGTGCCTGCAAGCGTATGGGTGTCGCAAAAGGTCGATGAAACGTATCGCGTAAGTATTGAGCAAGCTGAGCAAAAGGCTGCGGACGCGGCCGACACCACGGACAAGTCAGCCGAGACCAGCTCAAAATCGAACAAGAAAAAATCCGAGGCCACGGAGTCCAAAAACGTGCTCGAGCAGTTGACTGATGGGGCCTCGAGCCTTGTTACGTCGGTGACCAGCGGCGCCAAGCAGATGACCGATGAGATCGTGCGGCAGGTGACCGAACTGATTGAAGGCGTCATCGTGATGATCGTGACTTCGTGCGTTATCCCGCTGCTGGTGCTCGTGGCGTTCCTATGGCTGGGACACGTGCTGCTGGGGATTGATATTTCGGGCCCGGCGAACTATTTGACGGGTCGTTTCTTGAGTGCTCCTTCCAAGCACGCCAAAAAGGGTGGGCAGTCTGAGTAGGCGGCAAAGCGATCTTTGGAAAACCAACCGTAAGAAGGGCGGCCGAGATGCGTTCTCGGCCGCCCTTTTTGTTTGTTGAATACGTGACAAGCCGGGCATTCCCTGAATCCAAACGGTCAGCAATCATCCGTGAACGATATTTGTTCAAAAAAGATCAAAGATAAACAAATAGTTGTTGCAGTTACTGTTCGAATGTGTTCAAATAAACATGAACAGTGAAGAACCGCACATTCAGATGCCCGGACCTGAACGCGATTCAACACTTCCAAACAGAAACTACGCACCTGCGTATCTCTCAAGGAGGATGTCATGAGGGTTGTAATCGCTTCCGATGCCGACGGTATGTCGATGAAGGAGTCCATCAAGGAGATGCTCATCGCTGACGGTCACGAGGTCGTCGACTATTCCGAGACCCCTGCCGCGGACTTTGTCGATTCCGCGACCGCCGTTGCCAAGGACCTGCTGGAGCACAAGGATTCCCAGGGCTTCGCATTCGATAAGTACGGCGTCGGCTCCTATATGGCTGCCGTCAAGATCAAGGGCATGGTCGTCGCTAACATTTCCGACGAGCGTTCCGCCTACATGACCCGCGAGCACAACGGCTCGCGCATGGTCACCATGGGCCCGGGCGTTGTGGGTACCGAGGTCGCCAAGAAGATCGCCCGCGAGTTCCTGCGCGCCCAGTACGCCGGCGGCCGTCACCAGATCCGTGTCGACATGCTCAACAAGATGGCCTAACGAGAGCCACCGAGAACTCGAACTTCTACCTCAACTTGTGAATTCAGACGAAAGGACGTTCTGATGAAGAAGACCATCGCAATCGGTTGCGACCATATCGTTACGGACGAGAAGATCTATCTGGCCGACCGCCTGGAGCAGGCTGGCTACAAGGTGCTCGACTGCGGCACCTACAGCCACACCCGTACGCACTATCCCATCTACGGCAAGGCCGTGGGCGAGGCTGTTGCCAGCGGCAAGGCCGACTTTGGCGTGGCCCTGTGCGGCACCGGCATCGGCATCACCAACGCCGTCAACAAGGTCCCCGGCGCTCGCTGCGCCCTGGTCCGCGACATGACCTCTGCCCTGTATGCCCGTCGCGAGCTCAACGCCAACATCGTGGGCTTTGGCGGCAAGATCACCGGCGAGTTCCTGATGGCCGATATCATGCTTGCCTTCCTGGAGGAGCCCTACGAGAAGACTCCCGAGCACGATGCCCTGATCGCCAAGATCGATGCCTGCAATAAGGCCGACGCCGAGGCTCAGGCTGACCCGCACTTCTTTGACGAGTTCCTCGAGAAGTGGGACCGCGGCGAGTATCACGACTAAGGGGTTCCGGCGTTCTACCGAACGCCGGACCGGCCGACGCTGCGAAGCCATCTGGCGGGCAATCTGCCGTTCAGCTTCGGCGGCATGACCAGAAGGTCAATGCCGCCTCGCTTCACGGCACCTTGCCTCGCCAGCTGACTTCTCGCTGACGTTGGGGGTACCTGTGGGGTTACCGCTGTTGTTGCGAAGCTTTCTGGTTCAGTAAGCTGCTCCGATAACACGTTTGCTTGCTGAGCTTGTGGGCTTCGTTTTGGCGGGACCCGGTATTCTGCAGCTTTTCAATTGACGGCTCGCGTTTCTGTGAGGGGGCGCGGGCCGGTTTTCTATCAGCCCTATTGACTTGGCGGGCTGTCGTAAGAAAGGGAAGGCTCCTATGGAGTTTGTTCTTGATAACGGTTCTATCCGCGTAGCACTGAGCACGGCGGGCGGCTCGTTCACCTCAATTGTGGCCGACGGTCGCGAGTATCTGTGGCAGGGCGATCCGGCGGTGTGGTCGGGCCAGGCGCCCATTTGTTTCCCGATCTGCGGTGGCCTTCGTGACGGTCACGCAATGACCATGGGCGGTCGCGAGGTAAAGCTCGCCCGCCACGGCTTTGCGCGCAAACAGGACTGGAAGCTCGAGGAGCAGAGCGACAACATGGTTGCGCTGAGCTTAAGCTCTGCCGACCATGCCGAGTTGCTCGAGCAGTACCCGTATCCGTTTAAGATCGTTGCTCGTTACACGATCGATGCGGAGAAGGTGGCCGTGTCGTACGAGGTGACCAATGAGGGCACCGAGGACATGCCGTTTTTTGTGGGCGGCCACCCCGGCTTTAAGTGCCCGCTCGACGAGGGCGAGTCCTATGACGATTATGAGCTTCGTTTTGAGCAGCGTGAGGCCACCGAGCTCTGTACTGCCGTTCCCTCGACGGGCCTGATTGATGTTGAGCATCGCAGCAAGAACCCCATGATCGGCCATGACCTGCCGCTTACCCACGAACTCTTCGACTTCGCGGAGACCATCTTTGACGTGCTCGAGAGCCGCGTGGTTACGTTGACCAAGAAAACCGAGGACAAGGGCGTGCGCCTGACGTTCCCCGATATGCCGTACCTGATTGTATGGAGCAAGCCCGAGGGCGACTTTGTGGCTGTTGAACCGTGGGGTGGTCTGTCCACCTGCTCCGACGAGGACGATATTCTGGAGCACAAGCGTGGCTGCCTGGTGGCCAAGCCGGGAGAGACCGTCACCCGCGGCTTTGAGATCGAGATCCTTTAACGAGTTATCGTATGTTTGGGGCGGGTTATGCCGCCCCGGAACAGGAGTTCAACATGATTCTGACCGTTACCATGAACCCGTCGATCGATACGCGCTATCAGCTCGACAAGCTGATCATCGACGACGTGAACCGTGTGACGCCCGAAAAGACCGCTGGCGGCAAGGGCCTCAACGTGAGCCGTGTGCTGCTGCAGTTGGGCGACGATGTGCTCGCGACCGGTCTGCTCGGCGGACACATGGGTGCCTATATGGCCGAGCTTATGGATGCCGACGGCGTCAAGAACGACTTTGTGCCCATCGCCGGTGAGACGCGCATCTGCCTGAATATTCTGCACGAGGGCAATCAGACCGAGCTTTTGGAGAGCGGCCCGCAGATCGCTCCGGCCGAGCTCGAGGCCTTTACGGCCAAGTTTGCCGAGCTTGCAGCGAAGGCGGACGTTGTGACGCTTTCGGGCTCGCTGCCGCGTGGCGTCGATGCCGGCTACTATGCCGAGCTCGTCAAGATCGCCGAGGAGGCGGGCGCCAAGGTGCTGCTCGATACCTCGGGTGCATCGCTGGAGGCCGCGCTGGAGTCCGACGCTAAGCCTGAGCTCGTAAAGCCCAACCTGACCGAGATTAACGGCCTGCTGGGTACGTCCTTTACGACCGATGATGTCGATGCCCTGCGCGAGGCGCTCGCCGCCGATGGCCGCTTTGCCGGTATTCCCTGGGTTGTCGTTTCGATGGGCGCTGCCGGTTCGGTGGGCTTCCATGAGGGTCGCGCGTTCCGTGCCAAGACGCCCGCGATTGCGGCTGTGAACGCGACGGGTTCGGGCGACTCGACCATCGCCGGTTTTGCGCATGCCATTGCTGCTGGTGCCGACGACGTCACCGTGCTCAAGACCGCCAATACCTGCGGCAAGCTCAACGCCATGGATCCCAAGACCGGCCACCTGGTCATGGACCGCTGGGATGAGATCTTCAACAACGTTGAAGTAACGGAGCTTTAGAGTTACGGCGTCGAGTTACGGCGTTTTACCAAACGCCGTAACCTACCGACGCTGCGCGGGCCGCATTTGGACAATCTGACGTTCAACTTCAAGGGCGCGACCAGAAGGTCAGCGCCCTTTCGTTTCACGTCACCTTGTCTCAAATGCGGCCCGCTCGCTGTCGTTTCCAAGACATCGGCGTTGCCTTGCTTCGGGAATGCGGCAGATAGGGATGTTCCTTTTTTGCCGGCAGTTTGGGACACTCCTTACGGGGCACCCCCTCCACAGCGCCTATGCTAGCTTGTCGATTTGCCCAATCTCCCAGAGCGGAATGTTGACGAGCGTGCCCTCGTCTCTATATGCCGCTAACGATGTTCTCACGCAGCGCTCGAGCTTGAACTTCTCGCAGGCAATCCTCAGGCTCTTTGCTTTGAGGTTCTCTGCCGCCTTGACCTCGAGCGGAAGCACGGTCCCCGCATGGTCGATGGCAAAGTCAGTCTCTGCATTGCCGGAGGAGGATGACCAATACGCGGGAGTTTTGCCTTGGAGCAAAAGCTCCTGTGCGACGTATTGCTCGGTCAGCGAGCCTTTGAACTCCGTAAAAACAGCGGGCCCGTTCAGAACAATGGCTGGCGAGAGGCCGGAGAGTGCTCCGAGGATGCCGGTGTCGATGCAGAACAGCTTGAAGCCCGAGAGATCCTCGTAGCTTGTGAGCGGTGCTCTTAGGGCGGAAACACGTGGCACCTTATGAACGATTCCATAGTCCATGAGCCACTGGAGGCTTTCCTCAAAATCGCGCGCGCGCGCCCCGGGACGGAGCGCACCGTAGACGAACTTCTTGTTTTCCTTTGCGAGCTGGCCGGTAAGGGATTTCCAAACCAGCCTCATGCGCTCGACGATGCGGGCTGGCGCATGCTTGCCAAAATCGGATTCGTAAGCTTCGATGATTTGCTGCTGAAGCCTGCGGGCCTCGATGAAATCGTGGGAGGCGGCGAAAGCGGAGACAACTTCTGGCATGCCACCGACAACGAGGTATTCCTTGAGCAGGCGCTCGAGCTTTTCGGAAACGTTTGCCAGCAGGTCCATGTCTGCGGCAAGGATGGCATCTGCGAGCGGATCGCCATCGACGGCACGAACGAACTCGACAAACCCCATGGGGCGCATGGTAAGCTGGTCAATCTTGCCGACGGGGAAAGACTCGTTTTCGCGTCGGAGCGCGAGCCCCATATAGGAGCCGGCTGCCACGATATGGTATTCCGGCGCCAGCTCGTTGAAGTATTTGAGCGAGGTGATGCCACGCGGTGCCTCTTGGATTTCGTCGAAGATGATGAGCGTGTCTGTCGGCGTTATGGTCTGGCCGCGCAGGAGCTCTATCTGGGAGATGATGCGTTTGGGGTCAAGGCTTCCGTCGAACAGCGAACGTGCGCCCGGTTCGAGCATAAAGTCAAAACGGATGACGTTTTGATACTGCTGGCCTGCGAATTCGTTGAGAAGCCAGGTTTTTCCCGTCTGGCGGGCCCCCTTAAGCAGGAGGGGCTTGCGGTTTGCCCTAGATTTCCAAGCGATGAGTTCGTCCATTAGCTGTCGCTGCATACTGCCTCCTAACGATCATGGTTAGTATAAGACCGTGTTGGTCTTTCCATCGAAAAATGTGGGAATGAACCACGTTTTTCCTTCGAATAATGTGGGAGGTAACCACGTTTTTCCATCGAATAATGTGGGTGTTCAGGTCGGCACCTGGGGACGTTCCTTTTCTGCCGGCAGTTTGGGACACTCCTTGTTTTGGTGCAAATTAGTTACCCTCGCATCAGAAAACGGCGCCCGCCGGCGATGTTGCCGGCGGGCGCCGCGGTCGTGTAGGCGCTATTTGTTAAGTGCGTGCGTTCGAGCTCGCGTGCTACAGCGAGTCGATAAAGCGCTGCTGGGCGGCGCGTCCCGCCTCGTCCCACTTAAAGACGCCGGCGTTGTCGAGCACGTGGCCAAACACCACGCCGACCTCCTCGTGCAGGATATCGATGGCGTTGTCGGCCGTAAGCTCGTCGGCGCGGCGAGCAAAGACGTCCTCGGCCCACGCGGCATGGCTGCGACAAAGATCATCGACCTCGAGCGCACCGGCAAGATCGTAGCTGGCATCGACCTTGGCTGCCAGCAGATGCTCACGGACAGCGCAAAGCTCGGGAACCAGGCGCGGCGGCAGAATGGCCAGGCCCATGACCTCGATCAGGCCGATGTTCTCCTTCTTAATGTGGTGGTACTCGGCATGCGGGTGGAACACGCCCAGCGGATGCTCGTCGGTCGTGATGTTGCAGCGAAGCGCCAGGTAGGCCTCGTAGATTTCGCCGCCGGCATTGCCGCGGGAGTCGACGCGGCGGATGACGGGCGTCACGGTGTTGTGCGCCACGCCATCGGCTGTGTGCGCGACGACGCCAACCGACTCATCGGTCCACTCGCGCCAGGCAAGGATAATCTTCTCGGCGGCGTCGAGCAGCTGGGCGCGGTCGTGCGAACGCAGTCGCAGCACCGAGAGCGGCCACTGCAACACGGTACCGCTGACCTGGTCAAAGCCGGGCACGCTAAACTGCGAGACCTCAGCGGCGTGCATCATGGGGAACTCGTGCGCGCCGCCCTGGAAGTGGTCGTGCGACAGAATCGAACCGCCCACGATGGGCAGGTCGGCATTGGAGCCTATAAAGTAGTGCGGGAACAGGTCCACAAAATCGAGCAGGCACGTCAGGCCCTTGCGGTCAACGTGCATAGGGCGATGCTCGGAGCTCATGGCAATGCAGTGCTCGTTAAAGTACGCGTACGGGCTGTATTGGAAGCCCCAGCGCTCGCCGTCGAGCTTAATGGGGATAACGCGCAGATTCTGGCGGGCGGGATGGGCGCCGCCGTCGGCTGCAGCGGAGCGTCCGGGATAGCCTTCGTTTTCGATGCAGAGCTGGCAGGCGGGATACTTCTCGCCCGTGTTTTTGGCGGCACCGGCTGCGGCAATATCGCGCGGGTCCTTCTCAGGCTTGGACAGGTTGATGGTGATCTCAAGATCGCCCCAGTTGGTGGGGGTGCTCCATTTGATGTTGCGCGCGATGGCGGCACGGCGCACGTAGCCGGCGTCGCAGCACAGGCCGTAGAACCAGTCGGTCGCGGCGCGGGGCTCGTTGACGCCCATACGTCCGTTGAACTCCTCGTTTACAACCGAAGGCCTCGGCATCATCGCGCCCATGATGCGCATGGCGATGCGGTCGCGGCCCGACACCGTGTCCTCGGCGGCACCGTTGGCAACGGCAGCCTCGGCAAGCGCGGCAAGCGTGCCTTCAAGGTCAAAGTTGGGCAGGGTATCGGGGTGCAAGAGCGAGAGTTTTTCGACCTGGAGCGCCCAAGCCATGTCGAGTGCGGGGCCCGTGGCGCCGATGCACTCCAAAATGGTGTTGTATGCCCAGATGCGGTCGTCCTGTCCGATCATCGATCGGTGGATAGCGTACTCGATCAGGTTCTGCGCGGCCTCGCGCACGTCAGTCATTACAGCCATGCCGCGTAAGCCCCCTTGTCAGAGATGGCGTAGTGACGGGCAGAGCCCTCGCCCAGCCAGCCGTTCATCTTGGTAATAAAGGTGTCGACCAGGTCGAGTGGCACAAAGGCCTGGATGGTGCCACCAAAGCCGCCGCCGTGGATGCGGACGGCGCCACGGCCGTCGAGCACATGCTCGGCAAGAGCAAGTGCGTACATGGAAGGCTGCTCGGCACCCAGTTTGGCAACAACATTCTGCAGGTACATGGCAGAGCTGGCGCCGGACTCGCGCGTCAGGACCAGGAACTGATCGATGTCGCCGGCGTTCAGGGCCGCCCAGCGCTTATCGACCAGGCCATTCTCGTACCAGTAGTGAACGGCGCGCAGGCAGGCACGGTCGCCCAGTTTGGCACGCAGCTCGGGGAGCTTGGCGTCAAAATCGGCAACATCGACCTCGCACAGGCGTGCCTTGCCAAACTCGGCGGCGACGTCTTGCATCTCGCGCGGAACGGCAGCGTAATCGTCGGTGGCGGCCACGTGGTCGGCACCAACCTTAACGAGCACGAGCGCATAGCCGTGATCCTCAAAGTTGAGTTCGAGCTTCTGGGTTTTAGGCTGAGCCTGGTCCTCAAAGTCCATGTAGGCAAGGCCGCCCAGGCACACAGCGGCCTGGTCCATCAGGCCGCAGGGCTTGCCGTAGTAGTTGTTCTCGGTGCGCTGGCTCATCTGAGCGAGCGTGACGGGCTCGACGGCGGGCGCGCCCCAGAGCGTCTCCATGGCACGACCGTACGCGGCCTCGACGGCGGCAGAGCTGGAAAGGCCGCCACCCGAGGGGACGGAGCAGGTGAAGGCGAAGTCGAAGCCGTGGGGCTCAACGCCAAGGGCTGCAATCTCGTGCGCCATGCCGCGGACGAGGCTTGCGGACGTGCCCTTCTCGGACTCCTGAACATCCAGCGTGTCGAGCGTGATCTCAAAGGTGGGGTAGCCCTCGTCGGCGACGCGAATCTTGTTGGAGACGGTTGCCACGGCGATGCCGTCGACAGCGACATCGAGCGAGCCGGCGATAACGTGACCGCCTTCGTGATCGGTGTGATTACCACTGATCTCGGAACGCCCGGGCGCGTGCACGTAGAGCACCTGGCGGTCGCCGATGGGGCCAAACTCCTCCTCAAATAGCTTGGTGAGCGTGGCGAGTGTCTTTTCGTCGGGAGTGGTCATGGGAGTCCTTTCCTTGGCGCGCACGGGTGAGTTTTGCGTCGTTATGAGTACGTTAACAACTTGAAGCGGCATGAACCAAGTATTCACGATACCGCACGTTATGGGCTATGTTAACGTACTCATAACACATCGCTTGTCACTTTTTGAGAATCTGGTAATCGGTAGAAATACAGCCGTGAACGGTACTGCCGTATGGACTTATAAAGCAGAAGAGATGCAGATAGAAAAAGTAGAGTACGTTAACATGCGTCCGACGATAGCGGGCCTCGGCGCGGGATGTATTTCTGCCCAGGCCGGCATTCACGCTATTCAGATCTCGCAAGGGTGAAGGTGATCTTGTGGCAAGGCGCCCGTCCAACGATACAGGTACGCGTCCGGTCTCCATGGCCGACGTCGCCCGCGCTGCTGGCGTTTCGCAGCAGACGGTTTCGCGCGTCGCCAACGGCTTGCCCAACGTTAACGAGCAGACGCGCCAGCGCGTGCAGGCCGCCATGCAGGAGCTCGGCTTTCGTCCGAGTTATGCCGGTCGCTCGCTGCGCGACGGTCGTTACCATTCGGTCGGCCTGTGCGTCAACGATGTCACCAAGTTTGGCAACCTCTCAATGATCGACGGCATCGCCAGCGCTGCTCGCGAGCATAATTGCGCCATCACGCTGGTCGAGATGTCCAAGACCGAGGAATTCTCGCTTGCCGAGGCCACGCGTCGTATGGCCGCATTGCCGGTGGACGGCATCATCATCGGTATGAGTCGCATGGCGCCCGATTTTGAGACGTTTGATCCACTGCCGGGCATTGGAACGGTCATCGTTACCATGTACGCGCATCCGCGCGTGACTACGGTCGATTCCGACCATTACGGCTGCTCGCTCTTGCTTATGAATCACCTGTTTGAGCTGGGGCACGGGCAGATTCGCTATATTGGCGGCCCGTCGTTCTCGGTCGACGAGCAATTTCGTCGAGCCGGTTGGCAGGATGCGCTTGAGCGTAAACACATCGAGCCGGCAGAGCCGCTCGAGGGCGACTGGTCTGCCAACAGCGGCTACGAGGCCGGCAGGTACCTGGCCGAGCACGATCGCACCATGACGGCGATCTATGCGGCAAACGATCAGATGGCAAATGGCGCGATTGCCGCGCTGCGTGATAGCGGTCTGCGCGTACCCGAGGACGTGAGCGTTGTGGGCGTCGACGATTCGCTCGATGATTTTGTAGCGCATAACGAGCTTACGACCGTTCGATTCGACTTGCATCAGCGTGGACGCGAGGTATTCGAGCATGCGGTTCCCGAGGCGGGTACGGCGGGCAAAACCGTTGCCATTCGTATTCCCGGCCAGCTCATTATTCGACATAGCACGGCGATACCACACTCATAGTTTGCGCAGGTAAACGGCGCTTTATCGCATTTCAATAACAATCGGTATGGATGCCGGCAGATAACAGTTGGGATGCTGCCGAGTGCTATGATAGACGGGTTCTTTTGTCTATCTAGGAGGCTTTGCCTGATGGAGATCACCAAGGATATCCGCTACATTGGCGTCGACGATCACGACATTGACCTGTTCGAGGGCCAGTACGACGTGTCCGAGAACGGCATGGCATACAACAGCTATGTTATCTTGGGCGATAAAATCGCTGTCGCCGATTCGGTTGACGCTGGCTTTGTCGACGAATGGCTCGGCAACCTCGAGGCCGCGCTCGATGGACGTACGCCCGACTACCTGGTTATCCATCACATGGAGCCCGATCACTCTGCTGGCATCGCCGCCTTTATGGAGCGCTACCCCCAGGCACAGATAGTGGCCAGCATGGGCGCCTTCCGCATGATGGTCAACTACTTTGGCACCGACTACCCCGAGCGTAAGATGGTCGTCAAAGAGGGCGACGTGCTCGACCTGGGTGGCCACAGCCTAACGTTTATCGGCGCCCCCAACGTGCACTGGCCCGAGGTGATCTTCTCCTACGAGTCCACCGACAAGGTGCTCTTTAGTGCCGACGGCTTTGGCAAGTTCGGCGCCAACGACATCGAGGACCCGGAAGGCTGGGCTTGCGAAGCGCGCCGCTACTACTTTGGCATCGTCGGTAAGTTCGGCAAATTCGTGCAGACCGTGCTCAAGAAGGCCGCCGATCTGGATATCCAGATCATCTGTCCGCTCCATGGTCCTGTTCTTACCGAGAATCTGGGCTATTACCTCGACACCTACAACACCTGGTCGAGCTATCAGCCCGAGGACGAGGGCATTACGATTGCCTATGCGAGCGTGTACGGCCATCTGAAGGCCGCCGTTGAGGAGCTTGCATCTGCGCTCGAGGCCCGCGGCCAGAAGGTTTCCGTCTTTGACTTGGCTCGCGACGACATGGCCGAGGCCGTTGAGGATGCGTTCCGCTATGACCGTCTGGTGCTCGCCTCCATCACCTATCAGGGCGAGATCTTCCCGTTCATGAGCACCTTTATCC
>DBFAZJ010000145.1:0-4268 GCA_048244295.1 Collinsella sp.
CCTTCGATTCGGGCTCAGATTCGGCGGTGGCGTCTCAAAAAGATGAGATGCGAGATGCGGACGATTCGGATGTCGCTGTCACGGCGCAAACCTTTCTGCGGACGCTCGACAAGCGGTCTGGCACTGCGACGGATTCGCCTGAGGACAACGCGATTGCGGTCCGGCTTGCATGGTCCGAGGACCGATCGATGACCGAGGCAGCGGCGGATATGTTACGCGCCTACCGCGAGGTGCCAACGGCCCAGCTCGCCCTGAGCGGCTATCTCGATATTAAGGGCAACGTATGGGGCGCCATCGTGCGTGATGGGCGCGGCTGGGTCGATATGGTGACGGTTGCCGCGGATACTGGCGATGCTTCGTGTCGTCTGCGCGCCGTGCGCCTGGTCCCGCAAACAATAAGCTCAAAGGAGGGATCGTGAAATGCATGGCGTTCTGCGTGAAGAGGTTGCCCAAGCGACTGTGGAATACGCCATCGTCACGGTGGCGCTGCTTTCCATCGTGCTGGCAATCGCGGGGCTTTGGCGTGCCGGTGCCGATGGGCGCTTGGCGGCGCTGGTCGAGCGGGCGGCATCTCACGGCGTCACCTCGACATCGGTTGTCGAAGCTGCTGCGGGTGCTAAGGACATCGTGCTGTATTGATGTTGCGCGCGAGGACCGGGCGCAGTCTACGGTCGAGGCGGCATTCCTACTGCCGACGTTTCTGACACTCGTTCTGTTGGCACTGCAGCCGGTGTGCCTGCTCTATACGCGCGCGGTCATGGAGTCTGCCGCCGCCGAGACCGCGCGGCTCATGACCACGACGACGGCGGAGGACGACGATCTTAAGGAGTTCACCCGCCGCCGGCTTGCCGCAGTGCCCAACGTTTCGATCTTTCATGCCGGCGGGCCGTTGTCGTGGGATATCGAGCTTGGCCGGGCCGGTGCGGGTGGCGTCTCGGCCGTGTCCGTTTCCGGCGAGGTCAAGCCGTTGCCTGTGATCGGTGCGTTTGCGCAGGCTATGGGTGGTACCGCCGAGGGCGGCTACGTTGAGCTCAAGGTCGATGTCTCGTATCAATCGCGTCCCGAATGGCTGGAGGGAGATTATGATTCGTGGATTGCTGCATGGGATTAAGCGTTTCTGGTCTAGATGCGTATTGACGCGCCGTCCGAGCTGCCATCGCAAGCGAGGCGGCTTTATGGGCCGCGCCGGTATTGACCTGTTTATCGAAGACGGTGCCTACACCACGCTTTCTTCTGCCGTGGTCATCCTAGTGGTGCTCACGTTGTTGTTTTCGTCGACCGCGGCGATATGGAGCATGTCGCGTGCTGGGGACACTCAGGTGGCTGCCGATAGCGGCGCGCTGGCGGGTGCCAACGTAGTGTCGTCCTATCACACGGCTGCCACGGTGGTTGATGCGAGCATCTTGAGTCTGGGGCTGGCGGGGTTTGCCACAATCGGGACGGGCCTGGTCGCCATCCTCATCCCAGGTGCCGAACCAGTTGCCGGCAATATGGTCGACACCGGGATTGAGATCATTAAAACGCGCAACAAGTTTGTCAAAAGCGCATCGGAAGGCTTACAGAAAATCGAGACGGCTCTGCCGTATCTGATCGCCGCGCGTGCCACGCAGGCGGTGTCGGCGCAGGATACCGATAGTGTGACCTATACCGGTACGGCGCTTGCCGTGCCCAGGACATCCGAGTCGGACTTCGCTGCGCTCAAAGGGTCAGAGATCTCGACCGATACCATCGAGAGCACCTCAAAAGACCTTGACTATGTTGCCAAGGAACTGAAGAAAGCGTCCGAGAAAACGTCAAAGGCCAAGGAACGCGCCTGGCTTGCCGACTGCGGTGGATCGGACAGAGGCGCAGTCGGAAGCTGTTCGTGCATGTGGGAACGCGCGAAGAGCTTGGCGAAGCTTTCGGATATTGAGAATCCGCACTATGCCTCGAGTGTCACATGGGAGCCGCAAGTGGCGCTCGATCGCGCGAAGGCCTATTACCGCTTGCGCCTTGCAAACGAGGCGCCTCAGGGCTCAAGCGTCGAGATGAAGGCGGAGTCGGCGGCGCGCAAGGCGTTTTACACCTATGCGAGTACAGAGGTCAATCGTGCATATGTAACCGAGGGCGGAGATGAAGTTACTTCCTATATCCCGCTGTTGCCGCGCAACACTGACGAGGTGCGAGCGACGGAACTCTATTCCGATACGGCGTGGCCAACCAGTGCCATCGATGGCAAGATGTATCTGCATTACGGAACGAGTTGCCCCAACTATAAGAAGGGGTCGCCAGGCGGGTTAGCCTCGGTTGCTGATTATGACGGGCAGGACAGATGCAACAGATGTCATTTTGGCGTTTCGTCGCTCGGTGCCGTTGCAGCGCCTTCGACTTCTATCGAAAACGGCTTCGAATACCACTTTGACAAGTTCAAAGACGCCCTGGAAGACTACGTTAAATGCCGCAACAAAGAACTCGAACTTGAGCGTCAGACCGAGGATGAGGCCGACCGTGCGGGCAATGCGTTTGACCAGGCCATTAAAGCGCTTTCGGGCGAGCGCCCGCGTATCGCTCCGCCCGGTCGCAACGGCGTGGTCGCCTTTGCAGTTTCGGGTGACATTACCAGCCCCGATCAACTTAACTCCTCGTTTAACGCGGCAGTCAGGCTTGGCGATCGCGGTGCTATCTCTGCCGCGGTGCTGGCGCCCGATGAGGCGACGGCGCAAAACAACGTGCTTTCGCGATTTTTCTCGACATTGAAGGAACGCTCGGGCGGCGTTGCCGGCGTGCTCGACGGCGTCATGGATGTTTGGGGACGGCTACTCGTGGGATACGGTGATATCCAAGGCTCAGCCGACGAACTTATGGACGAGATGATTAAAGGCCTAGGAGGGGGCAGCGGCGCGTTGGGCTCCATCGCATCGTGGCTCGGCGATACCGTTTCGGCGTCCGTGGCGGCGCTGGGTTTGGAACCGTGCGACTTGCGCCTGCGAAAGCCGGTGCTGACCGATTCCGCCAATATCATTAAGAGTCCGGGGTCTGACATTGCGGGTCTCTCTCAAGCGCAAGACAAACTGCGAAGTATTCCGTTGGGCGTGACCGATCCCAAGGCGCTTTGCGAGGCGTTGGAATATCAAGTCGAACGCACCATTAGCGGTACGGTGTTCACACTTGCGGAGATTCCTCTGCCCGGCGGCGGCTCCATCCCGCTCACCGTCGATGTCGCCACGCTGGTTGGCGCTCTGGGCGGTGGGTCGTAATGAGTATCCGCATGCGTCTGCGCGAGGAGCGCGCCCAAGCGACGGTGGAGATGGCAGTGGTTACGCCCGTTTTGCTGGTGCTGGCACTCATCGTGTACAACGTCATGATCTTTGCCAGCGCTGTCGCGCGCTTCGACCGCGTGGCGCCCGACATCGTGCTAGCGCATGCCGTGGCGTCGGAGGGGGAGGGCGACGAAAGCTCTGCCGATGCCTCGGCGACGGTTCAGACTCAAATTCTGAATGCCATGGAAGGCTATGACTTACAGATCGAAGTGTCGAGCGAGCAAGGCGCGAAGGCATCGGATGGTGGCCTGCTCTCCCTATCCGGTACGTTTAGGACCTACACCTGCACAATGCACTATGAGCCGTGGCCGACTTCTCTCAGCATCGCTGGCGTTTCGCTGGGGGCGCCGACAACGTTGTCGCACGAGCGCGCGGTGACGGTCGATCCATGGCGTCCGGGGGTGGTCATGTGACCGCGGTCTCGTCCTACATCGCCTACGCGCGGGCACTCAACAGGCTGGGTTGGACGCCGGCCGAGTTTGCGGTGGCGGAGTCGTTTGTCGTGCGCCTGCGCGGCATGCTGGGACGGCGTCCGGTTGCCGCCAACGGCCTGCCGCTTGTCATGGCGTTTCCGCACTGTTCCTCGGTCCACACGTGTTTTATGGCTTATCCCATCGATATCGCCTTTATCGATGCGCGCGGCTATGTCCTCGTATGCTACGAAAACGTACGTCCCTGGCGTATGTGCTCCTGTCCCGGCGCCTGGGCCGTACTAGAGCGCCCTTCAATCATTGTTTCGACCCCTGCTCTCCAACGCGTGCCGGCTTAAGGGACTGAGCGAAAAACTTCTTGCTGCCGGCTGATGCCTCTGACGTGCCGATTTATAGAACCGGGTTGATTTTCAATCTCAACGCAACAGCCTGAACGGACCCTGCGTTTCCGCAGCTAGCGCAACGCGGAACTAGCTCCCGGCACCTGGCCGTCGCCTCGTTTCCGCAGGTGGAGAGGCTATGGAGGCCGGCGTCCCCA
>DBFAZJ010000146.1:0-2113 GCA_048244295.1 Collinsella sp.
TGCCGATACTCCGGTTGCCTCGCGCCGCCAGCGCGCCTACCAGATCTTCAATGACGAAAAGGCTTTTGACGGCAAGCATGGCGAGCGCCTGATCAGGCGTATGACCGAAAAGGGCATCAGCATGCAGGCGATCAAGGTCGCTCCCAACCGTCCGGTGCACTTTACGGGCTTCTTTACGCTGGGCGCCGACAAGCCGTTCATTATGGTCGAGAACCTGGATACCTATGACGAGATCGTCAAGCTCCTGCGCGGACGCAAACATGCCAAGCTCTTTGGTACCAAGGTGGGCGGCGTAATCTTTGGCGGCGGGTGCAAGGCGAGTGTCTCTCATGCACTGGATGATTATCTGGCTGAGATCGGCTACCGCTTTAACTATGTCTACTACGTGGGCGATATCGATCGCGAGGGCGCGCGCATCGTCGAGCAGACTCGCAATGCCAATGTGGTTGAGATTCGCCTGCATGCCGGCATGTATCGCGCCATGCTCGCCGAGCATAAGCGTCGCGTGAAGGCCGGCGGAGAGTGCGAGCCAGCGGCTGCCAACCAGGGTGTGCCGCAGAACCTGGCAGCGACGATCAAAGATCTGCCCATGGTCACGCGCGTGCAGTTCCGCAATGTGCTGCGCGAGGGCGGGCGCATTCCGCAGGAGATTCTGATGACCGCAGACTATCGGGATGGCGACTCGGGAAGCTTCGACCGCATGCTCAACAACTAGGGCGTTCGGCCCCGGGAGAGCGGGGACACCGGCTTAGGTTTCCTGCTCTACAGTCCTGCTCACGACGGAGGCCACATTAAGTGGCCTCCTGTTCGTGCGGAACTCGCGATAAACCTAAGCCGGTGTCCCCGCTCTCCCGGGGCCTGTGGTTACCTGGTTGTTGCATGCGGCTCGCTTTTCGGAACTGGGCTGATATTTTCTTGATGTTAGGCGCTCTTGGTCCTAATGGGCTTGGGGCGCCTTCGCGTTTCCTCAGCTCCGCACCCTTGCGGGTTCGAATTCCTCCGCTTGCCCACAAGAAAGCGCTCCAGGTTCATAAGGGCCTGGAGCGCTGTGTTCTTAAGGGCTGGGACGGAGGGATTCGAACCCCCAACAGCCGGCACCAAAAACCGGAGTTCTACCGTTGAACTACGTCCCAATGTGTGGTGTTGCCCAAAAGCAACTCGTTTAGTTTACCTAATCTGCGAGGGCATCGCAAACGCCATCGAGCAGGCGTACGGCGAGTGTCTGCGCGTCGCTGGCCGTGAAGGTGCCGTTGTAGCGCGTCATGCCCGTGAGCTCAATTCGGATGCGCGCGGGCTTTTGCTGCGCGGCGACATTGGCGGTGCGGATGCGCTGGGCCAGGTTGTGGCACTCGGCGAGGGCAATCGTGGCGCGCGGTGCGGCGTCGGCGGGCAGCTCGTCGCTTGCGATTTCGAGCACCAGGTCAACGTCGGTTGGGACCTCGGAGTCACAGAGCATCATGCCGCTGTTGTCGGTCGTTGCCGTGGCGATATTCCACATGCGCGACGCAACGCTGCGTGCGATGGGGTCCTCGCCGATAACGGCAATCTGGAAGCGCTCGAGCACGTTGGCGGCGCGAGCAAAACCGATACGGGACTCGGCTTCGGTGACCGAGGGCTTGCCCTCCCACACATGGTGCAGGCGGTTGATGTAGGCGTAGGTGTCCTGGAAGGCCATGCCGTCGGCAAACAGGCCGACATTTTCCTGGAACTGCTGCAGGGCGGCCTCGGTATGCGGACCAAAGTAGCCGTCGTCTTCGCCACAGGCAAAGCCCAAAACGTTGAGAGCGCGCTGCAGGGCCTGCACATCGGCGCCATGGAAATTGGGCATGCGCAGATAGAGGGTGCGGTCGCCCAGCTTATACGAAGCGTCTACAAGGGCGCTCCAGCAGGTGATATCGACGGCATGACCGGCAGCAAGGCCGCTGTCGAGCCTGAAGGTGCTGACGGCCTGCTCAGTGGTGGCTCCAAAGTACTTGTCGGTGACTTCGGCGGCATCAATCGTGTAGCCGAGCTGCAGGAGACGAGACTGCACGTCCTCGACGGCTGCTCCTTGCATGCCCGTTGTAATAGGTTCCATGAACGAACCCCTTTCGGCGTACCATTCGTACTATTT
>DBFAZJ010000147.1:0-4522 GCA_048244295.1 Collinsella sp.
CCGTCCAGGCGCTCGTACGCCAAGCCCGGCCACAAGTTGGCGATAGTCTGCTCGGTGCGATGAAGCGTGGAGGTGTAGGCATGATCGGGCTCAATGCCGCGCGCACGTAAAAACATGCCGGCGCGCGCCGCCTGGTCGCAGCCCAACTGCGTAAGCGGCGAGTCACTCCACCCCTGAATGATACGCTTGAGGTTGAATATCGTCTGTCCATGACGGACCAGATACAGATCTTTATTCATAGGGGTCCTTTCGTTCGTTACCAATCAAGGAGCGAAAACGCCCCGTCGCAATAGCCAAAATGAAGCACGGCGCCGTTGTCGGGTAGCTCCCCCTCGCCAGTCACATACTCAAGAAACTCCTGGCAGGCTGAGCCGTGGGAAACCGCCAGCACGCAGTCGTGCTGCGGCCTGGCCATGATGCGGGACAGCGCCGCGACCATGCGCGACTGAAGCTCACTTTCCGACTCGCCACCAAAGGCAACCGGATAATCACCCCAGGGCTGCGGCGGCATCTCGCGATTTGATGTACCCTCCAGCGAGCCAAAATGCCACTCACGCAGGTCATCGACCAGCTCTATGGAACGGCCCTCGCCAACGATAAGCTCGGCCGTATGCCGCGCCCGGCCCAACGGCGAGGAATACACATGATCAAAGGCCACGCCACGCGCCGCAAACGCCGTACGCGCCGTCAGCGCCTGCTCGCGCCCGCGCGCCGTAAGCGACGAATCGTGCCAGCCCTGCAAAATGCTCTGCACATTGAGCTCAGTCTGCCCATGCCGAACCAAATACAGATCTGCCACACACCCTCCCCTCGTACCACCACAAAGGGGACAGGCACCTTTGTGGTGGTTTACCGCCGGATCACACCGCGGTGACACTCAACTACACCAGCACGTCGGCGAGCGAACGCTTGGGTACGTGGTGCACCTGCGCCTCGTCGCGCCAATAATTGATGGAGCCGTCGGGGTTGGAATCGATCGCATCGATCACCTGTGTCTCGGCCGGAACGCCAAACGCCATGATCAGCTTGAGCTCATATTTGTCGTTATCGAGCCCCATGGCATCGATCGCGCGGGGCGTAAAGGCCTTGAACATGCAGGCTGCCACCTCGGGCGAGGCGCTGCGGGCGGCGAGCATCATCGTCTGCGCGGCAATGCCCGTGTCGACCTCGGTAATGGGAGCGGCGGGCTTGCCCGGAACGGCGCGCTCGGCCAGAATCGCGATGTAGCCGGTCGGGCGCTCACCCTCATCGGGGCCCGGCCAATCCTTGAGCGCACCGGCCCATGCAAGCTCGTCAAATACACGCGCGCAGTCCTCTGCACCGCTTACCACATGAAAACGCAGACGCTGAGCATTGGCGCCACAGGGAGCCAGGTGCGCCAGTTCCGCCAGCTCGAGCAAAAACTCGCGCGGCACGCGCATGGACTCGTCAAAGCGGCGGCACGTGCGAGCGCGGCGAACCAACGCATCGAACGCATCCAGGCCGAGCTTTTCGCAACCTTGCTTTGCCATCGATTCGACACTCGACGGTGCCTCGGGAACTGCTTCGTTCATAGGGACCCCCAATACAAGCCAATTGTCCTTAGGAGAATCTAACCTAAAACCTAGGCAATTACATACAGCGGCGTAATGTTCTACAATTGTTGATTAATCCTCACTGGAGCGGGAACAAAAGTAACAATTCGGGAATGTGGGGCGGCAATTCGTCCTTCCCGCCCCATGCATCGGCGCCCTTGGGCGATACTTGTTGCAGCACTTTTGGCGTACGCCGCACGGAGAGCAATGAACGCGACGTGCACCGCACGGAAAGGAGACATTATGGGCATCTTTAAGAATGATGACCAAAAATCGAGCCAGTTTTGATTTGACGAGAAAAGCATGGCAGGCAAGGCCGTCAAGGCCGTGCGCTGGATTTACGCCATCACGGGCGTCTTGGCGCTCGTCGCCGGCATCGCACTGCTGTTTGCGCCTGCCAAGTCCCTCGTCTTCCTAACGACCGTCTTGGGCTTCTACTTTGTGATCACGGCCGCGATCAGGCTGTTTACCGCTGTTTTCGAGCCACTGCTGCCCACCGGCTGGCGCGTGACGAGCATCATCTCCAACCTACTCATTATCTTGGGCGGCGTCATAATCCTGCGCAACCAGGCCTTCTCGACCGCGACGCTCACCACGATGGTGGTTATCGTGGCCGGCTTTGGCTGGATCGTCGAAGGTGTCATGTCCATTCTGGAGTCCGAGCTTTCGTCCAACCGTGCCCTCGCCATCCTGAGCGGCGCGCTCTCCATCATCGCCGGCATGTTCGTGTTTATCTATCCGCTGTGGTCGGCCAAGATGCTCGTCATCTTTAGCGGCGCCGCACTGCTGGTGTTTGGCGTAACGCTGATTGTTCGCGCTATTCAATTTGGCAAACTGGTGCACTAGATGCCGCGAACGCTCTTTATTGATGCCGACGCCTGCCCGGTCACGCGCGAGTCGATTGACTGCGCGCGGCGGACGGGTGTCGCCGTTGTTATCGCCGGCAACAGCACGCAAAACCTGGAACGGCACATTCGCCGCGACGATCCGCGCGACGCCGAGCATGCGCGACGCGGATTTTGGGTCACGACGCTCGATGTGAGCGTGGGCGCCGACAGCGCCGACTTTGCCATTGTCGAACGCCTGCAGGCGGGCGACGTGGTCGTGACGCAGGACATTGGCTTGGCGAGCATGGTGCTCGGGCGCGATGCCGCCGCCATCGGCGTGCGCGGGCGCGTCTACGATAAGGCGACCATCGACATGCAACTGTTTATTCGCCACGAGGAAAAGAAGGTACGCCGCGCCGGCGGACGCACTCGCGGACTGGCGGCATTTACCAGCGAAGACCGCGCCCGCTTTAAACGCAACCTCACCGAGCTGCTGCGCTAACCAAGGTAGATTTTTGGGACATGTCCGGAAATCTGCTTTTTTGCTTTGGGCGGTGTGAGCGCTCAAAATCCATGGCTCAACAAAAAAGGGGCTTCAAAATGCCATGCGTCGCCGCATTGTGCAGGCGCCGAGCATGGCTATTTTGAAGCCCGTTTTGTTAGGCCCACTTAGAGGCCGAAGGCGGATAGGATGAGACCCCAGCCGGCACCGATGACGTACATCATGATCAGGAACAGGACGTTTTCGCGGGCGCTGCGGTTGGTGCGGAACAGCACCAGATAGCCCACACCGGCAGAGATGAGCGTGCCGGCGAGCATCGGGGCCAGCTGCAGCGCGCCTTCCAGGTACAGTTGTGTGATGACGACGCTGGCCGAGCAGTTGGGGATCAGCCCAACAAGCGCCGAGCCCAGGACCGCAAGCGTCTCGTTGCCGCGCAGGAACTGCTCGATTGCGGACTCGCCGAAGGTCTCGAGTACGGCGACTAGGACCAGCGTCACCAGGAAAATAAAAATCGATACCTGCACGGTGTGCGAGATCGCGCTGCGGATAATCGACAGGACGGGCGCACCTTCGTGTGAGTGGGGGTGACCGTGGCCATGATGGTGTTCATGATCGCCCTCATGACCGTGATCGTGGCCATGTCCGTGTCCGTGTTCGTGCTCGTCCTCGTCTTCATCACAACCGCAATGGTCGCGCTCGCACAGCTCGTGGATGTGGTCGGCGCTCACGCCCGCCTCGGCCACCTCGTCGATGATGTCACCGCCAGTGTGGTCGTCGTGCGCGCAGTTCACGTGGGCCGGGTTGGCCGCGGTTCCCAGCACGGTACGGCGAATCGCCGCATGCGCGCGAGCGTTACGACGCAGGCCGCGAATGGCGGCGTCCACGATAAAGCCCGTGACCAGTGCGATCAGTGCCTTCGAAGCCAAAAGCATCGCCATAGTCTGCACGGGCACCTGCTCTGCGAGCAACAGCGGCAGCATCTCATCGGAGGTCGAAAGGAACACCGCCACCAACGTGCCCAAGGTCACGACGCGACCGGCATACAGCGTGGCCGCCATGGCCGAAAAGCCGCACTGCGGCACCATGCCCAGCAACGAGCCAACCGCGGGGCCCGCGGCACCGGCACGCTTGATGGCGCCGTTAACGCTGTCGCCCGCAACGTGCTCCAAGGTCTCGAGGGCCAGATACGTCACCAACAAAAACGGCACCAGCGACAGCGTGTCCTTGCCAGCGTCGAGCAAAATATCAATCAGCAAATCCATGAAGGATGGAACCTTTCGTGTCTTTCGGCAGCATTGTAAAAGTCCTAGCGGTCAACTAGGGTATTGTAGTTGTCCTAGGCGCGATGCCAATAGTTGCCCATGGCAAACTATCATCTCGCCATAACTCAATGCCACCGAGCCGCGCGACGCGGCCCGTCCAAGGAGCAGTCTATGAACGTTTCACAAGCACTCGAATACGAGCGCCAGCCGTTTATTCCCATGTTTATCTATGGCGATCACGGCGCCATGGAATCCGAACGTCAGAAAGGCGAAGAGGCCCTCAAGGTGCTCGAGACCGAGTACTTTACCGCCGAGGGCGACCCCGGCTTCGACTTTGCCACCGTGCGCGACCTTGCC
>DBFAZJ010000148.1:0-3136 GCA_048244295.1 Collinsella sp.
GGGCGGGCACTGATGAAGTTTATCGCGAGTTCCGCACGAACAGGAGGCCACTTAATGTGGCCTCCGTCGTGAGCAGGACTGTAGAGCAGGAAACTTCATCAGTGCCCGCCCCACGGGAAACCGGCGGGATAGACCGGTTCAGATGGGGCTTTGATGCATGGGTGGTCTGTTGTTGTGCAAATGGGTATCATACTGTGGTTACTGCATTGACTCTGTGATGCATGTTTGTACGTTCCCGACGGTCGGTTTGCCAGAAGCGCCCCGTCGGTTGTTTCAGACCCGTTTCGAAGAAAGGAAACCACACTAACCTATGGCAGCTAAAAAATCATCTCCCTTGAAGATCATTCCGCTCGGTGGCCTTGACGGCATCGGCAAGAACATGACGGTCTTCGAGTGCGGCGACGACATGGTGCTCGTCGACGCCGGCCTCATGTTCCCGGATGACTCCCAGCCCGGTATCGACCTGGTGCTTCCCGACTACACCTATGTTTTGGAGAACGAGGAAAAGATCCGCGGTATCGTCGTCACCCACGGCCACGAGGACCACACCGGTTCGCTTCCGTACCTGCTGCAGGACCTCAACAACAAGGTGCCCATCTTCTCGAGCAAGCTGACGCTTGGCTTTATCGAGGGCAAGCTCTCTGAGTTCCGAATCCGCGCGCCCAAGTTCCGCGAGGTCAAGGGCGGAAGCCATGTCAATCTCGGTGGCATCTCGCTCGACTTCTTCTCGATGACGCACTCCATCCCCGGCGCTCTGGGCGTGTTCATTCGCACTAACCAGGGTACCGTTATGCACACCGGCGACTTTAAGCTCGACCAGACGCCCATCGACTGCGTTACGCCCGACTATGCCGCTATCAGCCGCTTTGCCAAGCAGGGCATCGACCTACTGCTTTCCGACTCCACCAATGCCACGGTTCCCGGCTTTACCAAGTCAGAGGCCGAGGTTGGTCCCAACCTGCTGCACGCCATCAAGAACGCCCCGGGTCGCGTGTTCGTCGCGTCGTTCTCGAGCCACATCCATCGTTTGCAGCAGATCTGCGATGCCGCCCGCAAGTGCGGCCGTAAGGTCGTTGTGACCGGTCGCTCCATGCTCACTAACACCCGCGTGGCGCGCGAGCTTGGCTACCTCAACATCGACGACGCCGATATCATCGATGCCTTTGACATTGATAACCTGCCTGACGACAAGATTGTCGTCATGTGCACCGGTTCGCAGGGCGAGCCGCTGTCGGCCCTGTCCCGCATGGCCAATGGCGAGCACAAGACGCTCTCCATCCACGAGGGCGATACCGTTATCCTCTCGGCAACTCCTGTTCCCGGCAATGAGAAAGCCGTCCAGCAGGTCGTCAACAGCCTGGCCAAGCTCGGTTGCGACGTGTGGGATAAGAACCGCGCTCTCGTTCACGTCTCCGGTCACGGTAGCCAGGAGGAACTCAAGCTCCTGATGGCCATGGCCAAGCCCACCTACTTTATGCCGGTTCACGGCGAGGCCGTGCATCTGCGTGCCCATGCCCAGCTTGCTCGTAAGATGGGCATCAAGGATGATCACATCTTTATCCTCGATAACGGCGACACGCTCGAGATGCGCGGCGGTATCGTCAAGCGCGGTACGCCCGTCGAGTCCGGCGTCGTCTACGTCGACGGCCTGCGTATCGGCGATACCGACCCCATCGTCTTGCGCGATCGCCAGAAGCTCGCCAACGACGGTATGGTTACCGCTGTTGCCATCGTCTCGCTCAAGCACAAGAAGATCGAGGCCATCGAGTTCTCGGGCCGCGGCGTCTCGTTTGCCATCGACGACCAGTTCTCCGAGGATGCCTCCGCGTCTATTATGAAGACGATCGAGAAGGGTAAGTTTAGCTTTACCAGCAGCGGTTCCGATGCCATTCGCAAGGCCGTGCGCGACTCGCTCTCCAACTTTATCTGGAGCCGTACGCGCACTCGTCCGATGATCATCCCGGTCGTCATGGAGGTTTAGTTTGGCGCGCGGATCTGCACAAAACGCCAAAGGCAATAAGGCCAACAACCAACCGGCATCTGCTAAGGGTGCCGGTTCCCATCTGCGTGCCAATAAGGGTCACGAGTCCGAGTTCGATGATTTCGAGCCCTTGGTCGAGCCCTCGGCCAACCGCGATATCGCCGGCGTGGTCATTGCCGTCTTGGCGATTGCGTCCTTTATTGCCGTGATTTCGCCGGCGACTGCGCCCGTTACGGCTGCGGTTGCCGGTTTCTACCACTTGGGCTTTGGTCTGGGCGCCTACGTGCTGCCGATCGTCATTTTGCTGTTTGCCGCCACGCTCTTTTTAGGCGAGGACTCGCCGCTCAACGCGCGCTCTGTTGCGGGCGGCGCCGTGGTCTTTATCGCCGTCGTCTCCATTCTTTCGTTGATGGTGCCAGGTACGAGCGACTCGTGCGACCTTATGTTCACGCCGCAAAATCTGTCCGCCTCGGGTGGCTACATTGGTGCGTTTATTGCGAGTGCGCTGCAGAATGCCCTGGGTAAGCCTATCGCGATGGTGGTCCTGTTGGGCCTTGTCGTCGTGGGCCTGGTCATCATCGGCTTTTCGGTGGGCGGCGTTTTGCGCTCTGCTCGCGACCGTGCGGCTGATTTTGCCGAGCGCCGTCGTGCCGATGTTAACGCGAGTCCGTGGGGTGACGATGAGGCCCTGTCGGTGCCCGGCGTTGCCCGTCCTCACCTGAGCATTCTTCGTCAAAAGGGCTCCGATGCTGCCGTGACCACGGTCATGGGCAACGATGTGGACCCGGTTTTGGACGATGACGACGAGGACGAGGATCCGTTTGTCGACGTGTCCGATGCCGTGGAAGCTGAGCGCGCTAAGACGACGCTGTTGCCGCGCCGCCATGCCAAGAAGGGCAAGGCTGCGCCCAAACTCAATACGAGTGAGCCCGACCCGTCTTGGTCCGAGAGCGAGATTGAGCTCACCGAGGGCGATGACGAGGACGACGAGGCTCCGATTGAGACCGCAAAGACAACTTTGCTGCCGCGTCGCCATGCAAAGCGCGACCAGGTAACCGGTCAGCTTTCGATGGAAGACGACCCCGATAAGATCGACGAGTCCGAGCCGCCGTTTGCCGTGAATCCTGTCTCGGCAGCACCTCAGATCCCCGACTT
>DBFAZJ010000149.1:0-1584 GCA_048244295.1 Collinsella sp.
CAGAGCGACGTTCGCAAGCAACGTTATCTAAGGACCTGGGCGGGCGTATGGGGCAACATCGATCGCGAGTTCCGCACGCAAAGGAGGCCACTTAATGTGCTCTCCGTGCGAGCAGGACTGTCCGAGTAGGCGACCAAACCCCGCGCCCCATCCCGGGGAGCGCTCGGGGACCGGTAGCTTACAGGTGCGAGATGATCAGTTCCATCTTGCCTTCGAGGTCAATGGAGCTGACGGTGCTCGGGGCCAGCAGGTGGCTTCCCTTGTGGACGGGGTCGCCGCAGACGGTGCCTTCGCCGTCGATGACCGACAGGCACATGAAGGGCCAGCGCTGGTCGAGGGTCTTGCTGCCGTTGACGCGCACGCGATCGACGGTGTAGCAGGGGTTGGACTCGAGCTCGGTCACGCCGTCCACCTCGGGCGCGGTCACCGTGCCGTCGGTCGGAGCCTGAGCATCAAAGTCGATGCAGTCGAGGCTCTGCTCAATGTGCAGCGGGCGCAGCTTTCCGTCGGTGCCGGGGCGGTCGTAGTCGTACAGGCGATATGTCACGTCGCTCGACTGCTGCGTCTCCAGAATCAGCGTGCCGGTCTTGATGGCGTGAACGGTGCCGGAGTCGATCTGGAAAAAGTCTCCCTTGTGAATCGGCAGCACGTTGAGCATCTCGTCCCAACGGCCCCCCTCGATCATCTGCGCGGCCTCGGCGCGGTCGTGCGCGCGCTGGCCGACGATGATCGTGGCACCGGGCTCGCAGTCCAGTACATACCAGCACTCGGTTTTACCCAGGCTGCCGTTCTCGTGCTCGGCGGCGTACTCGTCGTTGGGGTGAATCTGGATTGAAAGGTCGTCCTTGGCGTCCAGAATCTTAATGAGCAGAGGGAACTCCTTGCCCTCGCAGTTGCCAAAGAGCTCGCGGTGCTCGGCCCACAGCCACGACAGCGTGTGGCCGGCGTACGGTCCCTCCGCAATCTGGCAGTCGCCGTTGGGATGGGCCGAGATGGCCCAGCACTCACCGATGGGACCCTCGGGAATGTCGTAGCCAAACACGGTCTCCAACTGGCGGCCGCCCCAGATCTTCTCGTGGAAGATCGGCGTGAGTTTAATCAAATCGGACATGTGCATACTCCCATAAGGTTGTGCGGGTGCCGCGTAAGACGGCTCAAAACGAGCGCCCGCGTGACTACAAAAACCTATGCCAACGTTACGTTGTGCAACTCAAAGCGATCGCCAACGTTGCGCGAGATCGAATACTCAAAGGCGGCGCCGCTGTCCAAAAAGCCAATCTGGGTGAGCTCGAGCAGGGGAGAGCCAAGTTTGGTGTCCAGACGCTCGGCTTCTTCCTCGGTTGCTGCCACGGCGCGAATGGTACGGTGGAAGCTCGAAATCTTCAGCCCACATTGCTCGCGGATGAAGCGGTAGACCGATCCGTACAGGTCCTTCTTTTTAAGGCCTGGAATCAGCTCGAGGGGCATGTAGGTGTACTCGATAACGATGGGCTTCTCATCGGCCTGACGCACGCGCACGATGTGATAGGCAAAGTCATCCTCGGCAATTCCCAGCTGGGCTGCGATGTCCGCTGGTGGATTAAC
>DBFAZJ010000150.1:0-6429 GCA_048244295.1 Collinsella sp.
GCCTCCTCCTGCGTCATGATGTTCGTCAGGGTAACGGTGATGCGATAGGAGCACGTGCCGTCGCCGTTCTTCACGCCCTGGCCAATCTGCGTGTCGGCGTTCAGATACCAGTCGAGCTTGGAGAAGCTCAGGTTGTTAAAGTAAACGCCGGCAACGGGATCGGCACTCGGATCATCCGGATCGGGCAGCGAAGCGTCAATGCCCGTCTCTTTGATGGCATTCTGCTCATCATCGTTTCTCATCCAAGCGATCAGGCGGCCCTCTTCGGCACCGCGCTCAACGGCGCTGACAAGCTTCGTAACATCGACATCGCCGATACCGCCAAGGATCTTGTCGAAGGCAGCGCTGGCGACGGATGCAAAGATGCCGTCAGACTCCTCGACCGGATAGTTCCAGTACACATCGTGCATGAGGACCTTTGCGGCGTTGGTGCCGTCGACAACCGTTCCGTCGGGCAGTGACACGTTACCGACCAGGCCCAGCAGATACTGCAGGAACACCGGGTCGATACCGATGACGCCATCAACGTCCTGTCCATACTGAGACTTCCACAGCGCGGCGACACGCTGCGAGTTGCGGGGCCAATCAGGCGAATAGGTATTGCCCGAGTTGTACAGGTTACTGTGGTTGCCGAACAGCGCCTCATCCTCTTCGTCGACGCTCTCGACTGCCTCATCCTCGCTGAGTCCAATGCGGGGAACAAACTCGCCAATCGACATCTGGCCGTCAGTGACCGAAATCAGGCCCTGCGAACCGCCAAAGCCGCCGCAAGCACGAATCTCGACGTTGTTCATGGCGTACATAAGGTAGTTGCGCGTCTGGCCGTTGGCGCCGAGCATCTGGGGAAGGACGGGGGCGACCTTCTCCGCCGCGTCAACCGCACCGTTGAGGGTGGCAAAGCCGTCCTTGGCCTTATCGACCAGCTCGGTCACCTGGGAAATATGAGTATCGCCAATGCCCTGGACCTTCTCGTTGGCGCTCTTGAACACCTTCGAGCTGCTGGAAAGCGAATCGGCGACCGCCTGCAGCGCGGACACGTTAATCATGCCGTCCTGAAACAGCTTGCCGGGCGTAGCCTGCGAAAGGTTATCGGCCATGGGAACCAGCGCATTGCTCGAGACATCGGACAGGGCGTCAATCATGGTGCGGGCCGCATTGATATCGCTGCCATACACCGGGATAAACGAAGCCGCCGCCCACAGCGGGCTCGAGGTCTCCGCCTTCATGCTGTTACAGAGCTCATCGATCTTCTTCGCGTCGTCAGGCAGCGTCGAAAAATCGCCCGACGTGACCTTGTCCTTAAGGCCACCGACGATCTCGACAGCCTCCTTCGCTTCGCTCTTTACGGTCTTTGCCGAGTTAAGCAGCATAAAGCCGCTTGCGCCAAGCGCAACGAGAAGCACCGCGACTACAGCGGCAATAATGGCGCCGGTGTGACGCTTTTTGCGCTCGCCCTTGCGATGGCGATGACGGACCAGACCGTCAGAGGTCGAATTCGACGAAGCATCGCTACCGTAGTTCAAGCCAAAATCGTAATAATCTTCCTTGGAACCCGAGCCCGCAAACTCGGCACCGCTATCATCCAGGCGGGCGAACGTGCCAGTCTCGGAGGCGCCGGTGTAAATCGTGCCAAGGTTACCCGTAAGCCCCGCGCCACCGGCAGAGGGAGTATTGTTGGCGGCCTTGCCGGCATTAACGTTGCCGGCAGCATTCGCGGCGTTGGCAGCACCTGCGTTGTTCGCAGGCACCGAAGGAGCCCCGCTCGGCTGCGACGCGGAGGTTGCACCGCCCGCAAAGACATTCCCTTTTGCACGGCCGGTCTTTTTTGCCTTTTGAGACTGCTCGTACAGAGCGGTAAACATCGCCGTCTCGCCCGGGGACACGCGCTTACCGGAACCGCCCTGTCCAGCGCCGCCCGGCGTGCCGGCCTTACCAGCCCCGTTCGGACGCGGCGGAACTGCAGGACGGCCGCTATCGCTGCCCTTAAAGTGATTACCAGCCATAAAGAAATCCTCGCAATTGAGTCGCAATGAAAAAGTCCATAACGTTACTAGTTTATGGCATTTTGAGCATCGACAGCTAAACTCCAGACACGGACATCAATTGGCGAAAATGCGGCACAACACCTTTTCCGTCTTGGCAGCGGCGCCAGCTACACCGTGAGGAACATCATCACGATGATCATGGCAAAGCCGATAAGGTCGGTTGGCAAAAACACCGTCCCCAGCATAACGGCACTGGTGATGGTCGCCGAAACCGGCTCCACAGTTCCGATGAGGCTCGCGCGCACCGAGCCGATGTCCTTAACGCCCTGCATATAGAGCATGTAAGCAAAAAACGAGCCGATAACCACGAACACCGCGAGCGCCTCGACGCCGGCAGCGTCGAGTGCCGGCACATGCGCCCAGGGCTGCACGAAGACACATGAGATCACGCCCGCCGTGAGCATTGCCGAGCCCGTGACGATGGGGCTGCCGTATTCGGGCAGGATCTTGGCGGGAATCACCGCCATACACGCGGCGCTGACCGCACACATAAGACCTGCTGCCAGGCCAAGCGGCGAGATATTCAGGCTGGTGGGGTCGCCGCCGGTGGCGATTAAAAAGGTTCCACCCAGAGCCAGGCCAATGCCGATGACTTCGCGAGTACGCGGCATGCGGCGATCGATCGCGCAGGTGTAGCCCATGATGATAACGAGCTGCAGGCACTGGAGCACCGTCGCGGTTCCGGCGTTCGTCAGGCGCACGGCCGAAAGATAGCAAAACTGGTTGAACAGCAGGCCAAAGGCGGTAAAGAGCAGCAGCTGCTTGCGATCGGCGGGTGTGGTCCAGAGCTTAATCAGGCGCTCGCGGTCGCGCGTAACAACCACGGTCATAAAGAGTAGACCGGCGAGAATCTGACGCACGCTCATAAGCCACAAGGTATCGACGTGGTAGGTATCGAACAGAAAGCTCGCGCTGGTGCCCGAGAAGCCCCAAAACGAACCGCCCACCAGCGTAGCCAAGACGCCCGTGATCATCTTGCGCGTCGAAGCGCTGTTCAGGCGGTCGCGCCAGGCGCGACGGGTGTTGCGGCTGAGCTCGTCGGTGCCCTCGGGCACATCAATGTTCGATATATCGGTCATCGGCACCGAAGCCCCTGTGCCTTCGACCTGCTCGACACACTCTTTGCTCATTCCACTCCCCCGAAACAGCCTAGAAACAATTCGGCTTACCTTACCACGGCGAAGTCACCAGCTGGAGGCTTGTCCGCTTATCGGTAGGACAATTCCGCAGGCGTCTTTCCATAGCTCGATACCGCAATGGCCTTGCATTATGCGACAGCCAAATCGCGGCAGCAGGCACTTTTGAGATGGCTATGACAAAGCCCCCGAATTCCACAATGTAAGCGATTTTTAAAAATGTTCTTGCCACCGAGTTCAGGCTCCGTTATATTATCCCTTGCGCGCTTGCGCACCCTTGATCGGGCGTTTAGCTCAGGGGGAGAGCGCTTCCCTGACACGGAAGAGGTCAGAAGTTCAAATCTTCTAACGCCCACCAAATGTTCGCAGCTCAGTGGCTATGTCCTCTGGGCTGTTTTGTTTTATGTCGCCAAATCAGCTGGCGGCTCCAACCGCCCAAGCAACCACCCTGCCCATACACAAAACCGCGTCAGCGACCCAAGTGCCTATCCCGGCTGACTCCGCAGTCAATCAAAACCGCCCCAATAGTCACCGAGGCCGAGACCAACACGTCTCGAACCCATCCGCACCGCAGCTTCTCGGCAAAACGCCGCGATGTCTGCGCCCTGCGGTATCCTTGAGCCACTTGCACCTGCAGCACCAAGGAGCCGCCATGCGCACCGAGCTCGATGTCCCCTTTTCGCACAAAGAAGAAGCCAAGGCGCTGGGCGCCAAATGGGACCGGACCAAAAAGATCTGGTATGTACCCAGCGGCGTCAACCCCGAGCCCTTTGCCGAGTGGCTGCCCGGTGTTGACCGATCCGACCCCTCAGCACCGTATATATATCTAGTACTGGGCAAGCGCGAGTGCTGGAAGTGTCACAAAGAGACCTCGGTCGCGGCCTTCGGCATTCCCTATCGAGCCGATAACGACGAGAGCATCGCCATCGCGCACGCGCCCAACGAAGCCGGGCACATTGCCATCGACACGGCCAACGCCAACGCACTCGCCATCGTGCCCGCTCTTGGCTGCGTGCCGGGCGAGATCCGCGACTACCTTCATAAGCGCTGCGGCTACAAGCCCGTAGGCGCGCGAGCCTCCAAAGCCCCGTCGCTCGGCAACACGTGCACCAGTTGCGACGCGCTGCAAGGCAGCCGCTATCTGTTCGAGGAGCCCTCGTCCCCGTTTGCCCTCACTGCCATCAACAAGCTGCCGGCACTGGAGTTTATACGCGTCGAAGTTGCCGGCGTCTTTGGCGTCCCGGCCACGCGTACCGACTTTGACCAGGCGCTCTTTACCTGGGCACGCGACCATCACGCCGAGTTCCACAGGCAACTCGGTGAGGGGATTTATTTGTAGAGGCAAAAGACACTCACAGCCAACTCCTCCGCATCACCTATCCCTCGTCGCCGGCGTCGTACACGATATCGAGGCCACAAACAGGGCATTTCTCCGGATACACCGGCATATGAACGCCCGTGCGTTTCCTCACTTCGTCGCTGAACCTGTCGCGTGCATCGATGAACCGAATGTCGAGACACGGTATTTGCGAGCCGCAGCAAGGACAGGCGACAGCAAACGACCCGCAATCCACTTCTACGCCCGGAAACATATTGTTGTCGATAAGGGCACACGGCAGTTTTCCGTACTTCCCCATCGCAATATCGCCTCGCCAGCTCATACATGCCCCTTCTCGCTATACAAATCAGGAAGAGCATGCACCGGCGGGCGGGCGCGAGATTGCATCGCCACGCGATCCGATCAAACAACACGATCGTCAAAGAATGCCAAAGCCAAATACGCTAATACGGCAGAAGCCCCGCCTTTTCACGCTTCTTTTCCGAGCGATCGAACTCAATGCGATGGGCCTCAAGAAACACCGTATCGGGTCGCCACTGACGCTCATTCGGCTGCCTTAGCGTCGCACCCGCAAAGGAAGCGTAGTCGGTCTTATCCAGCAGGTACGATCCGCACAGCCGATATTCGCCGCAAACAGGCTCAAACGAAATCAGGTGAGCATCAAATAGGGAATGAAGATCGCGCCGAAGCAGAATGCCGTTGCTGGCAACCTGCGATTTGGGTCCCGAGTAATTCTCGATATGCGCAGCTTCCAGAGCCTCGCTGACGCCGCAGTCCGACACCGCGCAACGGCCATCATAGGCGGCAACGAGCTGCTTGCGGAACCATTGCTGCCCCAATCGCTCGCGCCTTAACGCATAGCGGACCTTTTCGTCGTCGGTCGTACCCTGTCCGGCAAACTCAATATCGACGGGCATGTGCTTCAGATAACTCATGTCGGGCGCAAAACGGGGGTCCGGTCCGCCTTTATGAACAGGACCGTGCAGAACAAACCATCCGTTTTCGGGCTCGAACCGTTCAACAAACGCAAGGCCGAGCACCTTGTAGCCCACCTCGGTTGCAAATATGACTCCGACTGGAACGCCACATTCCATGCAGTTGAGCATTTTACGGTTGTAATTCTGGTCTCGAAAACCAACGGTACCCGGCGCTTGAACCGAGTACTTAATGACCCACGTACCATCGTCCAAATAGAGCGGAGGCACATCGGTGTAGAAGCTCTTTTTAGAGTTATGGACCGAAAGCGCAAAGATCTTATTGGGATCTTGCTTCACCCGATCCCGGCCCGGCCAGAAGATCCCTGAATCCCGCGTTACGGGAAAGAAGTCCGAGCCAATTCTCAAACGGTACTGATACTGAGGGCTATCTTCCTTGGTGTGGTGCGGAAGGCTGGTCCAAACGCCGCCGCGCTGTTCCTCACCCAGAAACCACTCCCATGCCTCAACGTATTCGGAAGGCACGAGACTGCAGGCGCGGTCATAGCTTGGTCCATCCATCAAAGGAACAGCAAGGTCAATGTCGTTCATCGCCAGCACCTACAACCATACGAACGCGAGTCATGCTCCTCAATAATATGGCCGAGAGTCAATCATTACGAGATCTCATTCCGCGATCGGCACATCGTTGATGCTCTCGGTTTGCCGCTGGCGCACTTGTACCCCGCTGCCCCACTCCCCTGTATACCGATGTAGCACGTGTTTCATCCGGGCTTGTTGGGCCGGGTCGTTCATGGGAGGTTCTTGTGGCTGTTTCGAATCCGCCCAAGGGAAGCGTTTCTTCTTCGTCCATCAAGCCGGTTACGCGCAAGGCCGTGCGTTGCCAGCGCGAGGTCGCTTGGCTTGTCACGCAGGCGGCGGGCAGGCTTGTGGCGACCACTCAGGACGTCAATGCGCCTACGCCGAGCTTTGTG
>DBFAZJ010000151.1:0-1745 GCA_048244295.1 Collinsella sp.
GGCGAGTCCGGCGCTGTGACCACCGGCCTGGTCGAGACCCTCATGCTCGATCCCGAGTACGCCGAGCTCAAGGAGCTCATCGGCCTGGATAAGACGAGCTCCGTGCTCTGCTTCTCCACGGAAGGTGACACGGACCCCGATCAGTATCGTCGAATTGTTTGGGAAGGCGAATATCCCACTTGCTAATCGTTGGGGCGGAGTAAATAGGTATCGCTCCGCCACCTCACAGGTAGATTCCTTCGTTTGAAAGGTTATGAACAATGGCTAAAGAACTCGATTTCGACGCTATCAAGGCTGCTGCTGAGTCTCATCGTGCTGATATGACTCGCTTCCTGCGCGCTATGATCTCTCACCCCTCTGAGTCCTGCGAGGAGGGTGAGGTTGTTGCCTGCATCAAGGCCGAGATGGAGAGCCTTGGCTATGACGAGGTCAAGGTCGACGGCCTGGGCAACGTCATGGGCTTTATGGGCGAGGGCGACAAGATCATCGCCATCGACTCCCACATCGACACCGTCGGCATCGGCAACATCGAGAACTGGGACGCCGATCCCTATGAGGGCTACGAGACCGACGAGATCATCTACGGCCGCGGCGGCTCTGACCAGGAGGGCGGCATGGCTTCCGCTACCTACGCTGCCAAGATGATGAAGGACATGGGCCTCATCCCCGAGGGTTACAAGATCATGGTCGTCGGCACCGTCCAGGAAGAGGACTGCGACGGCATGTGCTGGCAGTACATCTACAACAAGGACGGCATTAAACCCGAGTTCGTCATTTCCACCGAGCCCACCGACGGCGGCATCTATCGCGGTCACCGCGGCCGCATGGAGATCCGTGTCGACGTTCACGGCACCTCCTGCCACGGCTCCGCTCCCGACCGCGGCGACAACGCCATCTACAAGATGGCCGACATCATCGCCGACGTCCGCGCCCTCAACAACAACGGCTGCGACGAGTCGACCGACATCAAGGGTCTCGTCAAGATGCTCGACCCCAAGTACAACCCCGAGCACTTCGAGGATGCCCGCTTCCTGGGCCGCGGCACCTGCACCGTCAGCCAGATCTTCTACACCAGCCCCAGCCGCTGCGCTGTCGCTGACTCCTGCGCCATCTCCATCGACCGTCGCATGACCGCCGGTGAGACCTGGGAGTCCTGCCTGGACGAGATCCGCAACCTGCCGGCCGCCAAGAAGTACGGCGACGACGTGAAGGTCTCCATGTACATGTACGACCGTCCGTCCTGGACCGGCGAGGTCTACGAGACCGAGGCTTACTTCCCCACGTGGATCAACAAGGAGACCGCTCCGCACGTCAAGGCCCTCGTCGACGCCCACAAGGCCATGTTTGGTGACGAGCGCATCGGCTGCGAGCCCAGCATGGACAAGCGCACCGGTCGCCCGCTGTGCGACAAGTGGACCTTCTCCACGAACTGCGTCTCCATCCAGGGCCGCTACGGCATCCCCTGCGTGGGCTTTGGCCCGGGTGCCGAGTCTCAGGCTCACGCTCCCAACGAGGTCACCTACAAGGACGACCTGGTCACCGCTGCCGCCATGTATGTGGCTGCCCTGAACCTCTACGATCCGAGCCAGGCCGATGGCGACGCCACCGTGTTCCGCGCCGGTCTGACCAACAACAAGATCGATTAGTCCCATTCCTCGATTTTGTTGAGCCGGGGGCCGCTCGTGTCCCCGGCACCCCCTGTTGACTTGGGGCCCGCGGTCGTTATCTCCCATGCTTCCTCAACG
>DBFAZJ010000152.1:0-3535 GCA_048244295.1 Collinsella sp.
GCCATGCGCGCGAGCATGCGCACCGTGCCCTGGCTACGCGAAAGCGGCTGCAGGTCGGCATCGTCGCGGCGGGCAATCATATCCGAAAACAGCATCTGACGTTGCAGGTTGTCGACGAAACCGCGCCCGTCGCCCAAAAGCTCCCAAAGCGAGCGAAGCCACGATGCGGGTGTCTTGTAGTCGATACCCAGCGAAATGCCGGCTTCCGCCGCATCATGACGGCACAGATCGAGCTCGGCAAACGTTGGTGCCAGCAACACGGCACGCCCGTGACGGGCAATAAGGTCGGCAAGCAGCGCCGACTCGGCATCGCTCAAATCCGTGCCGGCATTGGTGGTATAGATTCGAACAGGCATGGTCCTCCGCTCAAACCGTTCGCAATAATCAATGCATCCATCCTACCCGCCCAAGCGGACACATTGCCACCGCAGTTCCATCTTTTGGTACAAAGCAACCTGAACCCAACGCACCAGCCGATTGCAGGCATATAAAAACCGCCCCCGGAGGGACGGTTCTTCGTAATTCAATGTTGTCGCTGGCCTACTCGCCATCCTCCAACTTAATGAGGATCTTGCGGTAGCCACCGTACTCGCCGTTCAGCGCCTTTGAAACGCGGCTCACCGTGGTGGACGAAGCGCCGGTACGGGCCTGAACCTCAACATAAGGCTCGCCCTCGTCCAAATAGCGCGCAACCTGCAAACGCTGAGAAAGGTCGCAAATCTCGCGCGGCGTGCAGATATCGGTCAAAAACGCTTGGATATCCTTCTCGTCGTCCAAAAGGCTAAATGCGTGGACCAGCTGCTTGACATCAGGCTTGTCAAACATGTTCTCGATATTCATCGATCACCGCCAAACCCGCCAAAAGGCATCGAAGTTGATACTGACATCGGGCATCGTTCACCCGTTCTATGCAATAGGGCAACGCCTGTGGCTTTTGCCCGTAGCAGTGTAGCACACCACCAAACTAAAGCGACAAGACTCTCTGCCAGCGGCGCGTTTTTCAGGACGAACGCCGTTTAGAAACCATATGCGCACGTAAGCTCCACGAATATTTGAGACAATGGGCGCCCAAACACCGCGGCGCGCCCGCGCAACCATCCAGGTCGCCGCCGTAAGCCGCTTCACGCGACGCCAGCAATCCCGGCGCAAGAAAGGATTCACGCCATGCGCTTTATGCTTAACTGGCTCTTCACCTCGATCGCCATCGCGATCGCCACGTTCCTCGTCCCCGGTATCCAACCCTTCGGCTTTGCCGAGACCTGGGTCTGCTTTGCCTTTGTGGGACTGTTCCTGAACATTGTCGATTCGTTCGTCAAACCGTTCCTCACGGTCATCTCGCTGCCGCTCACGATCATTACGCTGGGCATTTTCCAGCTTGTCGTCAACAGCTTTATGCTTGAGCTCGCGAGTTACCTGTCGGTCAACCTGCTGGGCGTCGGCATCTCCATCGCCAGCTTTGGATCGGCCTTTATGGGCAGCATCCTGGTGTCCATCACGCGCAGCATCCTCGACAGCATCGCCGAGGACTAAAACGGCCATTCCGGCCGTGTCCGTCTCAACAGCCCAAAACGAAGGCCGCCCATCGCAAAAATGGGCGGCCTTCTTTTTTGCCAAGTCTCAAAGGGCGAGAAAATCTACCATTTCCGCCCCGTCCCCAAATGCAGGTGTGGGTTAGATGACGTAGTCGTAGCCATGGTTGGGAGCGACAAGTTGATCGAGCGTCACACCGTCGAGGTAGTCGTTGATGAGCTTGTCCAGGTTCTTCCACACGTCGAGCGTGGGGCACTCATCCGAACGCGAGCAGCCCTTGCAGTCGCCATCCAGGCAGGCGACCGGCGCCAGACTGCCCTCGGTCAGGCGCAAGATCTCGCCCACCGTGTATTGCTCGGGCGGGCGCGTGAGCACATAGCCGCCGCCCTTGCCGCGCATGCCCGAGAGCATGTTGGCGCGCACGAGCGTAGCCAAAATGTTCTCGAGATATTTCTCGGAAATCCCCTGTCGCGCCGCGATCTCTTTGAGCGGGATGCGACCGGCTGCCTGGTGCTCGGCCAGATCGACCATAACGCGCAGGGCATATCTGCCCTTAGTAGAAACCAACATGTATAGTGCTGCCTTTCGGTCATTTAGTCCGTAGAAATTCTAGCCGAAATATTGGTTTTGAAAATACCCGTTCCGGTCAAGATGGTTAATCGACTCGTAATAATCTTCTATTTCCTATTGCATTACTAGGCTTTAGTGTCTACTATGCTTGCCAACAGCTAAACGAACAACCTATAAGGTTTATGGGTTTGGCTGCTAGACACGCCGTAAAACCATACGGCAACCAGCAACTTGAACACTTTGGAGGTTCACCATGAGCAAGGTTTACACGTCCATCGATCAGCTTATCGGCCACACCCCGCTTCTGGAGCTCACCCACTTTGAGGCCGACGAGGACCTCAAGGCTCGCGTGCTCGTCAAACTGGAATACTTCAACCCCGCCGGATCCGTTAAAGACCGCGTCGCCAAGAACATGATTGACGAGGCCGAGAAGGCAGGCAAGCTCGTGCGCGGCGGCGACTACACCATCATCGAGCCCACGAGCGGCAACACCGGCGTCGGCATCGCCTCGGTGGCGGCCGCCCGCGGCTACAAGGTGATCATCACCATGCCCGAGACCATGTCCGTCGAGCGCCGCAAGCTGATGCAGGCATACGGTGCGCAGCTCGTGCTCACCGACGGCTCCAAGGGCATGAAGGGCGCTATCGCCAAGGCCGAGGAGCTGCAGAAGGAGACTCCCAACAGCATCATCGCCGGCCAGTTTGTGAACCCCGCCAACCCCGCCATTCACAAGGCCACGACCGGCCCCGAGATCTGGGACGACACCGACGGCCAGGTCGACATCTTCGTCGCCGGAGTTGGCACCGGTGGCACCGTGACCGGCGTGGGCGAGTTCCTCAAGGAGCAGAACCCCGAGATTAAGGTCGTCGCCGTCGAGCCCGCCACCTCCCCGGTGCTCTCCAAGGGCCAGGCCGGCCCGCACAAAATCCAGGGCATCGGCGCCGGCTTTGTGCCCGACGTCCTCGACACCCAGGTCTATGACGAGATCATCCCCGTCGAGAACGACGACGCCTTTGCCACCGGCCGCGCCGTGGGCCACAAGGAGGGCGTGCTCGTGGGCATTTCGTCCGGCGCCGCCGTGTGGGCCGCACTGCAGCTGGCCAAGCGCCCCGAGAACGAGGGTAAGACCATCGTGGCGCTGCTCGCCGACACCGGCGAGCGCTACCTGTCCACGGCGCTCTTCCAGGACTAGAGCTTCTCGTTCTTAGAACGAGTCCAAGGCACGCCGGTCTCCCCTCTCTTCTGGCAGCCTGGGCTTATCCCAACAGGGTGTCCCACGAGACCTCCGAACTTGCTACAATGTCTGCGGCGCGGAACCAGCCTCCCGCGCCGCTTTTCTTTTTTGGCCACATGCCACCAAGGAGAACCTCCCCATGCACAACAAGCGCGTGCTCGTCGCCATGAGCGGCGGCGTCGATTCCAGCGTGACCGCGTA
>DBFAZJ010000153.1:0-6101 GCA_048244295.1 Collinsella sp.
GCACACGGTGTAGTGTGACCTGTCCGGCCGGGGCGGGAGGGGCTTTGCGCGATGACTAGGGCTGAATAAAAAGTGAGTGTGGGATCCGCCGTTCGTTCGAACGGCGGATCCCACGTTAATATTTCAGCCAACGTATGTCATGGCAATTCCCGGTAGGTCCCCGGGTGCCCCGCGGCGGGCTGGGTTTATTGTCTGAGCGACTTTGCGAAGCAAGGGGAGCGAAGATAAAAACCCAGCCCGACGCGGGGCACCCGGGGACCGCAGGGACGGGAGCAGCTATACTACTCTCAGTAGTTAAGGGTCGCGGATCCGCCGCGTCGCCGCTCTCAACAGGAGGTCTTTGTTTATGGCAGATCAAAAGCCGGTCGTCGGGATCATCATGGGTTCCAAGTCCGATCTGGGCGTTATGGAAGGCTGCACCGCCGAGCTCGAGGCGCTTGGTGTGCCCTATGAGCTCGTCATTGCGAGCGCACACCGCACGCCGGCGAAGGTCCACGAGTGGGCCTCGACTGCCGCCGATCGCGGTATCAAAGTGATTATCGCCGCCGCCGGCAAGGCTGCTCACCTGGGCGGTGTCGTGGCTGCCTTTACGCCGCTGCCGGTCATCGGCGTGCCTATGAAGACGAGTGACCTGGGCGGCATGGATTCGCTGCTGTCGATGGTGCAGATGCCTTCGGGCGTGCCCGTGGCCTGCGTTGCCATCAACGGCGCCAAGAACGCCGCCATCTACGCCACGCAGATTCTGGGCGCTTGCGACCCCGAGTACCGCAAGGTTATCGAGAAGATGAAGCAGGAGATGGCCGACGCCTAGGCGTTCCGCCGTTTCACCGCAGTATAAGGAGAGCCATGTCCGACTATCAGGGAAAACGATTCAAGGCTTCTCAGATTCCCGATCCGTCGAAGCCGGGTGCTGCCCATGCGGCACAGCAGGGTCGGACATCCTCTCCTCAGCAGCCGCGCGCACCGCGTCCCGTAACGCCGATGTCCCATCATCGCCAGGATACGCCGGCTGCATATCGCCCTTCGTCGTATGATACGGCCAAGAAAGAATCGCGTTCTACGAAACAGTCGGGCGCTGCTCCGTCGAGCTATACCGAGCCGCCGCGCAAAAAGCGCCGCTCCGTTATCCCCATCTTGCTCATCATTATTGGCATCGGCCTAATCGTTGCCGCCGCTGCCATCTTTATCAATGCGCAGATTGGTTACAAGCAGGCGAGCGAGTCGTACCAAAAGATCGAAAAGCAATATATAAGCGATAAGGACGCCAGCGGTGTGCCGATTATCGACTTCGATGCGCTTGCTCAGACAAACCCCGAGATTGTGGGTTGGATTTATGTGCCGGGAACCAACATCAACTATCCCGTGGTGCAGACCAACAACAACTCCAAATACCTCAACACGCTGTTCGACGGTACAGCCAATGCATCTGGGGCCATTTTCCTGGATAGCGATGACACCGCGCCGGGAATGGTTGACCAGCAGACCACGATCTACGGACACCATATGAACGATGGGTCGATGTTCAACGTGATTTCGGATACGACTGACCAGGCAACGTTCGATAGCATTGAATATGTGTACTACATCACACGGGATGCTACGTATAAGCTGCGACCACTGGCGACCAAGGTCGTTGAGGACACGTATGCCAAGGCGCGCACGCCCAATTATGAGGGCGATGACGGGCTCAAGAACTACCTGTCCGAGATGCTCGACGGTGCTTCGGCAGTGGCGAGTGATGCAGGCGACCGCGCTGCTTCGGCAACCAAGGTCGTAACGCTTGTGACCTGTCGTTCGTTATCGCTGAGCAACACGCGTGCCGTCATGGTGCTCACTCCGGTCGAGGAATAGATGATGGGCTACTCAATGACGGTGAAAGGGGAAATGATGCTCGAGAATAGCAAAACGATGCCTTCGGTTGATGCTTGGCTGCGCGAGGCCAAGGCCGATTCGTCGGCACCTGCGTGCGGTATGTATCTGACACATAACGGTGTGGTGCGCGCGACGCCCAAGGCCGAGGCGCGCGGTGTCGAGACCGATGGCGTGGCGCCGGGCCATAAGGTGGGCGGCATGGTGTTTGGCTACGACGCCAGCAAGGTGCAGGCTGCTATCGAGGCCACGCGCGCGATGCCGGGTATCGGCTATGTGCGCGTGTGGCTGGCAAGCGGCGAGCTTGCCGTAGGTGACGACATCATGCTCGTGCTCATCGGCGGGGACATTCGCCCGCACGTGGTCGATGCGCTGCAGGCGCTCGTTGGCACCATCAAGAACGAATGCGTGAGTGAGGTCGAGCGCGAGGCGTAGAGGCTTGCGTCGGTAGAAGACTCGTTTATAAAAATGCCCGCCGGTACGTGTGATACCGGCGGGCATTTTGCGTTTTGGGCGCGGTGGACGCTACACGCGCGTCGCATCCTTGGGGCTCATGGTCATGCTCTGGAAGCGATTCTCCATAAAGTCATTATCGAAGTACTTGCCGTAGAACTGCGCAACGGGAATATCCGGTTCCGTGCCGTTGACGCGCTGATACCAATAATCGAGCGACTGCAGCGTCATAACGCCATCGACCAGCATAATGATAGTGAAGATGACGGTAGCGGAGTAGCGGCTTTTCCACGGAATCATGTTGATGAGCTTGAGCAGCCTCGGCAGCAGCAGCTTGATCCAGATGAGGCCACCCAGGCCCCACAGGCAGGCGAAGCCCGTGCAGGTACGTCCGCCGGTAAGGACGGCGAGCGGATCGGGCATGCCAAAGAGCTTCATATGCGAGTAGCTCCACGAGACCACGCCAAACGAGGTCTGCATAAACCAGCCCACGAACACCTCAAAGCTTGCACCGAGCAGCGCGCTCACCAAAAAGATAATGATGGGGTTCTTTTTGTAGAAGCGGTTGAGCACCATGGTCATGAGCACGGCGCCAAATCCGTAGATGGGGCTGAAGGGGCCAAACAGCATGCCGGCGCGGTTCTGGTAGACGCCCGGGTCGTCGACCGTCATGTGCCAGATGTCCTCGGCGATCAGGCCGAGTATGCAGCAGACAAAGAATACCCAGAACAGGTTGAAGTAGTTGAGCTTAATGTAGCCCTCGCCGGTTTCATCGCGCCCGAGCATGCCCTCGGCGGCGGCGTCGCGGTCGAGCATCTCCTGCAAGCGGCGCTGCAGCTCGCGCTCCTGGCGCAGCGTGGGGTCGACGGTGGCCGAAAGCGCGACGAGGATGCCGAGCTGGATGGCAGGGCGAAGCAAGAAGGGCCCGATGCCCTGGAGCATCACGTCGACCAAAAGCTCGACGACGGTGAATGCAATAAGGATGTAGGACAGGCGAGCGGCGTTGCGGCGCTGGTTTTTGATAAGGTCCAGGCCAAAGATGATCAGGATGACGGCGCTTGCCGCAGAGAGCATGATGCCGGCGACGATAAGGCCGACCGCGACGAGCGTGTTGTCGCCGAGCTTGGCGGCGGCGTTGCCGTTGATGAGCGCGGTGATGACCTGCCACATAAAGGCGCCGACCGAAGGGAGCGTGCCCACGCCGGACAGGATGCATAGGACGGCGTACACCTTAATGATGAGGGGGATCTTCTTGACCTCCGTGGCGCTGGGGACGCTGGGGTCGAGTTCGTTTCGATCCATACATAACCTTTCTCGTTTTGCTGTAGGTACAAGGATACGCCGCCGACCTGCCAAAAGACAGGACGAACGTCCCAATTGCAACAATGCAAGCCCCAACGGCGGACGAGACGCGTCGCGACGGAAGCATGCGGGATCGTCGGTCCCGAGGCGCCTGCCCAATAAAATGTTTGGCTGCAAAACGGATTATAAGCTCGGTGGGCTTTTAAAAAGCGCTGTTCATGCGCGGGAGTGCTTGTCTTGCCGTGCGTATAATAGGGCAGGTAACGCCAAATAACGAGGCTCTGAGGGGATGCCATGTCTCAAGAAACCATCCGCGCGGCCGAGCGTGCCGCGGGACAGGTGAAGACCATGTCGACGTATGATCCGGACTCCGACCAGCTGCATGAGGAATGCGGCATTTTTGGTGTGTGGGCACCCGATCGCGATGTGGCTCGACTGACGTACTTTGGTCTGCGCGCGCTACAGCATCGCGGCCAGGAATCGGCGGGAATCGCCGTGGGTGATGGCGGCACGGTTATGGTTCGCAAAGACCTGGGGCTGCTCGATCGCGTGTTCTCCAACGCCGACCTGTCGACGCTTTCCGGCCAGCTGGCCGTGGGCCACGTGCGCTATGGCACCGCCGGTGCCAAGAGCTGGGAAGCCTCGCAGCCGCATCTTTCTACCATCAACAGCGTCATTATCGCGCTTGCTCACAACGGCACTCTGGTCAACACCGACGAGCTGCGCCGCCAGCTGATCGAGCTGGGCGTGCCGTTCCTCTCCAATTCGGATTCCGAGGTCGCGACTAAGCTTATCGGCTACTTTACTCAGCGTACAGGCCATCTGCGCGAGGGCATTCGCAAGACCATGGAGCTCGTGCGCGGCGGCTACGCCATGACGCTTATCAACGAGCAGGCACTCTACGCATTCCGCGATCCGCACGGCATTCGCCCGCTGGTGCTGGGCAAGCTCGTGGACGAGGGCCTGGACCAGGCCGATGCCGCATCCGTTTCGCAGCTGCCGTCGCAGGACGGCGCCGCGACGGTCGACGCCACCACCCATGTCACCCGCGCCGGCGGCTGGGTCGTTGCTTCCGAGACCTGCGCACTCGACATCGTGGGCGCCGAGTACGTCCGTGACGTCCGTCCCGGCGAGATCTTGCGCATCAGCGCCGAGGGTCTGGTATCCGAGCAGGGCGTGCCTGCAGCCGAAGAGCCCGCCAACTGCATCTTTGAGCAGGTCTACTTTGCCCGCCCCGACTCCATTATGAACGGCAAGAGCGTCTATGCCTGCCGTTACGACATGGGCCGTCAGCTGGCACATGAGGAGCCCGTCGAGGCCGACCTGGTCATCGGCGTGCCCGATTCCGGCCTGCCGCCCGCGGAGGGGTATTCGCACGAGAGCGGTATTCCCTTTGGCGAGGGTCTTATCAAGAACCGCTACGTGGGCCGTACGTTTATTGAGCCTACGCAGGAGTTGCGCGCCATGGGCGTGCGTATGAAACTCAACCCGCTGCGCGACAACATCGAGGGCAAGCGCCTGGTCGTCATCGACGACTCCATCGTGCGCGGCACCACCATGGTGCAGCTCGTCAAGATGCTACGCAACGCTGGCGCCAAGGAGATTCATATCCGCATCAACTCACCCGAGGTCATCTGGCCGTGCTTCTACGGTATCGATACCGACGTGCAGTCGCAGCTTATCAGCGCCAACAAGACGGTCGACGAGATTTGCGAGTATATCGGCGCCGATTCGCTGGCCTTCCTTTCGGTCGAGGGCCTGCTTAAGGTCATGCCCAAGGGCGGTTACTGCGATGCATGCTTTACCGGCCGCTACCCCGTGGCGATTCCCGAGAGTTTTGGCCGCGACAAGTTCATGGAGGGCTTTAAGCCCCGCAACCTGGACAAGCCGTTGCACTTTGATGACGACGCCGTGGTCGAGAAATACGACGACCGCAGCTGGGAAGAGAAGCACGGTGAGGCCTAAAACCTGCCATGTGGGGATAGGTTTATTTTGGTAGGTTTTACCTGCTGTTTTGTTGATTGAGCGGCGCGCGTTGTTATGGCGCGCGCCGAAATGAACGCAACTATGAGCACCGTTTGGCGCCCGCGCGGCGCCACGGTAGTGGGAGAGGAAGGCTCAGATGAGCGACAGCAAGCATGTGACGTATGAGGATGCCGGCGTCGATACCGCCGAGGGCGGCCGTGCCGTCGACGCGATTAAGCAGATGGTTAAGGACGCCAATCGCCCCGAGGTTATCGGCGGCATCGGCGGCTTCGGTGGTCTGTTCTCGGCCGCCGCGCTTAAGGATATGGAAGACCCGATTCTGATTAGCGGTACCGACGGCGTGGGCACCAAGCTCGTGCTCGCCCAGATTATGGACCGTCACGAGACGGTGGGCCAGGACCTGGTTGCTATGTGCGTCAACGACATTTTGGCTTCGGGCGCCGAGCCGCTGTTCTTCCTGGACTACGTTGCCATCGGTCACATCGAGGCCG
>DBFAZJ010000154.1:0-40192 GCA_048244295.1 Collinsella sp.
GCCCTTGGTAAAGGCGACGTTCGCCTTGAGGTTGCCCTCGCCGTCGTCGACCACGTTGACGGTCGCGGTAAAGACGGACTTGTCGTAGGTCATACCGGCCTCGTCGCCCTTGACCTCGCTGATGGTGTAGACGTACGTACCAGGCTCGTCGTACTCGAACTTGTCGAAGTTGATCTTGCCGTCGGCATCGTTGGTGACGGTGGACTCGATGCCCTCGCCAACGAGCTTAAAGCTGAACTCGTCCTTCTTGAGCTCGCGTCCCTCAAGCACCTTGATGGCGCCGATGGAGACCTGAGTGGGCATGGCGTGATACTTGTTGGTAAAGCCAGCCGACTCGGTGGTTCCCTCGAGCTTGTGCGTCGCGGTCAGCGTGCCGTCACCATTGTCGGAGACGGTGGTCACGACGGTGTAGGTCGTGCCGTCATAGGTGACGCCCTTGTACAGGCCGAGCACGTTGGGGCAAGCCTCGCGCAGCGTGTACGTGTACGTGCCGGGTGCCTCGTAGCGAATCGGGCTCAGCGTCACGGTGCCGTTAGCGTCGTTGGTGCCGTTAGCGACAACCACGTCGTCCTCGAGCAGCTCAAACGTGAACTCGCCTGCTGCAAGGTCGCGTCCAGTCAGGCGCTTGACTGTCTTGACCTGATCGGTCACGGACGAATCGGTAGGTGCCACGCCGTAGGTGTTGGTAAACGTGAAGGCAGCACCGTCGTCGCCTTCGCGCTTGACGCTCAGATGCCCGGCACCGTCGTCAGACACGGTGTAGGAAACCTTGCGCGTGGCGTTGGTGTCATTGGTCACGCCAGGGGCACTACCGGACTCGGTCACCGTGTAAGTAAAGGTGTGCGAGCGCGGAGCGGTGGGGGCTGCGGGCTCGGGCTCGTCGCTGGGCTCGTCGGCGTTGGCATCGGTGTCGGCCTCTTCAGCCTCTGCCTCGTCGGCCTCGTCTGCCTCGGCCTTGTCGGCCGCATCGGTCGTCACGCCCAGGGCGCGGTTGAGGTCCTCGAGCGTAAAGTGGATCTTGCCAAAGTTCACGTTGCCGGCCGCGTCGTTGGTTGCGGTCGTGCGCTCGGGCATCGGGGCACCAGCCTCGTCGGCGGTCACGGTAAAGGTGAACTTGCCCGCAATGTCTGCCGGGGTCAGGCCCTTGTCTGCCTGGAGCTTCTTGGTGCCGGCGAGCGCGGCGTCAACGGCATCGGCGCCGTAGACGTTCTCGAACACAGGCTCGACGCCACCGTAGTCAGGCTTTGCCGTCAGGGTACCGTCGCCGTTGTCGACGACGATGACCTTAAAGCTAAAGCTCGACTTCGCGGCGGTAATACCCTTTGCTGCAAGCGGGGACGTGTACTCAAACGCCGTGTAGTTGATAGTCCACGCAAGCTTGCCGTCCGTGTCGGTGCGGATGGCGCGCCCGGTGCTTACCAGGTCGGCGAGCATCTTGGTGTCGTAATGCAGCGTGCCAAAGCTCACCTGGCCGTTATAGTTGAACGCCGGCGTGCCACTGATGGCTTCCGTCTCGCCCGCATAGGCGATGCCAAAGTAGAACTCACCGTTAACCATCGGACGACCGGTCAGGGTCTTGGTGGCGACAATCTGTGCAGAAACGCCCGGGTTATCGGTCGATGCGCTATAGCTGTTTTCGAACGGGACCAAAGCGCTCTCAACCTTGTTCTCGCCGCTCTTGTGGACCGTCACATGCGTACCCTCGGGACCGCCAGAAACGGTCGTCGTAGCGGTAAGCGTGCCGACGCCATCGTCGGCGATAGCGATCGTCACGGTGCGCTCGGCATCATCGTAGGTGTAGCCGGGCTTGTGGTCGTTCTTCTCGGCCACGGTGTATTTGAAGGTCTTGCCGGCGTCAGCCTGCGCAAACTTGACCTCATGGCCCGCCAGAATGTCAATCAGACCGACCGTTGCCTCTGCCGTCGCAGGGGATTTGAAAGTGTTGGCCCCGGGCAGCAGACCAAGTGCCTTGGCCGAAGCCTCGTCGGCGGGCGTCACGGTAAAGCTAAACTGGCCCTCAGTCATGGGACGTCCGGAGAGGGTCTTGCTGAGCTTAAGGCCGCCGACCGCGGCGTAATCGAGCTCAGTGCGGTACGTGTTGGTGAAGCGGCCGCTTTCCTTCTTGGTGACGTTGGCGGTCAGCTTGCCCTCGCTGTTCTCGGTCACGGTCACTTCGGCGGTCGCGACATGTCCGTCATACGTCATGCCTGCCGCATTGCCCGCGTTCTCGCGGATCTCATACTTGTAGGTTCCGGCAGCCGTGTAGCGGATCTTGCCGAACTTGATGGCGGCGATGCCATCGTCGTTCGCGTTCTGCTTGGTCACGGTTACGGTTGCGGGGTTGGGCAGCGGGGTGCCCTCGGCGGCGGCAATGGTAAAGCTGAACTTGTCCGCATCCGTCCAGTCGCGGCCGTCAATGGCCTTGCTCAGGTCAAAGTCGGGCTCTGCATCGAGCGGGGTCACACTGTAGGAGTTCTTGAACTCGACGGGCTCGTCGCCCTTCAGGACATGCTTCGCCTCGAGCGTGCCGTCGCCGTTGTCGGTGATGGCGGTCTCGATGGTGAACTTGGCGTCGCTGTAAGTGACGCCCTTGCTGGTGGTTCCGCCGTTGGCCTCGCGCAGCGTGTAGATATGCTTGCCGGCCTCGGTGTACTTCACGGCGTTCATCGTGATGTTGCCTTCGGCATTGTTGGTGCCGGTGGCGACGACCTTGGCGTCCTCGCCCTCGCCCTCGACGAGCTCGAAGGAGAACTCGCCGGCAGCAAGCTCGCGTCCGGTCAGGACCTTATTCGCGGTGATCTGGTCGGTGACGCTGAACTCGTCAGGATTCGGCTTGTAGCTGTTGTTGAACTTCGCCTCGTCGGCTCCATTCAGGACATGCTTCGCCTCGAGCGTGCCGTCGCCCTTGTCGGTGATGGTCGTCTCAATGGTGTAGGTCTTGCCGTCGTAGGTGATGCCGTTGTTGGCGTCGCCCGGGACCTCGCACAGCGTGTAAGTATGCTTGCCGGCAGCGGTGTACTCGATGGGGCTCATCTTGATCTTGCCGCGGTCGTCATTCTTGCCGGTGGCGACAACATCGTTGCCCTCGACGAGCTCGAAGGAGAACTCGCCTTCCTTGAGATCGCGCCCGGTCAGGACCTTGGTCGCCGTGATCTGATCAGTAACACTGAAGCTCTTGGGGGTTACGGTGTAGGCGTTCTCGAAGGTCGCCTTGTCAACATTCTGCAGCTTGTGCTCCACGCTGAGGGTGCCATCGTTGTTATCCTTGACGGTGGTCACAATAGTGTACTCAGCGGTGCTGTAAGTAATGCCGTTTTCGGTGGTGCCGGCCTTGGTCTCGCGCAGTATGTAGGTGTGCTCGCCAGCCGCAGTGTAGGTGACGGGATCCATTACGATCTTGCCGTCGGCATTGTTGGTACCGGTGGCGACCACGTTATTGCCCTCGACGAGCTCGAAACGGAAATCGCCAGCCTTGAGGTCGCGCCCGTCCAGGACCTTGTCCGCGGTGATCAGGTCGGTGACGCTGGAGCTCTTGGGGGTCACGTTGTAGGAGTTCTTGAACTCGGCAACCTTGACGTCCTTCAGAACATGCGTGGCGCTGAGCGTACCGTCGCCCTTGTCCGTGATGGTGGTCTCGATGGTGTACTTGGCGTCACTGTAGGTGATGCCCTTGCTGGTGGTTCCGCCCTTGACCTCGCGCAGCGTATAGGTGTGCGTTCCGGCCTTGGTGTACTCGATGGGGCTCATCGTGATCTTGCCATCGGCGGCGTTCTTGCCGGTGGCAACGACCTTGGCGTCCTTGCCCTCGCCCTCGACGAGCTCGAAGGAGAACTCGCCCTCAGCCATGTCGCGGCCGGTCAGGACCTTGGTCGCGGCGATCTGGTCGGTGACGCTCGTCTTGACAGGCGTCACGCTGTAGGTATTGGTGAACGTAGATGCCACATCGCCGTCCGGCTTGCGGGACACCCTCAGATTGCCCTTGCTGTCATCGGTCACGGTGAAGGAAACCGTACGCGGAGGCTTGGCGTCGTTGGTCACGCCAGCGACCTCGCCGGATTCGGTCACGGTGTAGGTAAAGGTATGCTCGCGCTTCTCGGGCTCCTCGCCCAGAGCCTTGTTAAGGTCATCGAGCGTAAAGGTAATCTTGCCAAAGTCGACCTTGCCCTTGGCATCATTGGTCACGCTCGCGTTCGCGGGCAAGGGTGCGCCCTCTTCACCGGTCACGGTAAAGGTGAACTTGCCGGCAATGTCAGCCGGGGTCAGGCCAGCAGGAACCAGCAGATTCTTCTTGCCCACAAGCGATGTCTCGGCAGACTCGGCAGTGTAGGCGTTCACAAACTCGTTGCCGGTATCGCCGTAGACAGCCGTCGCCGTCAGGGTACCATCGCCGTTGTCGACAACGGTTACATATGCGTCAATTGCCGACACGGTGGCGCTCACGCCCGCAGGCAGCTTGTCGGTCTGCTCGGCAGCAATGTAGCGAATGGTCCACGTGGGCTTGTCTGAGCTAGCGTCAACCGACGCCTTGTCTTCCTTGACCAGCTTGGCAAGCGACTCGGTCGTATACGTCAGCGGACCGAACTCAACCTTGCCGCCCTTGTTGGTTGCATCCAGCAGAACCTCGTCGTGCCCCGCATAGCTCAGCGCAAACTTAAATTCGTCATCGGCCATCGGGCGCCCCGTGAGCTTCTTGGTTGCCTCAAGAGTCAGCGGGGTTTCCGTCTTGGCGCTATAGGTGTTCGTGAACTTAGTCTCACCCGAGGTCTTTTCAACGTCGGCCTTAAGCTCGCCCTTGGCGTTAGCCGTCACAGTCACCTTGAACGTGGCAACGTTCTTGCTGTAGGTAATGCCACCGGCGTCGCCCTTGACCTCGCGGACCTCATAGGTGTACTCGCCCGGCTTGTTGTAGGTGATCTCGCCGAAGTCGATAGCTGCCTTGCCCTTGTCGTCCAGGGCGGCATTGGTCACGGTCACGGTCGCGGACGCGGGCATCGGAGCATCGTTCTCGGACGTCGCGGAGAGTTCAAACTTAAACTCGTCCGCATCCGTCCAGTCGCGGCCCTCGAGCACCTTGGTCAGGCCAAAGCTGGCCTTGGTATCCACCGTTGTCGGCGTCACGTTAAAGCTGATCTTGCCGTTGTTTCCCAGGTAGGAATTGACATGCGTCGCGGTCGCCTTGGCGGACACGTTGTTCCACTTGGGATTGAGAACGTCAGTCGCGGTACCAGTGTTGTTGCCTCCCACACTCTCCTTGGTGGTGTGGAGCTCGTCGATAAAGGCTAGGCGCGCGGTTCCCACGCTAAACGAAAGGTTGCCGTCCTCGTCAGCAACAATAGCGGCGTCAAACTTCGCAGCGTCGCCGCCGATAAACTCGATGACGGCAGAGGCGGGCTTGGCCTCGCCGTTTTCACCCTGCTCCTCAAACTCATCCTTGTAGTAATAGGTGCCGGTATCTGCCAGCGAATTCTTTGCAGGCTGCGTGCAGTCCTTGTCCGTGTAAATAGGGGTCTGTTTCTGGAAGTAGTAGTAGCGGTTGGTGTCGGCCGGCTCGAAGGTCGCAACCGTATTGCCCAGATCGCCGGCAGCCCACTTGTTCGCGTAGAAATTCACGGTCTTGGCGCCGTTGGCAACGGTCGTATTGTTCTCGATGTAATCCTTGAGCCCCGTTACCTTCTCGGGCGTAAACAGGTTGTCGAGCGCAGTGCTCTTCACGCTCGAGGTGTACTTCACGCGGATAGGCTGAGCGCTGTCGACCGAAAGCTTGCCGTCTACGGTCTTAAAGTGGCTCAGCGGAATCAACGACGCAGGAATGCTGACCGTTACGACATCGCCCTTCTGGGCATTGTCATCACCAGCACGCTGCACGGTAATGAGCAGGTCTTTTGCTTTGCCATCGAACTCGTACGTATCGGTCTTGGTTTCTTTGTTGACCGTCTTGCTCGCCTTGGTAAACGGCGTGCCGTTGATGACGACCTCGGTGAAGCTGTCGACCTGCATAAAGTCGCCCAGCTCATCGGTAAACGTGATGTAACCGGACTTGGTCGCGTCGTAGCCCTTATCAATTTCGGTCGGATAAGGCGCCTCCGATGTGATGGCCTGTGAGATGTCGTCAAAGACCTTCTTGAGCTCTTCGGCATTGGTCGCCGACTTGTAGTAGTCGGAGTTTTCCGCGCGTGCACCATGAGCATTCCATGCCGTGGCATTGGGGTAGTTGCTCGATACGGCCTGCATGAACTTGTTCTCTTTTTGGCTTTTTCCCGAATCCTGGATACCAGCGCTGGGGTCCGCGCCATCAAAGATGCCGATAGTATAAACGGTGGCCTGGCTGTCCTTCATGTTCTTGGCAGCCTTCACAGCCTTGTTGGCGACGCCAGAGTCGAACGTGTTGTCACTCGTTGGAGTGCCGTCAGTAAAGAACACAACGACCTTCTTGGCGCCTGCGCGACCAGAAGGAATATCCCTAGCCAGTTCCAAACCATAGTCGGCATGCGTGGCACCGCTGGGCTGAATTCTCTTAATGGTGTTCTGGAGAATGGTCACATTGCCGCCAGAGCAATCGGTCAGGCCCTTCATTACCTGTGTGTAATTGTAGTTGTACCATCTTCCATACGTATCGTTGCCGATATTGTTGGACTTCTCGCCCGCAAACTTAACAATGGCAACCCTATGTTGCCTATCGACACCCTCGATACTCTCGTTTTGTTTGGCGATGGTATCGATAAAGCTGTTCGCAGCGTTCTTCAGTGCATCGATACGCTTGGTGCGATCTCCGCCACCCATAGGATCATCCATCGAGCCAGATGCATCCAGCACCATCACGATGTCGAGCGGCGTAGTGACCGTCACGGTTGAATTAGACGTCGAGGACATGGCCGAAAGCGTGGTCAGAAAATCCGACTCTTCGTTTTCCTCAGTTGCCTCGACCGTCTTGTCGGTCCAGATTCGGCCGATGTTTTGAGTCGTTACTTTATTACCGTTGTGACCGGCCGCCCAGATTTCCCAGCGTCCGCTGGTGTCGGGATCGACGACGACCTTTCCGCTCATTGTCGGTCCGTCCATTCCGGTACTGGACCTGGCGTTGGCCTCGGGCAGCATGGCAAATGCTGCAGCCGGCAACACAAGCACTACGGCCAGCATCACCGCCAAGAGACCCCTCGTGTACTTACTCATCGCGTCTCCCTTCTCGCAGGCTCAGACCTTGCATCAGCCTAAAGTTACGAAATGAGACACAATTAGGGCAGGTGACACACGTTCCAGATTCATTTTTAGGCGTGAGACAAATGTCTCACCAAAGTTGAGACACGAGCGTTTTCGCAGGAAAACGGGTGCGACTCAAGATGGACGGGGCAAAAGAACCCGTTTTCCTCCGTCCCCAGGGGATCTATTGGTGGTGCTCGCCACGAAACTGGCCTATCTACTATGTTTAGTCCGGTACCTCCGACCATAACCGCGTTTCATGAAAAGCCGCAGGCGTTCTACCTGCGGCTTTCATTTCGCATTACTTGCCGTGGTCGAGGACTGCCGCCTAAACGTAGTAGATAGACCCATTTCGTGGCAGACGGGTCACGCGGCGGCCCTCGCGAGGCCAAAATGATCCGTTTCCCTCTGTCCACGGGAGATCAAGGGCTGTTACGGATATGGTGTCATTTCAAAACTATGCCGGATTACGGGGCTAAAGTCGGGGCCCTCATCCATACCTTCATTTTTTGAAAAACGGCAAGCAATCTACCTGCTGGTTTGTTTTTGCGATTTTCTGTATGGTCGGAGGTTCGCTATCCAGCCCCGTAATCCGGCATAGTTTTGTTCGTGGCGGCCCAACCGCGCGTTCAAGCGCGGGGCCGGTGGGGCATTTTTGCCCCACCGGCCCTATTCCAGCGCTATTCCGGCTTGGTTTCTACCGTGGGAGTCTTGTCCGCTGCGACTGGGGTGCGAGCGGTGTCCATAGTCAGGCAGTGTTTAGGACAGCTCTCGATGCACTCGCCGCACACCACACAAGCATACGGATCAATCGACCAGGTGCCGCCCTTGCGATCGACCGCAAGCGCGCCCGCCGGGCAGCGGCGCGCGCACATCCCGCAGCAGATGCACACGTCCATATCGTTGACGATATGCCCGCGCAGGCGCTCGGGCGCTGCGAGCTTTTCCTGCGGATAGCACACCGTGACCGGCTGTTTGACCATGGAACCCAAGGCCGTCTTGGCAAATGTCAGCAAACTCATGCCGCGCCTACCTTTCCGTGCAGCTAATACAGGGGTCGATGGTCAGGATAATCATGGGCACGTTGGCAAGGAGCACGCCCTGCAGCGCATGTGTCAGACCCGCCAGGTTTTGCGACGTCGGCGTGCGCACGCGGAAGCGGTCCAGGTTCTTGGTGCCGTTGCCGCGCACATAGTAATACGCCTCACCGCGCGGCTGCTCAATCACAACCTCGCCGCGCGCGCCGTCGGCCGGCGTGAGCTTGGTGCGCCCGCCGATGCCGTCGTGCGGAATCTTGCCCACAAGCTCCTTAATGATGTCCATGGCCTGCGTGACCTCGGCGCAACGCACCTGGCAGCGGGCATAGCAATCGCCGTCGGTGGCAACGATGGGTTCAAACGCAGCCAGATCCGCATAGGCACCGTCGCCGAACATACGCACGTCGTAATCCACACCCGAGGCACGACCGAACGGGCCGACCATCGAAAGCTCCAGCGCGTCCTTTTTGCTGATCACGCCCACGCCATGCAGGCGCTCGCCGCAGCTGTTGTCGTCCAAAAACGTATGCACCAGGGCCTCGTAGTCGGGGCGCATGGCATCGAGCGTCTGGACAATGCCGGCCAGCTCGGAGTCCTCGATATCGTGCTTAAGGCCGCCGATCTCGTTAATCGACAGAATCACGCGCCCGCCGCAAGTACTCTCAAAGATCTTGAGAATCTGCTCGCGCAGGGTCCACGACCGATAGAACAGCGCCTCAAAACCAAAGGCATCGGCGAGCAGGCCCAGCCACAGCAGGTGCGAGTGAATGCGCGAAAGCTCGTGCAAAATAGTACGGATATACTGCACGCGGCCGGGCACCTCGATGTCGAGCATGCGCTCGCAGGCTGTGGCATAGCCGTAGCTGTGGCCCACGGCGCAGATGCCGCAGATGCGTTCGGCGATGTAGCCAAACTGATGCATGTCGCGCTTTTCGGTGAGCTTCTCGAGTCCGCGGTGCACAAAGCCGATCTGCGGAATTGCCTCGATAACGCGGTCGTCCTCGATCACCAGGTCCAGATGAAGCGGCTCGGGCAGCACCGGGTGCTGCGGGCCAAACGGAATAACGGAGCGATGTGCCATGGACCTTACGCCTCCTTTTTCTGCTTGTCGCGGGCGGCCTTGGCGGCAAGCGCCGCGCGGACCTTGGCCGCCTTCTCGGGATCCATGGCGGCGAGCTTTGCCTCCATCTCGGCGGCCTTGAGCGCGGCCTTCGCAGCAGCCTCATCATGCTGAGCATCGGAGCCGGCAGCCGCAGCGGGCTGAGCAGCGGCGCCCGCGGCATCGCCGGCGCTCGCAGTGCTCTCCCCTGCAGCAGCCGCAGCCGCGGCAGCCTTCTCGGCAGCGGCCTTGCGCGCCTTGGCCTCGGCGGCGGCACGGACCTTCATGGCCTTCTCGCGCGAGGCCTTCACCTCGGGCGTGATAACGCTCATGGGCTCGGCAGTCGAAACCTGGTAGAAAAAGCCCTTAAAGTCGATCTGCATGTCGGTGATGGCAAGACCAAATAGATCGTGCGCTTCGTTTTCAAACGGGAATACCGCCGGATAGTACGAGCTGACGGACGGAATCTCCTGGTACCGATCAATTCCCTCAACCACCAGGTTCTCAATCGCATAACTGCCGTCCTGGGCGATCTGCTCCTGAGCAGCGCGAACGTTGATAAACGTATAGACCAAGCGATACGTGCCGTCGTCGACGTTGCGCTCGGCGTGCATTTGCACAAAGCGCGCGCCGACGCCCTTGAGCGCCTGGACATGCGACAGGAGCTCGTCGATCCCAACGGTGGTATAGATAGCCTTTTGCATTACTCGGCCTCCTTTGCAGCGACGGGCGCGGCTGGCGTCCCAGCGGGCGTGTCGCCAGCCCCCGTAACTGCCACAAACCCGTCCTCGCCCAGCTCAACGCCGCCGTCCCAGGCAGCGGCACCGCCTACGGTAAGCGGGTCGCCGCCGGCGCGCATCACGGCCTCCTTCTGGTCCAGGATGCCGCACGCCTCCACGATGGCATCGATCACGGTCTCGGGGCGAATGGCGCATCCGGGCGCGTACACGTCCACGGGAATCGCGCGGTCCACGCCGCCGATCACGTTGTAGGCATCGCGGAATACACCGCCCGAACACGCGCAGATGCCGCAGGCCACCACGCACTTGGGCTCGAGCATCTGGTTGTAGATCTGGCGCACGACGGGCAGGTTCTGGGCATTGACCGACCCCGTCACCAAAAAGATGTCCGCATGCTTGGGGTTGCCGGTGTTGACCACGCCAAAGCGCTCCGCATCGAACAGCGGCGTGAGCGAGGCCAGCACCTCGATATCGCATCCGTTGCAGCTCGAGCCGTCGTAATGAATAACCCACGGCGAGCGCGACATTATATGATCCATGGATGCCGCCTCCTAAATAAACACGTCGACGAGGATGGGCATAAGGTTGAGCAGGCCAAACACCAGCGCCACGCCCCATCCGAGCTTAAAGCAGCTGCGCCAGGTGCTGCGCGCGAAGGTGTTGTCGATTAGGACCTCGACAAAGTACGTCGCGGCCATCACGACCAGGGCGACCACCCAGCTCACCGGGTTGTCCCAAACAAAGAACATGCCCACCCACATCAAAAACAGCACGGTCTCGCACCAGTGCATAAGGGTCATCTTGGCCAGCGTGCCGCCGCTCATCTCGGTGGCGACGCCCTGGACGATCTCCTGATGCGCGTGATGCGAGTACGAAAGATCGAACGGCGACTTGCGCAGCTTGATGGTAAGCACCGCGAGCAGCGCGAGGAAAATGGGCGCGCTGTACACGACGATGGGGGCCGACTGCCCCGTCACGGCGATGGAATCAAAGCTGTCGGTGGCAAGGTACAGGCCCACGCTCATCAGCAGAACGGCGGGCTCGTAACTCATAACCTGCAGCAACTCACGATCGGCGCCGACCTGGGCAAACGGGCTTTGCGTCGAGGCGGACGCCAGCACCACAAAGATCGCGGCGAGCGTCACCATAAAGGCGCACAGCAGCGTGTTGGAACCCGACACAAAGATGCCGCCGCCCACGACGGTAAAGATGAGCGCACACGCCATATAGGTATCGTCCATGGTGTTTACGCTGGCGGGGGCCTTGCGCAGCAGCTTGGCAACGTCGTAGAAAGGCTGGAGCAGGCGCGGGCCCACGCGGCCCTGCATACGGGCCGAAAGCTTACGGTCAACGCCGTCGATCAGGCCACCAACCAAAGGCGCCAGCAGGGCAAACACCACGGTACCAATAAATATGCCCACGACACCCGAACCTTCGAAATACTTGCCGCGCAGCACCGAGGGCGCGCTCATGGCAAGCCTCTCGGGCCCAATCCATGCGCAGCACAGCAGCGCAAACAAGATAATGCTGCAGCACACGACGCTGCCCGCGGGGCCGATACGCTTCTCGCCAAGGGCGTCCTCCGAGTACCAATTGCGCTTTTCGGCCTTCACCTCGTGTCCCATCGAGCCGCGGAAATGGCGATATTTGTCGGTTCCCACACCCGAAAGGTACACGTTGACGTGCGGCTTGTTGCTCACGCGGAATGAAGTCAGCAGCACCACGGCGATAAAAGCCACGATAACCACCATCAGATACATGGCGTCCTTGCCGATAACGTACGGCACGCGGCCAAACACCATGGCGAGGTAAGGCGACACCAGACCGCTCGAGATAACTGGAAACGCCACGCAGCACAGAATCAGCAGCGCGGCGATGGTGTTGAGGGCCATCCATTCGGTCTTATGGACATTGGCCTCAACGTTTTGAGCCGTGGGGTCGACGCCCGAAAGCTTGGCAAGCCACTTGCCCCAGAAGAAGAACGTCGCGGCCGAGCCAAAGGCTAGCACCATGATCATGAGCACGTTGCCGGTCTGGGCAAACGCCACCAGGGCGCCCCACTTGGACACGAGCATGCCAAACGGCGCCACAAACATGCCCATGATGCCCAGCATCATCAGGCGCGTCAGGTGCGGCATGCGGCTGAACATACCGTCCATGTCCTCGATATCGCGGCTGCCGATATGATGCTCGGCCGTGCCCACGCACAGGAACAGCAGCGACTTGGCCACCGTGTGGAACAGGATCAGGAAGATGGCCGCCCATACGGCCTCGGGCGCGCCGACACCCAAGCAGGCACTGATGAGGCCCAGGTTGGAAATGGTGGAGTACGCGAGCACGCGTTTGGCGTTGCTCTGCGAGATGGCCATGAGGGCAGCGAGCAAAAACGTGATGGCGCCCACACTCGTGACCATAAAGCCAGTCACGGGATAGATGGCATAGAGCGGGCTCAGCTTGACCATCAGGAACACGCCGGCTTTGACCATGGTTGACGAGTGCAGCAGGGCGCTCGTGGGCGTGGGGGCAACCATGGCACCCAACAGCCAAGTGTGGAACGGCATCTGCGCGGCCTTGGTAAGGGCGGCGAGCGACAGCAGAACGACCGGCATCACCAGCAGCGCGGATTGCACGGTTCCGGCGCCGGAAAGCTCGATCATGCCCGAGATGGTCAGCGGCATGCCGTTAACGTGCAAGAACATAAGGCCCGCCAAAAACGCGATACCGCCCAGCATGTTAAGGATGATCTGGGTGAAAGCGTTCTTGATGGCCTCGGGCGTGCGCGTGTAGCCAATCATAAGGAACGAGCACACGGTGGTGATTTCCCAGCCGCAGAACAGCCACTCAAGGTTGTCGCTCGTCACGATGACGAACATGGCCGAGAGGAACAGGAACATAAGCGCCAGGAACTGTGGGCGACGGTCGGGCGCGGTCTGCCCGCGCAGTGCGGCCTCGTGCTCGTCGTGGGCCTGGAAGTCCTTCATATAACCCAAGGCATACACGCAGATGAGGCTGCCAACAATGCCGACGGCGAGGACCATGATCACGCTCATGTAGTCCAGGTAGAGCGGCGTCGCCGTGACGGCTTCGGCCGCGGGCAGCGTCATGGCTGCAAAGGCGAACGAGCCCACCAGCTGGACTATGCCGAGCACCGTGGCGAGCGCGTTCCTATATTTGTACGCGTTGTACAGGATTACGGCGCACAGGATGACGTCGATGACGGAGCTGATGATCGAGAGCACATGCGAGGTGCCGGAGGCAACCTCAAAGCTCTGCGGACCCATGCCAAAAAACATGACGGCGACTACAACTGTCACCGCCATAATAATGCCGGAGCCTATGAGCCCCACCGCATCGCGGGCGCGGTCACCGCGCGCGAGCAGCATGCCCAGCGCCGGTACCAGCGGAAACAGGGTAAGGAAATACAGTAGCGTCATACCATCACTCCCCCATGCAAAAACGCTGCAATTGTTTAACGTTATAGCTCAATTGAGGAATAGCGGCGGCAGGTTTTCGGTCAACTGGGGAGTTTTAGGCGTACGGGGCAAGGGTACGTCCGCATTGGAGTAGAGGGGTGACGCTCCCTTACCGCAACGACAGACGCGCGGGCCACTGCGCGCGGTTTATTGACTACGTTGGAGGATGTCCCGATAGGCTCGCGCCGGTCCAAAAAGTTGGCGCGGCAAGAAAAATGCGCCCCGTGGGCGCACCATCCCGTTTGCTATTCCGCCTTTTTAACGCGCGGCTTGCGACCGCGCGGCTTATCGACCAGTGCGGACTCACCGCTCTCACGGTACTGACGGCACCAAGCCTTGACCGAAGACTCGCTGGGAATCTTGTGCTTGATCATGGCCTCGCGAACCGTCAAGCCGTTTTCCAGACGGTCCTTAACCACAGCGAGCTTTACGTCGTACGAATAGGTGTGATGATGCGAACCGGCATTGAGAACGGCGTCGGCACCGCCCACGGCATACGCGCGGGCCCACTGACGAGCCGTGGCCTGGGGAATGCCAAGCTCCGCAGCGAGGGCGCGATGACCGACCCCCTCTTGGAGGATCTCGACGGCGCGCTGCCTAACCTCGGGCGCATGCGTGCGAGTCCTAGTTGCTTCCGACATACCTGCCACTTCTTAGCCTTAACCGTTAATCTGCCTTCTTACGTGCAAGTTAGATAGTAGCATTTTACTGTTTGCTCAAAGCAGTTAATTAAAATAGACGCGGCGTTATCTGGGCATTTGGCACCAAATTACGACATTTCTTTATCGATTATTTACGCTGGTAGCTGACTCACGGCTAATCGTCATTCGCTTGTCAACAAAATTGGCATCTCTTTATGTCCTTTGGTATAGAGGATATGGTTATTAACCCCTCCCCCAATAATTTTGAGTGATCTGCGAGGCAGTAGACGTCCTCACTCCTCATGATTACCGCGCATTGCCATCCACCGGAGCAAAACAAAAAGGGCGAGACCTGCGCGCTTGCAGGCCCCGCACCGGTTGACATCCGACGGGACACAGCCGGGCGAGACGGATCCGTGCTACCGCCCCGCCTGGCCGCGAAGTTAACTACAGCTCGTTGGCCGCGTGATATGCCGTGCGAATGGCGCTCGCGATGTCGGCGGTGCGCTCGCCCGAGCAGTCTCCCACGCAGGTCACGGGCACCGTCACGCCATCCAGGTCAAACGCGTTGGCCTTGGAGCCCACGGCCATCACCACGTAATCGCAGGCGATCTTTACCGGCTCCTCGGCGCCGTCCTCGGTAGTGCGAATGGCCTCCACGCCCTCGTCGGTAATGGCGGTCAGGCGGGTCTTCACGTGCTGCTCCACGTTGTGCTCGGCAAAGTCGCTCATAATCAGCGGCAGAATGGTCTCGGACTCGCCCGCGGCAATCTTGTCGAGCATCTCGACAATCGCCACCTCGCAGCCGCGCTGCAGCAGGTACTCGGCAGTCTCGGTGCCCACCAGGCCACCGCCAATGACGGCGACGCGGCCCGTAAGCTCCACCTTGCCGGCCAGCACGTCCCAGCTCGAGACGACCTTGTCCGAGTCGGCACCCGGAACGGGGATGACCACGTCGTGCGCGCCCACGGCAACAATCGCGGCGTCGGCGGCGTTGAGGTCCGCGGGGCTAGCGACGTGGTTGAGCTCGACCTTCACGCCCACGCCAGGCAGAATCTTCTCGTAGTACTCGACCGAGCGCATGATTTCGTCCTTGCGCGGAGGCGCAGCCGCCAGCACAATCTGGCCGCCCAAGTGATCGCTCGCCTCGTAGATGGTCACGTCGTAGCCGCGCTTGGCCGCCACGCGCGCGGCCTCCAGGCCGGCGATGCCGCCGCCCACCACGGCGATCTTCTTGTCGCCCTCGCCCGGCTTAATGGCTATGGTCGCCTCGTCACCGTTCTCGGCGTTGAGCACGCACGAGATGTACTTGCGGTTTTGAATCGCGTCGACGCAGCCCTTGTTGCAGTTGAGGCACTCGCGGATGGGCTCACCCGTGGCGGCCTTCAGCGCAATGTCGGGGTCGCACATGAGCGAGCGGCCATAGGCGATGATGTCGGCGGCGCCGTCTTCCAGAATCTTCTCGCCGGCCTCGACCGAAACCACGCGGCCCACGGTTGCCACCGGCACGGAGACCAGGGCCTTGACGCGCTCGGCCACGGGCAGCGTCCAGTTGTAGGGCATGGCGCCCATGGGCGGAATGGTGTCGCCCATGTTGCCGGTGTGGTTGGCCTGTGCGACCTGGATCATATCGATGCCCGCGCCCTCGAGCAGCTTGGCGAACTCGCAGGCCTCGTCGGGCTGCAGGCCGCCCTTGCCGCGCGGCGTGCCGTCGGGGTTCTCCATGATCACGGGGAGCTTGTACTCCACCATCAGCTGCGGCGCGGCTTCCTTAATGGCAGCGACGACCTCCAGCGCGTAGCGAACGCGGTTCTCGAACGAGCCGCCGTACTCGTCGGTGCGCTGGTTGAGGATGGCCGAGCACAGCGAACCTACCAGGCGGTCGCCGTGGACCTCGATGGCATCGATCCCGGCCTGCTGCGCGCGAGCGGCCGAGGCGGCGATAGCCTCCTTGATCTGGGTGAGCTGCTCCACACTCGCCTCGTTCACAAAGTGCTGCATGTCGTGGTGCAGCTTGGCGTAGGCCTGGTTGCGGATCTCGTTGGACTCGGCCATCTTGGCGGCAAAGGTCTCCTCGTCGCCGGCGGCCTTGGCCTCCTGCGCGGCCTTGGCGGCGGCCATGGATCCCATGACCATGCGGCCGACACCGGGCACGTCGTACTCGGGGTGGAACAGCTGCAGCGCGACCTTGGCGCCGTGCTTGTGGACGGCATCGGCCAGGGCCTTAAACGTGGGGATTTGGGCGTCGGTCGCCAGCTTGGGCGTGGGGCTTGCGGTCATGACGGGAGCAACGTCGCCGATGACGATGTAACTCACGCCGCCACGGGCCAAGCGCTCGTAAAAAGCCAGGCTGCGCTCGCCAATGGAGCCGTCACGCTCCTCGTAGCCGGTGGTCAGCGGCGGAAACATAATGCGGTTTTTGAGCTCAAGGGGGCCAACCGTAATGGGCTGAAGCAGCTTGGATGCAGGTGCGGTCATGGACATTCCTCTCTTGTAGGCGCGGCGGCGATGTTGCCGCGTAGTTGTCTAGAGGATATGGCATGGGAATACAACAGCGCAACGGAAATCGGCGGACAGCAGGTAGCGGCAGGTGGATGGGGCAGGGCGGCCCGTCGGTTTGTCTCAATCTGTAACAGTTACGCGACAAAACCGGGTCTTACTGTTACAGATCGAGACAAACCAAACCCGCCTGCTAAAAAATCTCAATCTATAACAACAACTCGGCAAAATCCGTCCCTCGTGTTACAGATTTAGACAAACGAAGACCGTCCTGCCGAAACATCTCGATCTGTAACACTTAGCCGCCCAAATCGGGTCTAGATGTTACAGATCGAGATTTTGTTTAAGAAGCCGAGAATTGGACCGAAAACACAGTCCCGGAATAACAAAAAAGCTCGCCGGCTAGGCCGACGAGCTGCAAGTTCTTGGTCGCGGGGGCAGGATTTGAACCTACGACCTCCGGGTTATGAGCCCGGCGAGCTACCAGACTGCTCCACCCCGCAATGTCTGGGCGCCTCATGTGCGCAAGAAAGAATATTACGCGGGAGTTCGGTAAACGGCAAGGAAAATCTCGTAGAGCATAATTCCTTCATATTTAAACCCCTCAGCCCCTATCACCGTAAACGAATCGCAGCCGAGCGCCGTCGACGGCACGTATACAATGGTGCGCGTCCTTTTATGCCGACACCGGGAGTAGACATGCTGCTCGCTATCGATATGGGAAACACGCAGACGGCCATGGGCCTGTTTGACGGAGACGAGCTGGTGCAGTCGTGGCGCATGCCCACCGACCGCTCCTATACCGCCGACGAGATCCATGTGCGCCTGATGGGTTTCTTTAAGATGTACGGCCTTTCGCTCGATGCGGTCGACGCGATCGCCTTTGCGGGCGTGGTGCCGCAGCTCTCGCGCGAGTGGCACGCCGTGGCCGACCGCATTGCCGCGGACGCCATCGTCATCGGGCCGCAGACGGCCGCCGTAACCAAGCTGCGGGCGGCGCGCCCCCAGGCCGTTGGTGCCGACCGCATCGCCAACGCCGTCGCTGCCGAGACCTTCTATGGCGCGCCGGCGATCGTGGTGGACTTTGGCACCGCAACCAATATCGACGTCATCGACGAGGACGGCTATTACATTGGCGGAGCGATTGCGCCGGGCATCCGCATTTCGATGGACGCGCTCGCCGCCCGAGCCGCCAAGCTCGCCAGCGTTCCGCTCGAGGCGCCCGAGCACGCCATCGGCCGCGATACCGAGGAGTGCATCAAGGTCGGCGCCGTAACGGGCGCCGCCGCCATGGCTGAGGGCCTGGTCGCGCGCATGAAGCGCGAGCTGGGCCGCGAGGATGCCACCGTTATCGCCACGGGCGGTCTCGCCAGCATCGTCGCCGATTCGACCGACGCCTTCGACATAGTCGACGGCCAACTCACCATCAAAGGCATCTGCGAAATCTACCGCCGCATGCAGAAGCTGGGATAGAGCAGGGGCTTAAGTCGAGCGCGCCCGATGCCACAGTCCCCGCAAATGCTCGCCAAGCCTATTCCTCAGACAGGCGAAACCCTCCCCGGCACAGGCCGAGGAGGGTCTTGTTGTCATCGTCATCTTTGAGCGCAAGTGCCTCGCGTTACAGTCCGCGAATGCGCACGGCCTCGGGCGGAAACTCTTGCTCGCCGGCATCGGTCTTGATAGTCGCACGACCCCAGATATCCAGGCCCGCAAACACACCGACCGCAAGCGGCAAACCGTTGGGCGGCACCGCTGCAACTTGGCGGCCCAGCAGCGGCACCATGTCGAAGTACTCGCCCAGCACGGGAGCCAGCGGCCCTGCGGCGCCTTGCGGCGTGTTGGCAACAACCGCCCAGGCGTCCACGCGGGCCAGCACGGCGGCGGCCAGCGCCTCGACCAGCGCTTCGTCAGCCACGTCCACACCAAGCTCGCTCAACGCCGAATGCTCAATATCAACCGTCACCGCGGCAAACATGCCCGCAGCACCGGCACCGCCGTTCACGGCAACACGCGCGAGTGACGTCTCAAACGCAGGCGCACCGCACACGATATCGCTCGGCCACTGGATACCCACCTTACCGGCAAGGCCCAACCCCGGCGTCGAAGCCGTGCCCACGAGCGCGTCCATCATGCCCATCGCAGCCACAAACGGCAGGCCGTGGAAGGCATGCATGCTCACATCCGGACGCACGACCAGCGAAAACGTCAGCGAAGCATCGCCCGCGCTCCACGCGCACCAGCCCGCGGACACGCCCTCGCGGCCCGCGTCGCGCACCGCGTCGAGCTCGGTGCCGGCGGCAACAGCATTCATCTCGATCATCTACATACGCCCCAATTCGCCCACGATATGACCCACGCGGTCCTCGGGCTCCTTGACCTCGACACCGTTGTAGCGGAAGAACCGCGCCGGGTCGTGCATCAGGTCCTCGAGCGGCACCAGCACAAAGTCGCGCTCGCCAATGAGCGGATGCGGCAGGCGCAGCTTTTTGCCGCCGTGGGTCTCGCCGTCCATCCACAGCAGGTCCAGGTCGATGGTGCGCGGGCCGTTGGCCTTGGCCTTTTTGGAACGGTCGCGGCCCAGCTCAGCCTCGATCTTCATGAGCTCGTCGAGCAGCACCAACGGCGCCAGCTCGGTCTTAATCTCGATGACAGCGTTGGCAAACGCGTCCTGGCGCGTCTCGTAGGCCGGCTCGCTCTCGTAGATCTTGGAGGAGTTGGACACGCAGGTGAGCGGAATCTCGGCGATCATGTCGCGCGCGGCGCGGATGTTGTCGCAACGATGCCCCAGGTTGGAGCCCACGGCCACAAACGCACGGCGCGGCTGCGGCTTGGCGACGGCCCAGTAACCGTTCAGGAACTGCGCAAAACCCGCGGCGTCGTGCACGCGCACGATGTTGGCACCGGCCTGGATGGCGCCCAGGCACACGCCAAACGTGGCGGCATCGCGCGCGGCGGCCTCGGTCACGCCCGAGACAGCGCCCACAAAACGCTTGCGCGACACGGCGCACATGAGCGGATAGCCCAGTGACGCCATCTTGGCAGTCTCGCGCTGGATGACGATGTCCTCGTTAACCGACTTACCAAAGCCCGGGCCAGGATCGATGCAGATGCGGTCGCGCGACACGCCGGCATGGATGAGCGTGCGGGCCTGGTCGGACAGAAAGCCCATGACGCGGCGCATGATGGGCGCCGAATCGGGAAGGGTGAAGCGGCGGAGCTGAGAGGTGGGCACGTAGGCCTCCTCGCGGCGGGCGCTGCGGCGCATCATGGCTGCCAGGTGGTCATTGGACTCCGATGCGACCTCGGTGGCTGCGGGCGCGGGCGCGACGGTCTCGGCGGCAGCAGTCTGCTCGGCGGCGGGCGTCTCCTGCTCGCTTGCAGGCTCGGACGTGGGCTCCGGTTCGCCAAACGGCAACGAGGGCTGCACCACGCCGCCCGGAAGCTTGGCCTCCGACTTAGGCTCACCCAGCAACTTGCCGCGACGGCGGCGAGCCGGCTTCTCGGCCTCACGCGCGGCCTCGGCAGCCGCCTCGCGCGCCTTCTCGGCAACAAACGCCGCTGCCGAGGTATCGAGCTGCACCGTTGCGTGCGTGCGGGCGGGCGCGGCGACCTCGCCGGCATGCATCACGATGACGCCGCAGGTGCTCGTCTTAACAAACTCGACCATCTTGGGATCGGTGAAGCCGGTCACGTCGTTGACGATCGAGGCGCCGCAGCGCACGGCCGCCTTGGCAACCGCCACATGACGCGTGTCGATCGAGACGATGGCGCCCTCCTTGGCCAGCGCGCGAACCACGGGCAGCACGCGGCGAGCCTCCTCGTCGGGGTTGACCGGGGTAAAACCAGGGCGCGTGGACTCGCCGCCCACGTCGATGATGTCGGCGCCGGCGTCGAGCATCGCTAGGCCGTACTCGTTGGCGGCGTCCGGGTCGAAGTGCTCCCCGCCATCGCTAAACGAATCGGGCGTCACGTTGAGGACGCCCATGATGCGCGGACGGTCAAAGCTGAGCTCGTACTTTCCGCACCGCCATGTCTTGCTGTCGTTCGCCATGAACATCCTCCTAAAATGCCCACGCCGCCGAGCTTGGGGAGCTGGCGGCGGGGTCGCTTTGCACTCAGTCTTTCTATTGTATCCGCGCGCGCGGGCTAGAACGCAAACGCGGCCGCGATGTCGCAAGAAATCAGCAGGTCGGCATTTGCATCCTGATCGGTGGGAGCAAGGTTGCATATAGCCAGCGTATCGCCGGTAAAGTAACGCGTAAGGCCTGCCGCCGGATACACCACGAGCGAGGTCCCGCCCACAATGAGGGCATCGGCCGCGGCGATGGCGGCAACGGCACCGGTCAGCACGTGCTCGTCGAGCGGCTCCTCGTAGAGCACTACATCGGGCTTGATGCGGCCGCCGCACGCGGGGCACGCAGGCACGCCCGCGGCGTCCTCGTGCTCGCGCGAGCAAATCCACTCGGCGCTATAGACCGCGCTACACGACTGGCAAATGTTGCGATGGACCGATCCGTGCAGCTCAAACACTCGCTGTGAGCCGGCCATCTGATGCAGGCCGTCGATATTTTGCGTCACCACGGCATTTAGCTTGCCGGCGCGCTCCAGCTCGGCCAGCTTGGTGTGGCAGCGATTGGGCTTGGCGCCAAGCGCGATCATCTTGGTGCGGTAGAAGTCGAAGAACTCGGCCGGATGCGCCTCGTAAAAGCTATGCGACAGCATGGTCTCGGGCGGATAGGCAAACTGCTGGTGATACAGGCCGTCCACGCTGCGGAAATCGGGGATGCCACTTGCCGTGGAAACACCAGCGCCGCCAAAGAAGACCACGCGCTTGTGGGTGTCAAACAGATCCGCCAGCGCGGCGGAGGCCTGCCTGGGGTCCGATATTGCCTGCGTCATATGAGTCCTCCGTCCGTGTCTCCGGGACGGCGGCGTTCGCACTATCACTCGCGGACTCCGCCCCGCTCTTGTTGCGTTAATCTTAAGCCTGCCAACCCCGTCGAAAGGACACCATGCCTCAGACTTACACTTTCGCCTCGTGGAACGTCAACGGCCTGCGCGCCGTGCTCAAAAAGGACCCGAGCTTTATCCAGATCGCGCAAGAACTCGACGTCGATATCCTGGCGCTGCAAGAGACCAAGCTGCAGGAGGGCCAGGTCGATATCGACCTGGCCGGCTATCACCAAACCTGGAGCTACGCCGAGCGCAAGGGCTACTCGGGCACCGCGGTCTTTAGCCGCCAGGAACCGCTGCGCGTACTGCGCGCCGATGCGCTGCTGCCCTACGCCGGCGAGGGCGAGGCGGCCGAGCTCGTCGCCCAAGCCGCAACCGAGGGCCGCGTCTGCGCGTTGGAGTTCGACAAGTTCTGGTTTGTGGATGTCTACACTCCCAACGCGCAAAACGAACTCGCCCGCATCGACGTGCGCATGGCCTGGGATGATGCCTATCGCGGCTTTTTGAGCGCGCTTGAGCGCGAGAGCGGCAAACCCGTCGTGACCTGCGGCGACTTTAACGTAGCGCACGAGGAGATCGACCTTAAGAACCCCAAGTCCAACCGCGGCAACGCCGGCTTTTCGGACGAAGAACGCGGCAAGTTTACCGAGCTGCTCAACGCCGGCTTTACCGATACCTGGCGCACGGCTAATCCAGACGTCGAGGGCGTCTACAGCTGGTGGAGCTATCGCTTTAATGCCCGCAAGAACAACGCCGGCTGGCGCATCGATTACTTCTTGGTAAGTGATTCAATCGCCAATACCGTGCGCGACACCGATATCCGCGGCGACATCTTTGGCAGCGACCACTGCCCCGTCACCCTCACGCTAGAGCTCTAGCCCCAAGTAATTCCTGGGGGACAGAGGAAAACAAATCATGTGACCCCTCTCCCCCTATAAGTTGCGGTGGAATAGTTCCTGTTTGGGCAGCAAATAGCCAAAAACGAGAACTATTCCACCGCAAGTTCGTGAGGGAACGCGAAATGCCTTACAGCCCGTATTTCACGACGACACGGTTAATGCGGCGACACCAGGGCTTGTACAGGGCGACCAAGAACACGCAGGTCGCGAGGCCGTGTGTGATATCGAACGGCACCGCCGTGGCAAGACGCGCCACGGCACCCGCCCAGGTAAGCGGCTGCACAAAACCAATGATGTCATACGCGTTGATCACGACGCCATAGAGCAGGCCCGACGCAAAGCCGTACGCCAGCAGTGCTGGCATGCGCACGGTGCCGTCGGCGCGGTCGAACGCACCCGCATACGTCAGCGCACCGCCAACGTATCCCACGAGCCCCCAAGCATACATCTGCCACGGCGTCCACATGCCCTGTCCAAAAAAGAAATTGCTGGTCAGCGCCGCCAGCGCGCCAACCATAAAACCATTGCGGCGACCAAGCGTCGCCCCCGCGATAATGGCGATGGCGCTCACCGGTTTAAAGTCGGGAATGGGCCCAAACAGGATGCGCCCCGCCGCCGCCAGCACCGCCAGCACCAGCGTGGGCATAATCTGGCGCAAACCCGGACGAGATGCCTCGTAACCCGCAAAGAACAGCGCAAGCACCAACGCCACCACAACCAGCATGGCCAACGCTGCCTGCTCAACACCCGCCAGCAACGCGGCAGCCATTGCCGCCGGCACCGCCAACAACAGCGGGATCTCCAGTTTTGCAAGCAAACGCGAGAAACGACAGTCCGTCATCCCATCACGCCCTATAGAACACGTTGTCGGCAAAGAAGTCGGCCGGCGGCTCCATGCAGGCAATCTCGCCGTCAAACATCATGGCGACGTCGTCGGCTACCTGCTCGGCAAAGTCCAAATCGTGCGTAGCCATGATGACGGTGCCGCCAGCCTTCGCATGGTCACGCAGGGCGCGGGCGATGATGCGGCGGCTGAACAGGTCTAGACCCTTGGTGGGCTCATCGAGCAATAGCAGTTCGGGGCCGATTAGCAGCAGTTTTGCCAATGCAAGCAGTTGACGCTGCCCGCCCGAAAGATCGTACGGATGGCGTCCATCCAGACCCGACAACCCCAAGCTCGCCGCACGCTCCCGCGCCAAGTTCTCGTCATATCCGCAGGTCGAGGCCCATTCCATCAGCTCATCGCGAACCGTCTCGGCAACCAGCAATGCTTTGGGATTCTGAGGCAGCAGCGCCGCCGAGGCCGCTCCGCGCACCATGCGGCCGCGCTGCAGCTTGGCGGTCTTCGCCAGCACCGAGAGCATCGTCGACTTGCCGCAGCCGTTACCGCCAACAACCGCATGCACCGCACCGGCCGAAAACGACGCATCGAGCCCACGCAACACCCAGCCGGACGCTCGATCGTAGCGAAACCAGCCTTCCGACAGGGTGGTAGCCGACCCGCCGTGCATTTTTTGGAGTATTCTGCTTCCATCCGTGCGCGAGAAGGCTTCCGAGCCGTTCTCGAGCGACGTTTGCGCCACAAATTCGGACGATTTGTCCAATTCCGAACTTTTTTTCGCGCTCGATACGTCCCCGGGCGGCTCCAGAGAACCCAAATTGTCCTCACGCCTGCTGAATACTCCGTTTTTTGCACATCGGATGGCACCCCACCCCAACATGTCATCGGAAAACAGCGATTCTCGGCGTCCCAAAGAAGACATATCCGCCACCTCGCGCACGCGACCGCCCTCAATCCGGTACGTACACGTCGCATACTCGAGCATCGGCCGCGGCTGATGCGTCGCCACAACAACCGTGCAGCCCAGCTCGCGATTCACACGAAACAGCGCGTGCAGGAAATTCTTCTCCGCAACCGGATCAAGCTGAGACGTGGGCTCGTCGAGCAGCAGCACGCGCGGGCGCAGCGCCAGAACGGCGGCAAGCGACAGCAGCTGCTTGCGGCCACCCGAAAGCGTATCGGTATCACGATGAAGCCAGTCCTCCAGACCAAAGAAATAGCTGGTCTCGGCAACACGGCGGCGCATCTCGTCGCGCGACACACCCAGATTCTCTAGGCCAAACGCCATCTCATGCCACACGGTCTCGCACACAATCTGGTTCTCGGGATCCTGGAACACATAGCCCACGCGCTCCGCCGATGCCCGCACGTCCATGTCGGCAACGTTCTCGCCCAGCACGCGCAGTTCGCCAGTGCGCTCGCCCGCCGGCGCGATCTCGGGCTTGAGCAGCGACAGCAGCGTCGACTTACCCGATCCGGTACCGCCAACAAGCAACGCAAATGCACCTTGGGGAACAGACCAGTCGAGCCCCTCGAGCACCGCAGCATCAGCATCGGGGTAGGCAAAACTAAGGCCTCGCACCTCAATCGCCGGCGCGGCCGAGCCATATGCCACACCCGCCGCCGGGCCCCTATCCAACCGAGCCATCAGCCAAACCTCTTCTCATCAATCGCGTGCAACACGCAAGGCAGCACCATCCAGGCAGCGTACACGACATAGCCCGGCCACGGCGCCGGCACCGAGAGCTGCGGATAAAACGAATACTGCGTCGTCGCGGTCGCCGCCACGGCCACCGCGGCGGCACCAAACAGCGCGAGCCCGACCAGCGCGGCAACGTCGCTGCGCCCCAGTCGATACCGCGCATACGTCGTACGACGTGTCGCGGCACCCCACCCGCGCGAGCGCATCGCGTCCGCGCGCTCCAGCGAATCTTCCATGCCCCAGCCCATCAACACGCTCGACGCCCGCAGGTGCGATCGCACGGGATCGGTGGGCGCGCGGCCCGGCACATCAATCGCATCCTGCACCGCCAGCACCGTACGACCGCGGCGCAAAAACTGCGGGATAAGCCTCATGCACATCGAGATCATGAGCGCAATCACCGGTGCGGCATTGCCCAGCAGCGCGAGTACCTTGTCGTATTCGAGCATCGACGCCGCGGCCTCAAACCACAGCACGCTCGCCACAAACAGCCCGCCCATGCACAGGCCGTATACCATGCTCTCCAGATACACCGCGCGCATGCCAATACGGAACAGCTCCGTCGAGCCCGAGGCGCTAAACAGCGGATTGACCAGCGCGATAATCAAAATCACCGGCAGCTGCCAGCGAAGTGCGCCCAGCGTGCGGGCAGCCCCACGCGTCGCAAATCCATACGCCAGCCCGCCCGCAAGCGACAGCGCAATCAGCACCGGCTGCATCGAGAACATGGTGAGCCCCAGCGTCAGCACTATATAGAGTGCCGGCACAGCCGGATGCGACATCGAGAACGCCGCGACGGGCTCGCCGCCAAACTCCTCTTGTATGTTGTCCACGGGCACCCCCGTCCCCTCGCTCAAACGACAGCTCCGCAGCACCGCCAACGCCGCACGCAAGCAGCGCAAACGCCACGCCGGCGGCGCAAGCCTCAACCGCCGCAAACCAATCGCTACGCGCTCAACATATGCCTGCGGTATCATATTGCGCCGTGTATCGTTTCCAAACACACGTCTCTATAACGTAACAGGAGATCACATGGACGCAACCGCAATTATCCTCGCTGCCGGCGAGGGCACCCGCATGAAGTCGAACCACTGCAAGGTTTCGCACAAGATCCTGGGCAAGCCCATGGTTCAGTGGATCGTCGACGCCACCATCAAGGCCGGCTGCAGCCGCGTCGTGGTCGTCATCGGCAGCCACGCCGACGAGATGCGCGCCCTCATCGACGGCGCCTACGCCAGCAGCGCCACCAAGGTCGAGTGCGTCGAGCAGACCGAGCGCCTGGGCACCGGCCACGCCGTGAAGGTCGCGCTCGAGGCCTGCGGCATCACGCAAGGCCCCGTCGTCGTGCTCAACGGCGACTTGCCGCTCATCACCGCCGACACCGTCGCCAAGTTCGCGCAGACCGTCGCTACCGGCGAGCTCGCCTGCACCGTCATGACCATGACCCCGCCCGGCCCCTTTGGCTACGGCCGCATCAAGCTGGGCGCCGACGGCCAGATCGAGCGCATCATCGAGCAGAAGGACTGCACGCCCGAGCAGGCCGCCACGCTGCTGGAGTGCAACGCCGGCTGCTACGCCTTTGACGGCGCGCAGCTCGCCGCCCACATTAACGAGATCGGCAACGACAACGCGCAGTCCGAGTACTACCTGCCCGACATGCTCGAAATCCTCAAGGGTCACGGCCAGGCGGTCTCCATCTTCCACTGCGACGACTACCGCGACGGCCTAGGCGTCAACAGCCGCATCCAGCTCGCGCAGCTCACCGCTATCGCGCGCGACCGCATCAACGAGCACTGGATGGCCGAGGGTGTCACGTTCATCGATCCCACGCAGGCCTGGATCGGCCCCGACGCCGTTATCGGCCGCGACACCGTCGTGTGGCCGCAGACGCACCTAATCGGCCACGTCACCGTGGGCGAGGAGTGCCAGCTCGGCCCCAACAGCCGCCTCACCGACACCACCGTCGGCAGCGGCTGCACCATCGATGAGACCATCGCCATCGAGGCCGTCATCGAGAACGGCGTCGACTGCGGCCCGCGCGCCTACCTGCGCCCGGGTACCCACATGCTCGACGGATCCAAGGCCGGCACGCACGTGGAGATCAAGAAGTCCACGATCGGCGAGGGCTCCAAGGTGCCGCACCTGTCCTACATCGGCGACACCACCATGGGCTCCGGCGTCAACGTGGGCGCAGGCTCCATCACCTGCAACTACGACGGCGTGCACAAGCACAAGACCGTCATCGGCAAGGACGCCTTCATCGGTTCCGACACCATGATGGTCGCGCCCGCCCAGATCGGCGACGGCGCGCTCGTGGCCGCCGGCTCCGTCATCACCGAGCCGGTCCCGGCCGACGCACTTGGCCTGGGTCGTGCCCGTCAGGTAAACATTGAGGGCTGGGCCGCCGATTACCGCCGCCGTCTGCACGAGGACGACGAGGTATAACGTTTTACCAAGCATCTAAGGAGCTGTTCCCGTGGGGGGCGGCTCCTTTTTCTATCGTGACCTGCGCAACCGGATGAGTGGTCGGTTCGTGTCCGTTGGCGGTAAAGACGTTATCAAGACTCGATAAACCCCGCCGCGCGGTTACAATGCAACAAGGCATCTATATGGCATTCGATATAAAGGAGAAGGGTAATGCCGATTAATGATCCCGAGAAGTCGGAGAATATGCGCAAGTCCATCCGCGTGTATTCCGGTTCCTCCAACCGTCCCCTCGCTCAGAAGATCGCTGAGTACCTTGGGGTCGAGCTTTCGGGCCTTACGCTAAAGCAGTTCGCCAACGGTGAGATTTACGCCCGCTACGACGAAACCGTCCGCGGCGCCGACGTCTTCCTGATTCAGTCCGTGGCCGGCGGCAACGTCAACGACATGCTCATGGAGCTGCTCATCGCCACCGACGCTGCCAAGCGCGCATCCGCCCGCTCCATCACCGCCGTCATCACCCACTACGGCTATGCCCGCCAGGACCGCAAGGCCGGCCCGCGTGAGCCCATCACCGCCCGCCTCGTCGCCAACCTGCTCGAGCGCGCTGGCGTCAACCGCATCATCACCCTCGACCTGCACCAGGGCCAGATTCAGGGCTTCTTCGATATCCCGGTTAACCACCTGTCCGCGCTGCCGCTGTTTGGCCAGTACTACAACGACATGCACTTCGACACCGACAACCTGGTTGTCGTCTCCCCCGATGTGGGCCGCGCCAAGGCCGCCAAGAAGCTGTCCGACATGCTCGGCTGCGACCTGGCCATCGCCCACAAGGGCCGTCCGCGCCACAACGCCGCCGAGGTCATGGGCATCATCGGTGACATCAAGGGCAAGACCTGCGTCATCAATGACGACATGATCGACACCGCTGGCACCCTGTGCGCCAACGTCAAGGAGCTCAAGGCTATGGGCGCTGGCGATATCTACGTCTGCGCCACCCACGGTATCTTCTCCGGTCCGGCCATCGAGCGTCTGAACGACGCCCCGATCGTCGAGTGCGTCGTCACCGACGCCATTCCCGTCGAGGTCGGCGGCAAGATCAAGACCATCTCGGTCGCCGAGGAGTTCGCTCAGGCCATCTCCGCCGTTTACCACGAGGAGCCCGTCTCCACGCTCGTCGGCGGCGACTTCGCGCTGTAGTCGCATCGTCCTTGCAACCCGGCGCATCGCCGTCGGAACAGAAGAAACCCCCGCGCTCCCCCTTGCTTCGCAAAGGTCGCGCGGGGGTTTCTTCTGTTCCGACGGCTCGCTCTGCCGCGGCCGCGCTTTTGTCTGGTGGGATTTCGCTGAAGCAAAGCCTCGCCTTCGGCGGGCGTGGTAGCCTTTGTCGTTGATTAAACTTTTTATGTAACGGAAGGACAAATATGGCAGCTGCACAGCCGCTTAAGATTCGCATGGTTGCAGGGCTTGGCAACCCTGGCGAGGAATATGCCGAGACCCGCCACAACGCCGGCTTTAAGGCAATCGACGAGCTGGCCCGTCAGGCCGGCGTCACGTACTGGAAAAACCAAGCAGGCGCCGAGGTCGCGCTCATCAATATCAACGATGCTGAGGAAGAGGGTGGCAAGCGCCAGATTGTGCTGGTCAAGCCGCAGTCGTACATGAATACCTCGGGCGGCCCCATCTCCAAGCTCTGTCGCGAGTACAAGATCAAGGCCGAGGAGCTGCTCGTAATCCACGACGAGCTCGATATTCCCGCCGGCGACGTGCGTGTTAAGGTGGGCGGCGGCCATGCCGGTCACAACGGCCTGCGTTCCATCATCGACAAGATGGGCAGCCGCGACTTCAGCCGCATCCGCACCGGCATCGGCAACCCTCCCGGCAAGATGGCCGTCGCCGACTACGTTCTTAAGCAGCTGCGCGCCCGCGAGGCCGAGGATTTCCAGGACACCTGCGCCCGCGCGGCCGACGCCGCCGGCCTGGCGATCGTGCACGGCGTGGTTTATGCCCGCGACCATGTCAACGGCGCCGCCTCCGCCAACGGCAAGCACTAAAACCTATCATTTAGGGACAGGTTTATTTTGGCAGGTTTTACCTGCGGAAACGCCCCAGTTGCGGCATCGCAATCAACCGCGCGCCGACATACATGCACAGCACCCCAAAGGGGGCCGGACTCATCACAACCCGAGGCCGGCCCCCTTTGCCGTTTTACCTGATAAAACCGACCAAAATAAACCTCTCCCCCTTTGGTAGGCCAAAGTGGATAAACCCTGCTCCCAACCGCCGAAGACACACGTAAGTGACATGTCCATGAGGGTATAATTTGCACCGTATGTCTGCACAACGCCTGTGCGCGTACGGTTTTATTCGGGCTACCGTCCATTTCCGTGGAGGCACGGTTCGGCGGCCCTAACAAGAGAGGGGTTCTATGTATAAGATCCTGGAGAAGACGCAGTTCTCGGAGAAGGTGTTCAAGTTCCGCATCGAGGCGCCCGCAATCGCCAAGCATGCGCACGCTGGACAGTTCCTCATGGTTCGCGCCAACGAGACGGGCGAGCGTGTCCCGTTTACCCTGGCCGGCTGGAACGGTGACGAGGGCTGGGTCGAGTTCATCTTCATGGTGATCGGCAAGACCACCGAGATGCTTTCCACCTACGAGGCCGGCGAGTCACTGCGCGACGTCGTGGGCCCGCTGGGCGTTCCCACCGAGATGGCCGAGGGCCCCTGCGCCGTCATTGGCGGCGGCGTCGGCCTGGCAATTGCCTTCCCGGTCGCCAAGCACCTGGTCGAGACCGGTCACGAAGTTCACGCCATCATGGGCGCCCGCACCAAGGACCTCCTGCTCATGGAGGACCAGTTCCGCGAGCTCCTCGACGAGGACCACATCCACATCACTACCGATGACGGCTCCTACGGCGAGCAGGGCGTTGTTACCGCTCCGCTGGAGCGCCTGCTGCAGGACAAGGCCGTGAGCCAGGTCTTCTGCGTCGGCCCCGTTCCGATGATGAAGTTCTCGACCCTCACCGCCCAGAAGTACGACACCCCCATCACCGCGTCCCTCAACCCCATCATGGTTGACGGCACCGGCATGTGCGGCTGCTGCCGCGTCGAGGTGGGCGGCGTGACCAAGTTCGCTTGCGTCGACGGCCCCGACTTCGATGCCACCCTGGTCGACTGGGATGACCTTCGTGCCCGCCAGGCCGCTTACCGTTCCGAAGAGGGCGAGTCCCTCAAGGCCTATGAGGAAAAGAGCTGCGCATGCCACTAGTTAACGGTCGTTTCGTTGCCGATATGAAGTCGCCCCGCACCCCCGATAACGAGGAGCCGGCTGCCGAGCGCGCCTGCGACTTCCGCCCCGTCGACAAGGGCTTCACCGAGGAGATGGCGCTGGCCGAGGCCGAGCGCTGCCTCAACTGCAAGAAGCCGTTCTGTGTTGAGGGCTGCCCCGTCAACATCAACATCCCCCGCTTTATCGAACAGATCCGCGAGAAGGACTTCGGCGGCGCTCTCGATACCATCCGCGAGGACTCCATGCTTCCCGCCATCTGCGGCCGCGTCTGCCCGCAGGAGAACCAGTGCGAGGGCAAGTGCATCCGTGGCAAGAAGTCCGAGCCCGTGGCCATCGGCCAGCTCGAGCGCTTCCTGGGTGACCGCCCCGAGCTCGCCTCCACGCCCAAGATGGCCCCCAAGAACGGCAAGAAGGTTGCCGTCGTCGGCTCCGGCCCGTCCGGCATCACCTGCGCCGGCGAGCTCGCCCGCAACGGCTTTGACGTCACCGTCTTCGAGGCATTCTTCACCGGCGGCGGCGTGCTGGTCTACGGCATCCCCGAGTTCCGTCTGCCCAAGGCGGTCGTCAAGCGCGAGATTGACGGCCTGGAGGACATGGGCGTCAAGTTTGAGTACAACTCCGTCGTGGGCAACATGGCCACGGCCGAGGAGCTGTTCGAGCAGGGCTTCGACGCCATCTACGTGGCGACCGGCGCTGGCCTGCCCAAGTTCCTCAACGTCCCCGGCGAGAACCTGCCCAACGTCTTCTTCGCGAACGAGTACCTCACCCGCGTGAACCTGATGAAGGCCAACAAGTTCCCCGAGTACGACACCCCCACCAAGCACGGCAAGAACGTCGTTGTCTTTGGTGGCGGCAACGTGGCTATGGACGCCGTCCGTACCGCCAAGCGCCTGGGCGCCGAGCACGCCATCATCGCCTACCGTCGTACCGAAGACGAGATGCCCTGCCGTCGCGCCGAGCTGCACCACGCTAAGGCCGAGGGCGTCGAGGTTCTGCCGCTCGTCTCCCCGCTCGAGTTTGTCGCTGGCGAGGACGGCTCCGTGTGCGCCGTCAAGGTCCAGAAGATGGAGCTCGGCGAGCCTGACGAGTCCGGCCGTCGTCGCCCGGTGCCCATCGAGGGCGCCATCGAGGAGATCCCCTGCGACGTCGCGATCTCGGCTATCGGCACAAACGCCAACCCCTTCGCAAAGAAGATCGGCGGCAAGATGGAGCTCAACAAGTGGGGCTACATCGTTGCCGACGAGGAGACCGGCCAGACCACCGATCCCCGCATCTGGGCCGGCGGCGACATCGTCACCGGTGCCGCTACGGTCATTCTGGCGATGGGCGCCGGCAAGAAGGCCGCCGCTTCGATCACCAAGAGCCTGCTGGGCGAGTAATCACCTACAGCGCTAGCCACCAAACGGCAAAGTCCCCGTCGAGCACACGCCCGGCGGGGACTTTTTTCTATGCCAGCCGCCCGACCACCACGATGGGGACAGGCACCTTTGTGGTGGTTTGAGGCTTGGTCGGCAAACCAATTCCAGCGTTTGTCTCAATCTGTAACAGTTAGGCCCCGTTGAGCATCGTAGTTGTTACAGATCGAGATATTGCGCCAGCCGCCTCCGCTTTGTCTCAATCTGTAACAGTTAGAGACCAAATTCCCCGCTACGTGTTACAGATCGAGACATTAGATTGGCGGCCGAACAGTTCGTCTCAATCTGTAACACCTGGAGCCCAAATATCTGGCTTGATGTTACATATTGAGATATTGCTGAGGCCGAGAACGAGAGCCGTCACCCAGCTCTAACGCTTGCAGCGCTTGGTCGCGGCGAGGCCGGCGGCGGCTACGGTTGCGCCGGCGATGCCTAGGGCGGAGACCGTCATCGCGGTGGTATCCCCCGTGGTAGCCAGGACAGCATCGCCCTTCTTGGCCTGCGTGGTTTTCTCAACCGTCTTGGTCGTGGCGGTTGTCGTGGCCGGCTTGGCCGCGGGCTTGGTCTCGGGCTCCACCTCGGGCCTGGTCTCGGGCTTCACCCCAGGCTGCGGTGTCGGCTTGGGTTCCGGTGTAGGCTGCGGATCGGGAGCCGGCATGGCTTCAGGCGTAAAGGTCAAATCGGCGTCGAGCCACAGGGTGTAGATCCAGCCGCTCTCGGGATCAACCTCACTTGCCTCGCCCACCTGATAGCCACACTCAACCCCATTGATCTTCAACTTGGTATTGGGCGTAAAGTAGAAACCACGCGCCGGCTTAAAGTACAGACCGTAACGATAGGTCACACCGGGCTTAAACGCATCGATATGGTTGGTGATGTGCTGGTCCCAGAACTCAACGGAATTTACTTCGCTGCCGTCGCTGCCCGTCCAGAACTCGCACTGGAGAATAGAGTCGGAACCCGCCGGAGTACCCGCCGTAAAGACCGGCCTGTCGCCTGCCTTAAAGGTGGTCATGGCACCGTTAATCTCGATAAGGTCGATTGCCCGCCACTCATCAATCGGAGCCTCGCACAGCATATTGTCAGCATTGGGCACAAAGACGCCGTTGACGGTCTTGATGTGGTGCGCCCAACGACCGTTGACGTTCATTTCGCAGTCATCGGCCACGGTATTGTCGCCCTTGAGCCTCAGCTCGACGGAATACATGTAGAACTTGCCCTCTTCGAAGTGTTCAATCTTCTTCATGCCCGGCTTGTACTTTGCAGGATCGGAATACCAGAAGGCGACGGGTACCGACTCCCCGGATTCCATATTGAGCTCCATTTCCTCCCAACACTCGTAGGCGATCTCGTACTTGTCGGCATCGGCGGCGGGGATTGTCGCGGTCGCGCGGCGCCTCGCCGGGCGCGTAGTCGGTCTTCACGTCGTTGACGTCCAGGTTATGGAGGGCTTCGTTTTCCGATGCAACGAGCGTAATTTCGCTATTGATGGCATAGCGGAGGTAATAATCGTACCTGGTTTCGTTGAGGATAGTCGAGCTGCCTTCATAGTCAGTTCCGGTATACTCCAGTGCCGTGCCAATATAGAGAGCCTCATTGCGCGTGAGTCGGTACGAGCCGCCTGCCGCGCCACCCGTAAAGGTCAGCGTCAGCCTCATGTGATCGCCAACAGGCTCAAAGCGGGCCGTCACATCGGACATAGATGCGTCCTGGACTTCAACCAGGGTGCCCGAAGCAGTATCAGCCCGGTAGTACTTGGTTTCGACAAGTTCGCAGAGCGGCTCATTCGGCATGCCGCCCTCGACATCGGGAAAATCATAGGTATACGACTGGCCCTTTTCGAGTGTGACATTGCACGGAAGCACGCAGTCCGTGTAGCGGGGAACCACGGTCGTATTGACCCTAACGTCGCTGCCGCCAACAACATCGGTCACACCGCAGGGCATGATGGCGTTGCTCGCCGGCATGGCGGCGTTGTCGTCGCCAGAAGCGTTTTGCTCAGCGGGCGCCGCATCGCTAGATTCATCGGTGGTGTCAGCCGGAGTCGTCTGCTGAGGTTCAGCAACGGTTTGTACCGTCGGAGCAGCATCGGTTGTAGGCGCGGTCGCCGGAGCCGTATCCTCCGCAACCGTCGGCGTCACCGGAGCCGCGGCAACCTCATCCGTCCCAGCGGCGGGATCGGCGCATTCCGTCGCCAGCGCCAAACTCGGCAGCAACAGCTGGCCAACCATAAGCGCGCACGCGCCGGCGCAAGCTATTTTGGCACCCACACAACGCCAGGTACCGTGAACCAGCGAGCAGGTAGACTCACGTTGAGCTTGCTTGTCAAAGTGACTTCCGTACATAACGGCCTCCTTGGTCGTAGGGACATACCGCCACGAAGGTGTCTGTCCCCTTTGTGGCGGTCCTGTACCACCAAGATGTGCCAAATGACTCCGTATGCCTAGGTTCGTAGATGCGAACCTAGGCCTCTACCTGCAGAAATACAAAGAGCCACCGCGAGGGCATTTGTGTCCACGCGGCGGCTGAAAATGGCTATGAAAGCTTGCGCTAGCGGTTGCGGCGCTTAGACGCAACGAAGCCGGCGCCGATGACGGACGCACCGGCAATGCCGAGGGCTGCCGCCGTCGTCGCGGCGCTATCGCCCGTGGCGGCCAGGGCGCCCGCGGACTTCTGGACCGCGGCGACCTGCGCGGCCGGCTTGGGGGCAGCGGCCGTGGAGTTCGCCTGGGTCGACGTCACGGACGGCACGTCGGTCCCGCTGCCGCCGCCCGGCTGTGGCGTGGGAGCCGGGGTGGGTTCAGGCTGCGGGGTGGGCTCGGGTTCGGCCGCATCTCCAGAGCTGATTACCACGTTACGGGCGACCTCGTCGGAAGTTCTAATGTCCTGGATGACAGACGACCCGGGAACGCCGATGACACGCCCACTTCCAACGGTGTCGCGCACGGTACCTCCGTCGGGAATCGCAATCTTTAACCCTCCCTCAAGTTTGATATAGGGGGCCCTGAAGGACCCCATATTGACGGCATAGACTGCCGCCGTCGAGCCCGACGCCACAACATTTGATTGAAAGAAGCTAATTCGAGGGGTAGCCGACGGGGAGCCAGACTGTGAAAAAATTCCATAGACATCTTTGCGATTTGCCCCTACAAGCTCATCAGTCCCGGCATCACCTTGAGCCGTGAGGTTCGAGTGACTGACGTGTATCCATGACGCCCCGTCTTGCACGCGTATCCAAACACCAGCCGAGATTTTTCCTGCGCTCCCTGTCGCTAGCGAAACATCCGCCCCGTTGGCAATCTTCAAATATGTTTCCGTCTTAATACCAAACGAATACAGAGCGACCGACATGCCCCCTGCATTACCCGCCGTCGCATTTAATTTAGCGTTGTCCACCATGATACAGCCACCATGTTTGGCGCTGTAGTCCGCCTCTTCGGCCTGTGCACCCTCGATGGCAGAATGCCTGGGAGGAACATTTTCGGCAAGGACTGCAAAGACATCGGCGTTCGACTTTGCCTCGACATGGACGTCGGCACCATTCTTTATGGCTATGTCGCCCTCTGCCGCATGGATACCAATGGATTCATATGCTCCGCCCGTGGCCGTCACGTTAACGTCAGCGCCATCAATGGTCACATCGCCGCCGGTCCTGCCGTCTCCCGACGCCGTAATCACATCGTTCTGCGCCGTCGCATTCAGGGTGCCGTCGCCGGCAATGGCAAGGTTGCCGTTCTTAACAGCAATGGCGCTCTGCCCGGCGCCGGCCGTGACGGTGTTGGTGCCCGTCACGCCGATGGTGAGGTTGCCCTTGGCGCCGATGGAGCCGCCGTCGTAGCCGTTGAGCTTCATGTCGTTAGCGCCATCCCAGGACCAGGTTCCCGCCTCGTCGCCGGCAGCGGTGCCCGCGTCGTACTGCGCGCCGCCCACATTGACCCAGTCGGCGGCGAGCGCCACGTTCGGCAGCAGCAGCTGGCCGGCCATGAGCGCGCAAGCCCCCGCGCAGGCGAGTTTTGCACCCACGCGGCGCCATGTTCCGTGGGAGAGCGAGCACGCGCGGGCGCGGTTGATTGAGTTGTCATGGATTTGCGTTCGCATGTGAGCCTCCTTGTCGTAAGGGGTACCTCCGCTGTTTTATGTTGCGGAAGCTTGCGCTAGCGGTTGCGGCGCTTGGACGCGACGAAGCCGGCGCCGATGACGGACGCACCGGCGATGCCGAGGGCTGCCGCCGTCGTCGCGGCGCTATCGCCCGTGGCGGCAAGAGCGCCCACGGACTTCTGGACCGCGGCGACCTGCGCGGCCGGCTTGGGGGCAGCGGCCGTGGAGCTCGCCTGAGTCGGCGTCACGGACGGCGTGCCCGTCTCACTTCCACCGCCCGGCTGTGGCGTGGGAGCCGGGGTGGGCTCAGGCTGCGGCGTGGGCTCGGGCGCGGGATCGGGCTGCGGCGTGGGTTCGGGCTCGGCCGCATCCCCGTAGCTGATCACCACGTTGCGGGCGACCTCGTTGGAGGTCTTAATATCCTGGATAGTGGACGACCCGGCGGTGCCGATGACGAGTCCGTTTCCGGCGGTGTCGTAGTCAAGTCCGTTTCCGGCAGTTTCTCGCACGGTGCCGCCGGCGGGAGTCGTAATCACCGACCCGTACATGATATCGAGTGCGGGATTCATAGACGGTCCCCCGCCCGTGGTCTTTCGGTTGACAACATAGATCCCCGCTGTCAGGCCCGACGCCTCAACATTCGATTTGAAAATCCTAATCTGGGGCCTTTCCAGATCGTCATATCCTGCGGCGATGATTCCGTAGTCCTCTCGACGAGGCCCAGGGTTGGGTTCGCTCACATTTCCGCCAGTACGCACTGTGAGGTTCGATTTTTGGACAAGCATCCACGTCGAACCGCCCTCCGCCTGCGCGTCAATGCCCCTCGAAGACAGCACCGCATCGCCGGCAAGTATCTCGACATCAGCTCCGTTGACGATCTGCAAGAGCGTGTTCTTGTTGATGCCAAGCGTATGGATGCCTGCAGAATAATACGGGCCGTCCGCCGTCTTAATTGCAACCTTGGCGCCATCGATCGTGACGTCGCCCCCGTGCACGGAGACATAGTCCGGTTCTTCCTGACCGCTTTCCCGAGCAACGCGACCGCCTGGCTTCCCATCGGCAAAGATGCCATAGGCGCTTTGCGGCGGCCGGTGTAGCCCATCCGCCTTCTTTGCCTCTATTTTAACGTCGGCGCCCTTGTCGATTTTCACGTTGCCCGATTTCGCGCGAATACCGTTTGAGCAATAAAAGCTGCCCGTAGATATCACGTTAACACTGGATCCACTTATAGTGATGTCTCCATTCGTGACACCATCGCCCGACGCAGTAAGCACATTATCCTGAGCCGTCGCGTTGAGGGTCCCCTCCCCCGTGATGGCGAGATTGCCGTCCTTGACCTCGATGGCGCTCTGCCTGGCATCGGCCGTTACGGTGTTGATGCCTGTAACGTCGATGTTGAGGTTACCCTTGGCGCCGATGGAGCCGCCGTCGTAGCCGTTGAGCTTCATGTCGTCGGCGCCGTCCCAGGACCAGGTTCCGGCATCGTCGCCGGCGGCAGCGCCCGCGTCGTACTGCGTGCCGCCGACGTTGACCCACTCGGCGGCGAGCGCCACGCTCGGCAGCAACAGCTGGCCGACCATGAGCACACTGGCCCCCGCGCAAGCAAGTTTTGCCCCCACGCGACGCCACGTTCCGTGAGAGAGCGAGCACGCGCGGCCGTAGTCGATTGGGTTGTCATGGATTTGCTTTCGCATGTGAGCCTCCTTGCCGTAAGGGGTGCCTCTGTAACACCATGTTACGGGAAGATAGCCGGATCCCGGGGCACAAATTCTCAAGTGGCGCATCTGCCAGCGCAAAAGGCGACAAGCGCGCAATCGCCGAGGGGGTCTTCGCTTTCCAAAGGCCCGCACATACCATCCTGGTCTACAACCGAGGAAACGGTTATTCCGTCCACCCAAAGGACCGTTCTTGAACCTGAGTAAGACTAAAATCAACGCGCTTCTGGCACTCGCACTGTTTACCTTCGCCTTCCTTGCTGCCGAGTTTCGCTTCGATATCAATATCGGGCTACTCGCCGGCGCCGAGCGCGTTGTGCTCGCACAGGGCTTTGTTCTGGGTGCGAGCGTGCTCGGCTTTATCGGATACGCGCCGCTGCTCGGGCTCGCACAGTGCAAAGGCCACTCACTGGCAGCCGTCAACGCCGCCGCCGTCCCTATCGTCATCCCGGGATTGGCCCAAATCCAGTTCCCCACGGGTCCGCTTACCCTCGAGATTCTGGGCCGCATCGCATTCTTTGGGCTCGGACTGTTAGGCGCCGCAACACACCACGCCTTTTCGTTGGCATTCCAAGATGGCCCCAAACTCGCCACTGGAGCGGGAGCAGCCTATGCCGCCGGCATCGTCTTTGATCTTGCCGAGCGCCGCTACATGGGACTTGTCATGCTCGGTATCGCCGTGCTCTCGACCATTTCCATCCTGGCCGTGGAGGCCGGCGCCGATCCCAACCTGGGCCTTGTCGTCTTTTACCTGAGCTCGGGCTTTTTTGTCACGTTCTTTACCGCCACCTTTACACAGCTGGCACCGCGCATGCATGCGCCCGCCCTCTGGGCTGGCATGGGCCGCGCCGCCAACAATGTATGCGCTTTCACCACATCGGGCATCTCGCTTGCTCTCGTGACCTCGAACAACGTTGCCCTCATTATGATCGGCGCACTCGTTTTGCTCGTCGCCGCCTGCGCGGCATTCGTGGCAGCCGGCCTGTTCCGCCTACCCCAAACCGAGCAGGAGCGCGAGCGCGAGCAGCTGGCACAAGAAGCGCTCGCCGCCCCCACCATCGAAGAGCAGCGCCAGGCCTTCATCGCCAACCACGCTCTCACCCCGCGCGAAGTCGATGTGCTCATAGCCGTGACCCAGGATGAACGCCCGCTCAAGCAGATCGCCGAGGAGCTCGGCATCTCGATGCGCATGGTACAGCGCCACCTGAGCTCTATCTACCAGAAGACCGACACGCAGACGCGCGCCGGTCTCGCCAAGGCCTTCCCTTCGCTCTAAAACAAAAACCACCACAAAGGTGCCTGTCCCCTTTGTGGTGGTTTCGACCGGTTAGCCTTCGAGCTGAGCCACTTTGTAGCGGTAGGCTGCGGCGATGACGTCCTTGCAGCCTTCGCGGCCCAGCTTGGCGCGGTTGACGACGATGTCTTTGCCGCTCGTCATCTTCCACTTGCCGGCACTGTAGCGCTTATAGAAGGCCTCACGCGCCTTCTGCTGCTGCTTGACCAGCTTGGCGCCCTTCTTTTTGTTAAGGCCACGCTTCTTGCGCACGATCTCGACGCGGTCCTCAAAGGGTGCAGTCACCAGCACGGCAATGTGGTTGGGGTTGTTACGCAGCAGGTAGTCGGACAGACGACCTTCGATAATGCAGCTCTCGGTCTCGCCCAGATCCAAAATCACCTGGCTCATCTTTTGGAACAACTTGTCCGAGTACGAACGCGCATCGTAGCGGTCGGGCAGAAACGCCATGTTCTCCACGGCCAGACGCTCATCATAGGCGGCCATCTTATCGAGCGACTCGCCCGCGCGCAGCGACGCACGTACCAGCAGCTCGTTATCGTACAGCGGAATCCCCAACTCGTCGGCAAGCATGCGGCCAATCTCGTGGCCCTCGGCACCAAAGTCGCGCGCGATGGTAATGACCACAGGACTCTTCTTGTTCTCCAGATCGCTCATCGCGATTCCTTTCTAACAGATGAGAAAAAGGCTGTCTATCGCCTTTTCTCACGATAGCGTACCAGGGAAAGCCAGGCTATGCGGCCACGATGCGACGTTGATATGCCCTCACCAGCAACGAGATGCCAAAGTTGAGCACAAAGTACATCGCAAACACCAGGCCGTAGAGCATAAGAACCTGCGACAGGTCAATCGCGTGGGCCATCACGACATTTGCCG
>DBFAZJ010000155.1:0-18084 GCA_048244295.1 Collinsella sp.
CCTGGTTTTCGCGTACATCGGCGGTGGCGCTTGCCGAGGGCCAGGAATCGTCATAAACGATCACGCCCTTTTTATTGACGACCTGCATACCCAGATCGTCGGAAACCAAACTCGACGTTGCGACCGTGCGCAGTTCTCCCGCGGTCCAAGAGCCGTTTTCCTCATATGAGGTCGCCAACTTCTCGGCAGCGGAATTTGCGATTTCGACGATATTGGAGCGTGTGTAATCCGAAAAGACCGTGCCCCACACAACAGAGACAACGCCCACCAGCACCAATACTGTCATGAGCGATGTCAGAGCAAAAGCAAGTGCCATGCGCGAGGGATAGCTCATCGTTGGCCGTGAATCGGAACGAGGCGTGTTCCAACTAGCCTTGGAACCCGCCTCGCTCTCCTGCTTGTGCTTTTGTCCGATTTCAAAGCGCGCAGGTGTCATATGTGATTTCCCTATTTCTCGTCCGACTTATCGGTCTTAGCCGGAGCCTCGAAGCGATAGCCGACACCATGGACGGTGTAGAGCCACTTGGGCTTCTTGGGATCATCGCCCAGCTTGGCGCGAAGGTTCTTCACGTGGCTATCGATGGTGCGCTCATAGCCCTCAAAGTCGTACCCGAGCACCTTCTCGACCAGCTCCATACGGTTGTAGACACGGCCGGGATGGCGAGCAAGCGTGGTGAGCAGCTTGAACTCGGAAGCCGTCAGATCGACTTCCTTGCCCTCGACCAAGATCTTGTGGCCCGAAATATCGATGACCAGATCGCCGAAGTCGAGTACCTCGACGGCGGGCTCGTCGGCCTGGTGGGCACGGCGGAACAGAGCGCGAACGCGGGCGACGAGCTCGCGCGGCGAGAACGGCTTAATCAGATAGTCGTCGGCGCCGAGCTCAAGACCGATAATACGGTCCTCGATCTCGCCCTTAGCCGTCAGCATGATGATGGGGACATCCGAGGTATCGCGAATGGTGCGGCAAACGCGCTCGCCGGGGATCTTGGGAAGCATAAGGTCGAGCACGACCAGGTCGAACTGATGCTTCTCGAACTCCTCGATCGCGGACTGGCCGTCGCCGACGCCCACAACCCAGTAGCCTTCGCGCTCGAGATAGGCGGCGACGGCGTCACGGATTGCCTTCTCATCCTCGACCAGCAGAATCTTTTTTGCATCTGAAGCCATAACACGGCCCCCCTGTCTCAATTAGCTAAGAACAAGCCCATTTTAACGCACCTGAGCCCGCCGGATGCCGCTATGACGCGGCAGCTCGGCGGGCGGTACTCACAATTACAACGCGTTTATTCCCCTGTTGGCGCCTTTTTAACCCCTCTAAACTTAAAGAGAGAACAGGCGTGCAGTGACCGTCTCTGGTATACCCTGGCTGTTGCGCACCGTGGCGTACGTAAGGAATGAGTCCGATTTTCCCGCCGTAGCTGGATAATCGCCATATTCCAAAGCGCGGTCGGGCGACAGCAGCGAGCCATAGGTCTTGGCAGAGGTGTCGATCAGGAAATGCGACGCCTGTACCTTAACAAGGTATTTATTCTTCTTGCCAGCCGCACATGCGAGCGGCTCGCGTGACAGGAAGAGGTACGGCCCTCCCTCATTACCGATATACGTGCCCATATTGCCCAGGCTGCCCACGCCACTATAGGCCGCCTCGATAGAAAACACGAAGGTATCGCCCATATATACGGCCTCGAAAGGCGAAACTGACGAAGGGAGGACCAGCTGGGCACGCTTGGTGTTGTTGCCGTCGGTCAGATCGATTGCCGTTATGCCGTAGTAGACGCCCTCGTCGTTGCGGACACGCGGCGAGATGGTCAAAATGCCGTCGCTCGCGCGCGGGGCCGATGCAAAGCGGCCCGTCGATTTCCAAATTGCCTCGGCCTTGGATTCATCAAGCGAGCGACGATAGCAAAACGAATCACTACTCGTTTTATTGCCGCCTGCCGAAGGCATTTTATACCAGATGACTGATGACCCGAACGCCGTGAACAGGGGCGGATCATAGTCCTTGCCACCTCGATCGAGCTCAACCACATCGCCAGAGAGCGAAGCGCCCGACAGATTTTGAGCGTAGAGCTTCCACGATGAATTGGCAAAGTTCATCTCAACCCACGCGAATACGCCGTCGCCGGCACGGACATCGTAGAATGCATATCCCGTGCCCTCGATAGGATCCTCGATTAATGTGGTAAGCGAGCCATCGCCCAGGTTGAGCACACCGAGTGTGTTGGCGTGCAGCGCCGATGCGGGCGCCATCATCGCCGCGGCGTAATCGCCGTCGCAGTAGTACAGCAGCGTACCCAGAGGCAGCGTCCACGACGCCGCCGGCTCAAGATCGATGTCGACTGTCTCGTACTCATCCGTAATCGAGATGATTTTGGAATCGTCCTTGATAACCTGCGGCTCGCCGGCGGCATCATCGCTGGTACCCGTTTTTTTCGAGCATCCGGCAAGCACCGTGGCAGCGCCCGCGGCAGCCCCACCGAGTACAAAGCCGCGACGCGATATTCCGTTCTTGATGTGATCGGCGATACCCATTAGGCGATCTCGGCGCGAGCGGCCTCGATAGCGCGCGTAAGCTGGTCGGCGCAGGAGGTCTTTTTCATACCGCAGGTATTACCGGCGAGAACCTCGATTACGCGATCGGCAGGAGCGCCCTCGACCAGCTTGGAGATTGCCTTGAGATTGCCGTCGCAGCCACCGGTAAACTCAACGCCCATCACCTTGTTGCCGTCATCGGAAAGGTCAAGGTGAATATTGCGAGCACACACGCCCTGAGGCTTGTAATCAAACGAAATCATGCGATCCCCTCTCAGAATGTTATTCGAGACGACTATTATCCCCGTCTTTCCCTAAATGCAACGAGGCGCTTCGCCGGCAACACACATTACCAGCAAAGCGCCCTAAAAAGCTAACGTTATGCCCGAACCTACTCGAAGCTCAGCTGCTCCAGACGATCAAAGACCGTGTCAATACGGGTGAGGAAGTCCCACGGATCAAAGATCTCATCGAGCTTTTCCTGGCTGACGGTGCAGCGCGGGTCAGCCTCGAGACGCTCCTTAAAGGTAGGGCCGGAGACACAATCCTGTACCTCGTGCCAGGTTGCCATGGCGTTCTCCTGCACAATGGCGTACGCGTCCTCGCGGGTGATGCCCGTGTCGACGAGGGCGAGCAGCACCTTGGAGGAGAAGATGAGGCCGCGGGTCTTATTGAGGTTGGCCATCATGCGGGCAGGGTACAGCTGCAGGCCGTCGATAACGCGAATGAGGCACTGGAACATGTGGTCGAGCGCGATGAAGCTATCGGCCTGGGCGACGCGCTCGGCAGAGGAGTGCGAAATGTCACGCTCGTGCCACAGGGCGACGTTGTCGAAGGCAACCTGCGCGTTGGCCTTCACGACGCGCGACAGGCCGCAGACCTTCTCCATGGTGATGGGGTTGCGCTTGTGCGGCATGGCGGAGCTGCCCTTTTGACCCTTACGGAACGGCTCCTCGGCCTCGAGTGTATCGGTCTTCTGCAGATTGCGAACCTCGGTAGCGATGCGCTCACAAGTGGCCGCGGTGGTGGCAAGAACGCCGGCGAGGTAGGCGTGATGATCGCGGCTAATAACCTGCGTGGACAGCGGGTCGTGAACCAGGCCCAGGTGCTCGCAGACATATTCCTCGACAAACGGCTCGATGGAGCTGTACGTGCCGACAGCGCCCGAGATGGCACCAAAGGCAACGTTCTTGCGGGCATCCTCAAGACGGTCCAGATCGCGCTTGAGCTCCCAGGCCCAAGAGCCAAACTTCATGCCGAAGGTCATCGGCTCGGCATGGATGCCATGAGTACGGCCGGCGCAGAGCGTGTTGCGCTCCTCGAAGGCACGACGCTTGCAGATCTCGCCGAGTTTCTTGACGTCCTCGATGATCAGGTCGCAGGCCTGGGTGAGCTGGTAGCACAGGGCCGTGTCGCCCAGATCGGAGCTGGTCATGCCATAGTGAACCCAGCGGCTGGGCTTGGGGTCGCCCTCGGGAACATCGGCATCGATGTACTCCTTCATGTTGGTCAGGAAGGCAATGACGTCGTGGCGCGTGACTTCCTCGATCTCATCGACCTTCGCCTTCTCAAAGTTGGCATGGTCGCGGATCCACTGGGCCTCGTCTTTGGAAATACCGATCTTGCCGAGCTCCGCCTGGGCCTCGCAGGCCAGAACCTCGATTTCCTGCCAAATGGCGTACTTGTTCTCGAGGGAGAAAATGTGTCCCATCTCCGGGCGGGTATAGCGATCGATCATAGCGGCTCCTTTTTGGTTATTGGCACGTTGGTCGTAACCCAACCATTGTACCGTGCGCAGGTGCAAGTATGGGCAGCAGGCATTAACCTAACATTTTGGAATTGGAGCGAGCAACGGGACGTCCGCGTATTTGCTTCGCAAATCCGCACCGGCTGCGGCGATCTCCTCGGATTCACGGAGACGATGGGGGAGACTTTGTTGAATTGGCCGTCCCGAGGTCTTCCGCGCTCGGTGGAGCGGGCAACGGGACGTCCGCGTATTTGCTTCGCAAATCCGCACCGGCTGCGGCCGCCTATCGGCGACCTTGCCTGCTCGCTATAAACGCTTCGCGTTTATTTAACGCTCGCACCCTGGCGGGTTCGAGTCCCGGCGCTTTATTGAAAAAAGCACGGCACCGTGATGGTGCCGTGCTTGTGCTCTTAACTGGAGCGGGCAACGGGACTCGAACCCGCGAATGTCAGCTTGGGAAGCTGATGCCTTACCACTTGGCGATGCCCGCTTGTCTGTTGGCTAGTATAACGCGGTTGTCTTGTTCGATACAAGGGTGGCGATGCTTGTTTTAGCTGTGGAGATTCGTTTGAAAATCGCGTCAATTGTGGAGACGAGGACCTTTGGCTTCCTGTTCCCCTTATCTTCTACCTGCGCTTTTGCTTGATTGTTGTATTTGAGCTCAATTTGTCAGGAATTGGGCAAGCTTTTGGTCAGGCTCCGGTACTTACCCGCATGAACCTCGGGGGTAGCCTCATCCTACGCGTCGCAGCCTCCCCGTGCGACGCACGAGGGATAAGGAGCAGCCATGTCCAACGCACCCACGCACTCTGTCCACAGCGCAATCGCAACAGGTCCGCTGCTCCTGCTCCTCTTCCTGCTTTTCGGCTGCCTGGCACCGGGAGCCGCATTTGCCGTCGATGGCTACGACCAGCTCGGCTTCCGCACTATTAGCGATGATTGTGGACCCTTCTTCATCGGCAAGTATGAAGCTCAAGACGCCTCGATTGCCTACTGCATGAACCAGGAGCGCCCCGGCCCCACCAAACCGGGCGGCCCATGGCTCAACTTTGATCAAGGCTGGGTGTGGCTCGACGACGAGTTCGCGGCAATCGTTTGTCACGGATATCCTACCGCCACGTCGTTTGGCGGTTACCATCTTTCACCCGATCGCGCCCGCGCCGCCACCCAGCTTGCCGTATGGATGCTCAACGGCACTACCCATGTCGACGGCACCTACTCCTACACGACCGCTCAGGGTAAAACCAAGAGCGGACACTTTACCGCCGACAATGAAGTCGTGGCGGCTGCGCGGTGGCTCCACGACAGCGCAAAATCAGGAAGCATCAAAGCCGCTCCGCACCGCGCGCGGCGCTATCTAGGAACCGTATCGGGCGGCAGCAAACGTCAAGACATGCTCTATGTACTGCCGGCGGTCTCTGTTTCCTTCCAAAAGCAGTCTGCTAACACCGTTATTACCAGCGGAAACAATACCTATCAGTTTACCGGAGCAACATTCGATATTTTTGAGAGCGCCAGCGGCGCGCGTGTCGGCACCATCAAGATGGACAGCAACGGTCGAGCGCAAGCAACACTTCTGCCCAACACAGCATACTACCTAGTTGAAACGAAGGCGCCGGCCGGCTATGTCCCCCGCCACGATCGTATTGCCTTTACCACGGGGAATGACGGCGGGCGGGTCGCCATTGATGAACAGCCCGGCACCATCAACCTGCGTATCGTAAAACTCGATGCCGCGACGAATGCCGGCCCCCAGGTGGGATCTTCACTCGCAGGAGCAGAGTTCACGTGCGTATCACAATCAACCCCTGGATGGGCGCAAATCCTCACGACCGACGAAAGCGGTCGGGCCACTCTCGCCGATATCCCCTTAGGAACCTTTACCATCTACGAATCAAAAGCCCCCGAGGGCTACCTGCCATCCAACGACAGCTGGACCTATACCGTTGGAGCCGACCAGCTCGGCGATTCAGGCGTGGTCGAGATCGAATCTCGCGTTTCCGATATCCCCATTGCGTTTAACCTTGAGATTTCCAAATTCAAGGATTACGGCAATAGCGACCAATCCGGCCTGGAGCAGCCGGCGGGTGGTGTTGTCTTTGAGGTTGTCAGCAACAGCTCTCAGCAGGTTGTTGGCACACTGACCACAAACATCTATGGCTTTGCCTCCACCAAAGATCAGCCCGAAGCGTGGTTCGGCACAGGCAAGCGACCCGCCGGTGTCCACGGAGCCGTCCCATACGACCGTGCCGGCTACACGGTTCGCGAGGTTCCGGAAACCGTCCCCGAGGGTTTTAAACGTGCAGGGGAATGGACCGTCGGGGCCAATCAGATTTCCGACGGCGCCGAGCTTCAATATATCGTGGACAACCACGCTCTGTCGACGCATCTCCAGATTGTAAAACGCGATGCCCAAACAGGCGCTTCTGTTCCCCTAGCCGGATTCACCTTCCAACTCCTCGACAGCAATCACGAACCTGTCTCACAAACTTGCTGGTATCCAGCACATAACGTAATGGACACCTTTACGACTGACGCGACCGGGACCGTCACACTGCCCGAATCGCTCGTGCCGGGCACCTATTATGTACGCGAAACCTCGGCCAAAGAGCCCTATCTTGTCGGCGAAGAGATCGAGGTAAACATACCCACCGACATGAACCTAACGCCCGTTGCAATCGCCTCGTATTATGACCACGCCGCGACCGGAAACATCAGGATCGTTAAAACCGATGCCATAGACGGCAGCAGCCTCGCGGGCGCCGTCTTTGAGATCCGTGCCTCGGGTGATATCGTGCGCTCCGACGGTAGCATTGCCGCGCTCGACGGTGAGACTGTCGCGACCGTCACGACGGATGAAACTGGAGAAGCACGCGCGGACAACCTCCCACTGGGATCTGGCACCGCACGCTACGAGGTTGTCGAGACTCAAGCGCCGGCAGGCTTCTTGCTCGGTCAGACAACCCATATTGTCGACCTTACTTATGCCGACCAGAAAACACCCGTTGTAGAAGCACGGCTTAACGTATCCGACGATTACACCAAGGTTGATATCTCCAAGGTCGATGCAAGCGGTGAGCAGGAAGTGGAAGGCGCACAGCTCACCTTATATGGTCCCGATAAAACCGAAATAGACTCCTGGACCTCATCCGACAAGCCACACCGCGTCGAACATCTTGCGCCCGGCACCTACTCGTTGCGCGAAATGATGTCTCCGCGGACCCATGACCTTGCCGAGGAGATAACGTTTGAAATAAAGGATACGGGAGAAGTCCAATCCGTCGCGATGAAGGATGCGCCCATCGAGATCAAGGGGCAGGTCGACAAGCGTCAGGAACTTGTCCAACCTATCGAAAAGGGCCTGTTGGCTAACGGCGATGGTAAAAACCGTGCCGCGATGAAAACCAATACGGATGGGCTTTTCTCCTATACCATCGACGCTCGAAACGATTCAACTACCTGGGTTGATGAGTTCACAATTACCGATGATCTTGAGTGCGCCGAGGACGATACGGCGAGATTCGTCTCAATCGAAACCCCCGTCGCCATCGGCGACCTCAATGGTCTGTGCAACGTGTGGTATCGCACGACGCCGTTGGACTCGACAGACGTCGATGAGCCGGCAAACGCGACACTTGACGATGGGCACGAAAATCCTTGGCTTGAGTCCGACGAAGTAAGGGAGAGTCTGGGTGAGGATTGCCGCCTCGTCGATTACGACGGCTGGCACCTCTGGAAGGCGGATGTCTCGACCACGGAATCCACCACACTCGAGGCGAAAGAACTCGACCTTGCGTCCAATACCGTCGTAACGGGTATTCGAATTGAATACGGTGCGGTAGCCGCCGACTTCACGACTCGAAGCGATGCGGATTCTTGGACCCGCGATGATCTCAAAGATGAGCACGACGACCTTGACGATGCCAAAGCAATCCTTGGCACAGACGCTCGGGGCGCAGTCGTACACATGCAGGTAACGTCGGCTTATACGCCCCAAACCGCACTCACCAACAGCGCGCGCGTCGATCTTTGCCGCAACGGCGGCGGCGATAAACTTGAGTCACATGACGAGGACCGTGTCATTCAACGCTGTACCCTACCGCAGGACCTACCGGCAACAGGATCAGTTCCCATCGCCGCTTGCATCACCGCACTCCTGACCTCGGGTGCCGCAGCCCTATGGTTCGCTCGCCTTAGGTCGATTCCAAAGAAGCGCTAGCGCGATGAAAAAGCGGGCGAGCCAGTCCCCCGGCTCGCCCGCTTTCAATCATGTAAATCGCCGTATCTACTCTGCAGACGAAGATCCACCATCAACGATTGCCTGCTCGGACTCAGGAATCCCATCGGCACCCGTGCTCTGTTCTTGCTCCACCTCTTCGCTGATTGCGGAGGCGGGGGTCGAGCCCTTTGCACCCACGATGTAGGCAGCCCCAAATCCTAACGCAATGGCAATCAAGGTCAAAATCACGTAGACAGGCCAATGGCGCTTAATATACGAAAACACGTTGACTCCTTAGAGCTCCGTCTACGAACGGCGGATAACCTCGGTCACGACCTCGGATACCGTGGCAATGTTCGTCGGGTTGACATTGTGGGGCAGGTCGTCCTCGGTACGAGCGCAAGCCAGACGCGTGCCGTCCACGCCGGCGATGGTGAGGGCTCGGCGGCTCGCCTCGAGCGCGGCATAGGCATCGGTCTTGGCATAGGGCATCTCGAGCGCGCCACAATCGACATGGAACGACTTGCACACCTTGCTGACCAGGTTCATGATGCGGCGATCGCCCTTGAGCAGCTGCTGTTCGCCCTCGACCGTCACCACCGAAAGCCTACCGGCGCCGACGGATTCAAGATTGATGAAGAATACGCCGCGGAGCTTATCGCGATGCGAAGCCAAGAAGGCCTTCATGCCGGCGCCATCACAATCCGAGGCGCCCGTTGCCACAAACCAGATATCGTGACCGAGCAGCTCATCATCGCCCATAGAGGCGACAGCCGAGAGCATATCTTCGGAAGAAGCGCCATCGGAAGACGTAGCGCCGCCCTTCCAGCCATCGTTATCGTCCTCGAAGTTATCCCACGAACCGATACCGCGACCGGACTTCTTGGCATCGTAATCGTCTTCGACGCCCAGCCAATCACTCATGCTGTCCTGCTCGTTTTTCCTTTTACGACCGAACAGGCCACCCAGGCCGCGTTTGCGAGACTTGGGTGCCGCCGGGGCGGGAGCCGAAATGGTCTCGATCGGCTGCGCGCCCGACGCAACGGGCATAGAAGGCGCAACGGGTGCCGATGTGGGTTCGGGACCCTGGGCAGTAGCAAAGGGGTCGTTGACCTGGGCAGAGGGATCGGGAAGGTCGAACAGCGACGTGCGAGACGCAACGTTTGCCTGCTTCATAGACGGCAGCGACGGATCGGGGACCGAAGCCAGCGGAGACGAGGAAGGTGCAGGCGACGGTGCCGACGCCGGATCGGGAACATTCATCTGCGGACGCGGCGATGCCTGGGAGGAAATCTGGGCCATAAGGGAATCGACCGTTTCGTCCTGGGTGGGAGCGACATTGGCAACCGTGGCACCGGAACCACTCGGGGTCGGCATGGTGAAAATCTGCGTGGAGTAAGGCCTCGACTCATCCGTCTCGGGAGTCTCGGAAACCGCAGGCACTTCCTCCTGCTCGACCTCGGTCGAATCATCCTGCTCGGCTGCCGCGTACTGCTCTTCGTCAGAGTTGGCCTCGACGGGCTCGTCCTCGGCAGCATCCTGAATTTCGGCAGCATCAATGGGCTCGTCATCGTCTGCCGCGTCGTCCTGCTCATCGGAAGCAGGAAGGGGCTCGGCAATCGCGGTACCTTGCTTTTCAAACGTTATCGTGGAATCGAACTGTGCGGCATCAAACGACATGGTGCTATCGACGTGCTGCTGGGCCTCGAAAGACGTCGTCGCCTCAACAACATCCGCGGACGCCGGTTGCTGGGACTCAAAGGACGTTGTAGCTTCGGCAGCGTCGACGGGCACGGACTGCATAGCCTCGTTCTGCTCGAACTCTTGCGCCGCGAGCTCACGTGCCGCCTCGGCTGCCTGCTGCTGAGCGATAGCCTCCTGCTCGGCAGCCTCGCGTGCGGCAGCGCGCTTCTCCTCGAAATCGTCGACAAATTTCTTGCCCTTTGCAAGCGCGCCCTTAAAGAAGTTGGAAGCGCTGGCGCCAATCGAAGAGAACGCGGATGCAATATCGGCATGGGGCGTTGCCGCGGGAATCTCGGCCGAAAAATCAGTATCGCTCTCGTAAGACACGCACCTCGGCTGTTCAACGTAATCGTCGTCAGACTCGTCCGCAACGTCTTGCGCCGGCGCGGCGGGAGCCAAAATGTCCAGTCCTGCCGCGGGATCGATCGCGGACACCGCCTCGGGCTCGGCAACGGCAGAGGTAACCGCGGCAGACTCATCATCCGCAGCGACAACGGGCGCAGGCGCAGCCACGACGGGGGCAGGCTCAGGCTCAAACGTCGGCTCCTCGCCCTCCTCGTAATCGAGCGTGCAGGACTCGGGAAGCATTCCGAGCGCACGGATGGCATCCGAACCAAAGCGGATGTTGCCGGCGGCATTGCGATAGAGCTTGGGCTCGGCCGCGGCAGGCTCCTCCGCCGGCTCGGCAGCGGGAACCTCGTCATTGAGCTCTTCGGCCTGGACAGCCTGGTTCTGCTCCTCGGGCACGATGGCGCCAATCAGCGTCTCGTCGGCAGACGCACCCTCAAAGCCCTCGATCTGCTCATCGAAAGCCTCGCCCTGTTCGGGCTCGGCTTGAGCGTCGGGAGCAATCGGCTGACCGAACTCGTCCTCGGCGTAGGTAGGCTCTTCATACTCGATGGTGTTGCCGTAGTCGTTTTGCTGCTGGGCCGCGGCATACTCCGCCGCTGCGCGCGCCATTTCCTCGGCACGACGTTTCTGCTCCCCAAAATAGGTATCGAACGGAACATCGTCGGGAAACTCGTTTTCGCCCTGGAAGGGAGCAACGTTGTCCATAACGCCGAGCATAGCGGCGACAGAAGACTTGTTGCACACCGCGCCGGACGTATAGGGAAGAATGTGGCGGTTAGAGATGATGTTTGCCGCGTTGGCAAGCGCAACGAGGGAAGCGAGGATCGCGACAATCCACAGCAGAACCTTGAGCGCGCCGGGGAGCGGCAGGATACGCAGGATGGCAACGGCAGCGGGGGCAACCGTGGCAACGGGCAACAGCTTGGCGATGAGCGCACGATACGAGGCATAAGGCTCGCGGGCGAGCAGCTCAGCACGGGGAGAGTCGTAGTGTGCGACAACGACCACCGGGCGGTTGCGCGGAGATGCGAGCGGGCCCGAGGCCTTGTGGTAGGCGATGACATTTTGGCTCACGCCCGTCTTGCCCAGGCGCGAAACCACGGGGCGGCCCGTGCGCTCGAGCACGTAAAGAACGGCACCGACAATGGCCAGCAAGGTGCCGACCAAGCCGACACCGCCGCCGATACCCATCAGCAGGGCGCCGGCAAACGCAAGAATACCGGTAACGGCAAATGCCAATCTACTGGGCGCCGGGGCATTGAACTCCTGAACCTCGGGATCAAAGCCGTGGTTGCGGAAGATCTGAGCGATATCCTCGGCAGCCAAGCGCTCTTCTTCGCTGCATGCCGGCGTAATGCCGGTGTTCTGCAGCAGGTGGTTAATATAGTTCTGGGTGTTCGCCATGTGCGCTCCACATCCATAATCCGACAAATAGGCCCAATGCATGCACATTAGAACCGTATATAGTCGAAAGTATACCCCGAGCGAGCGCAAACGACCGAATTCGGCCCATCTTAACGCCCCGAGCGGACAAGGATATAGCCTAATCTCCATATCGGACTAAAATCATGGCAGCAAATCACCTTCTCATGCGAGGACTCTATGACGGCAAGCGACGCGACCGCGACAATTAAAAAGGGAAGTTCGGAGCCCAGTTTCGATAAAACGGCTCAGCGCATCCTCAACCTTTTCTTTGTGCTCAACAGCTCCCCCGAACCGCTGACGACCGAGCAGATTGTCTTGGATTCTGACCTGGGATATGGCTCGGGCAACATCGACTCGGATAAGCGCAAGTTTCGGCGCGATCGTGACAAACTGCTCGAGCGTGGCATCTTAATCAAGGAGGTTCGCCCCGCCGGTGCGCAGGAGACCGAGGAAAGCTCGTGGACAATCGACCGCGAGCACACGTTTGCTGCAGGCGGCCTCATCACCGCAGACGACGCCGACATCCTACTCAACGCCATCGACCAGACGCTAGCGGCCGGCTCTTCCACCTTTGCCGCGCCGCTTGCCGATATTCGCTCCAAAATTGCCTACCTCACCGGCATGTCGGCGGTGGACGAAGCACCGATCCGCCGCTCTCCCACCGTCGATGCGGTATGGAGTGCCTTTGCCGAGCGATGCGCGCTGCGATTTTTATATCAGAACGGACGCGGCGAGCAGAAAGAACGTACCGTCTGCGTCTACGGCATGTTCGAGCGCGAGGGCGTGGCGTACTTCTGCGGCCTCGACAATGTTACCGACGGCATCAGGACATTCCGCTGCGACCGCATCGTTCGCGCTTGGCGTCCTTCGAAGGCCTACGCCATCCCTGCGGACTTCAATCTCAACGACTATCTGTTCTTTGAATTCGATTTTGCCGACCGGCCGCCCGTTGCAGCTACGTTCTCGTTCGCCCCTCAGACGCAGATCGATATGATCAACGGCCTCACGCGCGGGCGAGGTGAGCTCGCACACACCGATGCGGGATGGATCTGGACCGTTGACGTGCGCAACCTTGAAGCCGCCGCCTCATTTTGCATGGCCCACGCCATGGACGGCATGAGACCCATGGCCCCCAAATCGCTCAAGCAGGCGTGGAACCACCTCATTGAAAGGACGGTGCACGAGTATGCCCGTGCGTAAACTCACCAGCGAGCAGAGACTCTCGCGCGCCATCGACATCATGGAGGCCCTCTATGCCGCCGGCGAGAGCGGCATGACACGAACCGAGATTTGCAGTCGCTTTGACATCACGGGGGTGTCGCTCGACGAGATTCTCGAGATCGTCTCGACGCTCGCGGACCGAGAATCGGGTGCGCGCATCATCTGCGAATGCCACGGCGAGCGTGTGGTCCTCACCGGTGACGCCGGACGTGTGCTACCGCTGCGCCTGAGTGCCGCCGAAGGCGCTGTGCTCAACCATGAACTTGAATCGTTGGGGATCGAGCCGCAGACGGCAGCTCGGATTCGACATGCCCTTCTACCCGAAGAGCTCGGCTATAACCAGCGCGTCTTTGACACCGTCAACCACGGGTCGCACTGGCAGCAGCTGAGCTGCGCCATTCAGGACGGCGTTCGCTGCCGCATCTCGTATCGCTCGATGGACGATGCACGGCCACGCGAGCGTCTGGTCGACCCCTTGCGCATTACGGCAAACGGCGACCAAACATACCTGATTGCCTGGGACATCACAGTCGATGAGCAGCGCACCTATCGCATGGATAAAATCGAGGGACTCGCCTTGACGGAAGACTCCGTCGTGCCTCACGCACCGGACGTTGCATCCCTCCACGATTCCCTTGCCCGGACACAGCATAGTGCAAAGCTCTTGATGCCATTCGATATGGCGGAGCATCTGGACTGGGCCGGCATCACCCTAATCGAGCACAGCGGGGCAGACATGGCAACGGTAACCGTGCATTATGGCTCCGAGCGTTGGCTACTGAGCCAGGTAATCGCAGCGGGCGGAGCCATCCGCATCTTGGATGACCCCGCCCTGTCAAAGCGTCTGTGCGATATGGCAAAAACCCTCGTCTGTCCGCTTTAGCGCCGCCGCTCGTGACGTGCGCGCCACAGTTGCAGATAGTGACCGATCTGCGCCGATTCGATGCGCTGGTAGGAGCTCGTGGGCAGCGACGTTAAGAACTTCTTTCCGTAGCCCTTCGTCACCAGGCGCGGGTCGGCCAGAATCAGCACGCCGCAATCGGTCGACGAGCGGATAAGGCGGCCGGCCGCCTGCTTAACCTCGAGCACCGCCTCGGGCAGCGAATAGCGCGCCCAAGCGCGGTCTTCGCGCAGGTTGCGCTCGCACGAGAGCGGGTCCGTGGGGCTCGAGAACGGCAGCTTGGGAATGATGACGCAACGCAGCGTCTCGCCGCTGGCGTCAAACCCCTCCCAGAAGGCCTTAAGCGCAAAAAGCGACGAGGTCGGCTCATTGATAAACCGGTCGCGCAGGCGACGAGGAGATGAGTTGCGCTGCTGGCAGTTGAGCTCCAGACCCGCACGGGCCATCTTGGGCTCAACGCGGGCGTACAGGTCTTCCATGTCGCGCCGATTGGTGAACAACGTGAGCACCGATCCGCCCATGGCAAGATGGGCGTCGACCAGCACGCGCTCGAGCGCCGTAAGATAGCTCTCACGATCGCGCGGATCGGGGATATCGCCCGCAACGACTACAGCCATGTTCGAATCGAAGTCGTAGCTCGAGTCCAAGTGCAGCGATGAGGATGTTGAAGCACCGATGCGATCGAGGCCGACCGCGTGGTTAAAGTGTTCAAAGCTTTTGGACACCGTCATAGTCGCCGAGGCAAAGATAGCCGTGTGAACCTCGGGCAGCCACTCGGTTGCCAAGGCCTCGCCAATGTCGATGCGCTCTGCGGTCATCGACTCTCCGCCGGCACGCAGCCTGCGATTGACCTGCAGCGAATACACGTAGTGTTCATCGGTGCCATCAATGATGAGTTTGAGGTTCTCGACCAGCTCGTGCAGGCGGCGCGAGATATCACCCAGGTCGACAACAACCTCGGGCTTGTCGGCGGCGACGGCTTGCACCAGCGCGTCGACGCTCTTGTCAGCTTGTTCCAATGCGTCGATGCCAGTGTAGGCCGACTGTAAGAAATCATGCCAGTCGTCAGATTCGCGCAGCTCGGGGCCAATCCATAGATTGGCATTGTCATAACCCCCACGCGCACGGCGGCCGAGCTCGCGAACGCCATCGAACACGTCGGCGATTGCCATGCTCGCGCGCGCAACCGTCGACGTCGCCTTGGCAGTAAGGCCCAGATAGAGCGTAGAGCCCTCGGAGGTTGCCAAATCACGGGAAACCTGGCTTAGCGCACCGGTGCTCGAGCCACCCAGGCGCTCAAACAGAACGCGTGATTCGTCCGCCGACACCACGCGCGCCCACTGACGGCGCGCCTCGCGCTCGATGGAATGGGCCTCGTCGATTACCCAATGACGAATCGGAGGTAAAATCCTGCCCTCGGCCGCGACATTGCGGAACAGCAGGGAATGGTTGGTGACCACCACATCGGCATGCGCCGCACGACGGCGAGCGCCGTGGACCAAACATTTATCAGGGAAAAACGGGCAGAGGCGACGAGCACACTCGCGCGAGGCCGTCGTAAAGTCGGGGCGGTTGACGCTGCGCCACCGAATGCCAAGCGAGTCGAGGTCGCCATCGGCTGATTGGCAGACGTACGCCATAATGACCGCGACCGCCGTGAGCGTGTCCGCCGGATCGCGCTTGGTGGTAATCTCGACCTGGCTGCGACTCATGCGCTCAAGCTTGCGCAGGCACGGATAGTGGTCATAGCCCTTGAGAGCGCAAAATGACAGACCACCGTCCAGTTGCTCGGCAAGTTTTGGCAGCTCATGGTACATGAGCTGGTCGGCAAGATTGTTCGATTTGGTCGCAATACCAACCGTGATGTTGTTACGGCGCGCTGCCTCGGCAAAAGGCACCAGATAGGCCATCGATTTGCCGACGCCCGTGCCCGCCTCAATTACACGATGAGTGCCCGCGACCAGCGCATCGCGGACCTCGAGCGCCATCGCGATCTGCTCATCACGCGGCTCGTAGGTGGGATACATGCGATTGACCAGGCCACCTGGCGCATAGTCTGCCTCAATCTCCTCACGACTCGGCATCTTGAGGACCGGCAGTTCGTCGGCGTCCACCCGATCGTCAGCGCGATCGGCCTTGAGAACATCAGCACGAGCGGCGCTGAGAGAGAAGATAGAGCCAGGGTTCTGCCCTGCCAAGAATGAGAAGATAGGACGATAGGACCAAGGCACGTCCGGATGCATGTCGGCTAGGCGCGCCATGAGGCCCCGGGGCAAGTCGGTGAGTGCCACGAGTAACACGCGCCATACGCCACACAGGGCGTCGACGTCGGCATTGGCACGGTGTGATACCGAGTCACAGCCAAACAGATCGGCCATAAAAGACAGCTTGTGCGAGGCCAGGCGCGGAAGCGCGATTCGCGACAGCGCCAGCGAATCGATCCAAATATCGCTCACGTTGACGCCGCCTTTGACCGACTCGATAAATGAGCGGTCGAACGTGGCGTTATGTGCGATCACTGGGCAACCACCGACAAAATCGGCGAGAGCGGCGACGGCCTCAACGGCCGACGGGGCATCTGCCACATCGGCATTTGTAATGCTCGTGAGCTCGGTAATCTCGGCGGGAATCAGCTGCTTGGGATGCACGAAGGTATCGAAACGGTCGACGATCTCGCGGCCCGAAAGACGGGCCGCCGAGATCTCGATCAGTTCATTGTCCTGCACCGAAAGACCTGTGGTCTCGGTATCGAGGACAATCACATCTTCCTCGATAAGACCAAAGGACTGCGTTTTGGCGCGTTCGGCAAGCGTGGCATAGGAGTCGATGACAAACTGCGGCGTTCCTGACGAAACCGCGTCCTCGATTAGCATGCAATGCCCGCTCGACGAAGGCCCATACGGATCAGGCTGTCACAGACCTGCGGGAACGTCATGTCGTCGGTGTGGCGGATCTCATCCGGATACAGCGACGTATCGGTCATGCCGGGAATGGTATTGGTCTCGAGGATAACGGGGCCGTCCTCGCTCACGATAAAATCGCTGCGCGAGATGCCCAGGCAACCGAGGGCCTTGTGAGCAGCACAGGCAAGCTCCTGAGCGCGAGCGTAATTCTCGGGTGAAATCTGCGCCGGAATACGATGGATATCCGTAGGGTCGACATACTTCACGTCCAGATCGTAGAACTCACAGTCCTCGGGCTTGCGAATCTCGACAATCGGCAGGGCGCGCACGTCGTCCTCGCCGTACACGCCGACGGTGATCTCGGTACCCTCGATGCACTTCTCGACCAGCACTTTGTCGCCGTACTCAAACGCCTTGGCAATTGCCGCGGGCAGCTCGGAGGGCTCATGGACCAGGGAAATGCCATAGCTGGAACCGTTGACGGCCGGCTTCACAAAGCAGCGCTCGCCACAAACCTCGACGATATGATCGATATCGACTTCATCGCCCACCTCGAGCGCAAGGCCGGGGGCAATGGGAACGCCCGCCTTGGCGTACAGGAGCTTAGAGACCTCTTTGTCGGCACCGCAGGCGCTAGCAAGCACGCCCGAGGCCGTGTAGGGGATACCCAGGGTCTCCATGGCGCCCTGCATGGCACCATCCTCGCCGCCGGCACCGTGCATGGCGATAAACGCCACGTCAAAGCCGCCGGTCGCCATGGTTACCATAAAGTCATCAGCGGCCGTATCGAGCAGCTCCACCGAGGTGTAGCCGGCTTCCTTCAGTGCCACCACAACGTTCTTTCCCGAATTAAGCGAGATCTCGCGCTCAGCGGAATGACCGCCCGCCAAGACCGCTACGCGCCCAGCTCACCTCGAGCGCGCTCGTACGTCGCAAGGCTTCGAAACCCCTCCGCAGGCATAGGCGCGTACACGAAACCCGAAAGAGCATCCCGCATGTCTTCCAGGGCCGCTTTGCCCTCGACGTCCATATTCGCAGC
>DBFAZJ010000156.1:0-2322 GCA_048244295.1 Collinsella sp.
AAAAAAAACAAACCGGGGGGGGGCTTCTTACTTAACGTGGGTTGGGGGGCTCGTTCGGCCCGACGCGCCACCGCTGTTTGTGATCCGCTTTCCTCCGTCCCCTTCGAATCACGTGATCTGTTGGGGACGGAGGAAAACGGATCATTTCGTAGGCCCGTGGCCGCCTTGGAAACCGAATGATGGTACGAGCATCCATTCGGCTTCCAGGGCAGCCACGGACAGAACGGGGCGAACAGAAAAGAGCGACGGACGTCTACTCCCCCGCCACGCTCGCGCGCAGCTTGGCGGCGATGGGCTCGGATACCAGCAGGAACACGAGCATGACCACAGAACACACCAGACACACGATCCAGGTGCTCGCAAAGGAGCCCGTGGCGTCGAACAGCACGCCCGAGACAATGGCGCCGGTAGTGCCCAAGATTGCCTTGAAAGACAAGGGCATAGGCCTTATGGCCATGCCCGCAGGCTTGAAAGGCAAGGTTGGATGCTACCGGTGGTCGGCGATATAGCCCAAAGCGACGGCGGTATAGGCCGCAGCACCGAGCGGCAGCTCGGCATCGTTAAAACGTGCCTTGGGATGGTGCTGGGCAAAATGCTCGTCCGTGTCGGTTACGGCCGCGCCCACGGTAAAGTACGCACTCGGAATCTCGCTCGAGATAAGCGCGAAGTCCTCACTCGCCATGGCATGGAAAAGCGGCAAGAAAGCCGCCTTGGGCAGCACTGCGCCCACGTAGCCAAGCGACGCCTGAGTCATATCGCTGTCGAGTACAAGCGGCGGAACATCCGAAAGCGTCTCGATGGTCGCCGGCGTACGATATGTTGTGGCAACGCCGTTAACGACCTCCGCGATGCGGGTCTTGAGGTGCTCCATGAGCTCGACGTCGAAGCCGCGCAGCGTGCCTTCGAGCACGCAGGTATCCGGGATGACGTTGGCCGCTTGGCCACCGGCAAACTTACCCACGGTCAGTGCGACCTCCTTGGCGGCCGGCACCTCGCGAGCGATGAGCTCCTGAAGCGCCAGGTGCACATGGACGCCGGTCGTGATGGGGTCGATGCAGATCTCGGGGCTCGAGCCATGGCCGCCCTTGCCCTGCAGCGTGATGCGGAAACCATACACGCCCGAAAGCGCCGGGCTCCCATAGAGCACCAGGCCGAGCGGCGATTGGCTGTTAACGTGCATGGCAAAGGCCGCCTGAGGGCGCGGGTTCTGCAGCAGACCGTCGGCGATGGCGGCGCGGGCACCCTCAAAGGTTTCCTCGCCCGGCTGGAACAGCAACTTAACCGTAGCGTTGGCATCAACAAGCTCTGCCTCGCGCGCTTTGAGCATACGAGCCGCACCAAGCAGCGCCGTCGCGTGCATATCGTGACCGCAAGCGTGCATGCAGCCGTTGGTGGATGCAAAGGGCTCGCCGGATTCCTCGGCAACGGGCAGGGCGTCCATGTCGCCACGAAGCATGATGACCGTACCGGCCTGCTCATTCGTGCAGATGCCATTGCCTTGGGCCGCGGCGGCACCGGCGCCGACAAGGCCCACAACGCAGGAACCATCGACGAGCGTAGCAAATGGGATGTCCATCTCGGTCAGGCGCGCTTGGATATACGTAGAGGTCTGCGGGAGGCTATTACCCAGCTCGGGCATCTGATGTAAATCGTGTCGCCACGCAGCGAGCTCATCTGCAAAAGCCTGAGCTTCTGCAACAAGACCGTCACCGATAGCGGTCTGCGCCGCCGCGGTGGCCTTGGGCGCTGATTGCGGTTGAAGATCGGACAGTGCTGGTGCCATAGATGCCCTCCAGTAACGTTTTTGCAGCAAGCACTTTGATAGCGTAAAGTGCAAGGTACTACTTTAAGGGCGACACATAAAAAATGCCGGCCCGGGAGGCGGCGCAACAAATTGTTTACAATTGCGGACGCGGCTTTCGACGCAAAAAATCGAAATGCGTCTCGCTCAAGATAATCGAAAGAAAGATGAGCGCGAAGCCGGCGAGCAGGCGCGAGGTAAGCGCCTCCCCCATCAGCAGCACCGAGAACAGCACGCCCGAAGGCGACTCCATCGAAAGGAGCAGTGAGCCCGTCGAGGCCGAGACATGCGCCAGGCCGACGTTTTGGATGAGCAGAGCCGCGCATGTGCAACCAACCGAGAGAAACGCCATCGCGCTGATAAAGCTCGGCGTCCACACGGACAGAGGCGCTTGGGTCTCGAATAGCAGCGACGTTGCCAGGCTCAGCACGCCGTTGCCCACAAACATCCAAAACGTGATGACGTTGATGTCCATTTTGCGACCGTACTTGGCAGTCACCGCCATCTGGATGGCGAAAAAG
>DBFAZJ010000157.1:0-3083 GCA_048244295.1 Collinsella sp.
GTAGGTGCCTGCTGCTTAAAGCGGGTGCCGCCTGCAGGCTGGGCCGTACGAGCAGTGGGCTGCTGAGCCGCGTGAGAAGCCGAATGCTGAACCGAACGAGCAGAAGGCTGCTGACCCGTCCGTTGAACAGGTTGGGCCGAACGAGAGAAGGACTGCGCCGGGCGCGTGGCAGGCTGAGCTGCACGCTGCGTCGGCTGTGCCGGACGCTGGCCAAGCTGGGCAGGGCGCGACGCCGGCTGCTGCGTACGATTCGGCTGGCGCGGATCGGAAGCGCTAGTCATGCTGGACCTCCTCGTTTTTACGATCAAGCCACGTCTGCAAAAACAGGCTGGCGGCAATCATGTCGATCTTGCCCCTCATCTGCTTTTCGTTGAGTCCCTGCTCGCGCAGGATACGCTTGGCCTCTTGCGAGGACAGGCGCTCGTCCTCAAACTCCAGCGGAAGATCGAGCTCGTCGGCAATCTTTTGCGCCACAGTGGCAACGCGCTCGGCCTGAGGGCCGGGCTCACCGGCCATGGTCAGGGGACGTCCGCTTACCAGGATGTCGGGCTCATAGTCCTCAACCAGGTAGCGGAACGTCTTGGCCATACCGGTGACCTCGGCGGCCGGGAGCACCTTGACGGGCATCGCCATCTTGCCATCACGGCTCGAGACGGCGATGCCAATCCTGGTCTCCCCTATGTCCAACGCAAGCGCGACCACAGTGACTTCTTAGATTCTTAGGCGCCGAGCGCGGTCTTGGCGGCCGCGAGGGCATCGGCGATGCCGGCAGCATTCTTGCCACCGGCCTGGGCCATGTTGGGACGGCCACCACCGCGACCGTCGACCAGGCCCGCGATCTGCTTGATCACGTTACCGGCGTGGAACCCGGCCTTCACGGCGTCATCGGAGCCGGCAGCGAGCAGGGCCGGAGTGCCCTTCTCAGTCACGCTGGCGACGACACAAGCGACGGGGCCGGCGACCTTCTGGTGCACGGTATCCCATACGTTGCGCAGGTCGGCAGCTTCAAGGCCCTGAAGCTCAGCGACGACCAGCTTGTAGCCGCCGAGCTCGACGGCACCCTCGATGGCGCTGGAAATGGCGTCGGAGGAGCCACCGGTCAGAGCCTTCTTGAGCTTGTTGGAAGTCTCGCGCAGCTCGGCCTGCAGGTTCTCCACGCGAGCGGGAACCTCGTCCGCGCGGCACTTGAGCGCAGCGGCAGCGGCGTCAACAAGTGCCAGGCGGTCGGCCATGTAGTCGAGGGCACCCTTAGAGGTCACAGCCTCGATACGGCGGACATTCGAGCCCGTGGAGGACTCGGAAATGATCTTGAACAGGCCGATCTCGGCGGTGTTGGCAGCGTGCGTGCCACCGCAGAGCTCGCGAGAGAACGGCTGGTCCTCGGCGCCCACGGAGACGACGCGGACGACATCGCCGTACTTCTCTCCAAACAGAGCGACAGCGCCGGCAGCCTTGGCCTCGTCGATGCCCATGACACGGGTCACGACCGGCTTGGAAGCGAAGATCTGCTGGTTGACCAGGTCCTCGACAGCCTTGAGCTGCTCGGAGGACAGAGCCTCGAAGTGCGTGAAGTCAAAGCGCAGGTGCTCGGGCGTCACCAGCGAGCCGGCCTGGGAGACGTGCTCGCCCAGGACCTGCTTAAGGGCGGCGTCGAGCAGGTGCGTGGCGGTGTGGTTGCGGCGCAGGAAGCCACGACGCTCGACGTCGAGCGCGGCGGTCACAGCGGCACCGACAGTCAGCGTGCCATCGGCAACGTGCGCGACGTGGGCATACAGGCCGTTGTGGTTCTTGGTATCGGAAACGGTCAGCGAAACGCCCTCGGCGGAAAGCTCGCCGGCGTCGCCCTGCTGGCCGCCCATCTCGGCGTAGAACGGGGTGCGGTCGAGCACGACCTCGACGTCCTCGCCGGCGGCAGCGGAATCGAGGGACTCGCCGTTGCGCACGATGGCGACGACCTTGGCGCCCTCGATCACATCGTTGTCATAGCCATCGAACTCGGTCGCGGCAACCTTGTCGGAAAGCTCGACCCACACGTCGTTGAAGCTGCCCCAGGCATCGCCCTTGGCGTTGGCGCGGGCGCGGGCCTTCTGGTCCTCCATGCAAGCGGTAAAGCCATCCATGTCGACGTCGTGCCCAGCGGTACCGGCGATCTCGACGGTCAGGTCGATGGGGAAACCAAAGGTGTCGTGAAGCTTAAAGGCAACATCGCCCGGAAGCACAGCGCCCTCGGCAAGCGCGGCCAGGGCCTCGTCCAGGTAAACGCGGCCGTTGTCGAGCGTCGTGGAGAAGCGCTCCTCCTCGGAGGCAACGATACCCTTGACGAGCGCGACGTTCTTGAGCAACTCGGGATAGGCCTCGCCCATCTGAGCGTTGACCTCGTCGATGAACTTAGTCAGGAAGGCGCCTTCAATGCCCAGCAGGCGGCCGTGGAACACGGCACGACGAAGCAGGCGGCGCAGGACGTACTCGCGGCCCTCGTTACCGGGCAGGATGCCGTCCGAGATCATAAAGTCGACGGCACGGGAGTGGTCGGCGATGATGCGCAGGGAGCGGCTGGCGCCGGAGTAATCGTCGGCGTCATAGGTCTTGCCGCTGATCTCCTCGCCGAGCTTAATGAGGTGCTGCATCAGATCGCCATCGTAGTTAGCGGTCTTGTGCTGCATGATGGCGGCCATGCGCTCCAGACCCATGCCCGTATCGAGGTTGCGGTGCGGCAGCTCCGGCATGGAGCCGTCCTCCTGGCGGTCGTACTGGGTAAACACGAGGTTCCAGAACTCAAGGAAGCGGTCGCAGTCGCAGCCGGGCTTGCAGTCGGGGCTGCCGCAACCGACCTCCTCGCCCATGTCAAAGTAGATCTCTGAGCACGGACCGCAGGGTCCGGTGGGGCCAGCAGCCCAGAAGTTGTCGTCCTCACCCAGGCGGGAGATGTGGTCCTCGGCAACGCCCAGAGAACGCCACACGTCGTGGGTCTCGTCGTCCTCGGTAAAGACGGTGAAGTACAGGCGATCGAGCGGCAGCTTGAACTCCTTGGTAATGAGCTCAAAGGCCCAAGCGCAGGCCTGCTGCTTGGAGACGCCGCCAAA
>DBFAZJ010000158.1:0-1584 GCA_048244295.1 Collinsella sp.
TGGTTCTGGTATGGCTCGGTCGATGTGATCGCCCCGCTCATGATTCCTGCCGTGCTGCCGTTCAACCTTATCAAGACCGTGCTTAACTCGGTGTTGACACTGGCGGTGTATAAAGCGGTCTCCAACCTCATCACGCCTAAAAAGGACCAGGTCAAAGGCCGCGCATGATTGAGTGTCGGGGCGTTTCCTTTAGTTATGACGGTGCCGTGTCGGCACTCGACGGTGTCGATCTGAACATCGAGGACGGTGAGTTTTTCTGCATCCTCGGTGGCAATGGGTCGGGCAAGTCGACGTTTGCCAAGCATCTGAATGCGCTGTTGCAACCCGATGCGGGCACGGTACGCATCAACGGCATGGATGCGTCCGACCCCGAGCTGGTCTACGACATTCGTTCGACCGCGGGCATGGTATTCCAGAATCCCGACGACCAGCTGGTGGCAACGCTTGTCGAAGATGACGTTGCGTTCGGTCCCGAAAACCTTGGCGTGCCATCGGCGCAAATTGCGCAGCGCGTGCGCGAGGCGCTGAAGGGCGTGGGCCTGGTGGGCTTTGAGCGCCACGAGACCCATGCGCTTTCGGGTGGCCAAAAGCAGCGCGTGGCGCTTGCCGGCGTGCTCGCCATGGAGCCGCACGTTCTCATTTTGGATGAGGCTTCCTCGATGCTTGATCCGCGTGGGCGCAAGGGCCTCATAAAGGCTTGCCATGCGCTCCACGATCGCGGCATGACCATCGTGATGATTACGCACTTTATGGAAGAGGCCGCCGAGGCCGATCGCGTTGCTGTCTTCCAAGCGGGCCGCGTTGCCATGCTCGGTACGCCCGAGGAGATCTTGACGCGGGCGGACGAACTCGCGCGGCTGAACCTGGATATGCCGGCATCGTGCTGTCTTGGCAGGGCGCTTCGCGCGAAGGGCGTGCCCATTTGCACACGGGTGCGCGAGGCGGATATGGTCGCCGATATAGCGCAGGCTTATACCAAGCGGAGTAGGACAGGTGTCGCCGGGCGGCCTTTCGCATCCGATTCTCGTATTCCCGACAACGTCTCCTCTGCAATCGATGGCGCAGACGCGCTGGAGCCCGTCATCGAGATTTCGCACCTTTCGTATAGCTATTCGCTGAGCGCCCGCGAGCGTCGCCGTTGGCACAAGCGCTCAGCCGTCGAGGGCGCATCGAACAAACAGGCTCTCTGGGGCAACGACCCCAGCAGTCCGTGGGCGTTGCGCAATGTATCGCTGACGGTGCGTCGTGGCGAGTTCCTGGGCCTTGCGGGCCATACCGGTTCGGGTAAGTCGACGCTGGTTCAGCATCTCAACGGCCTGATTCGTCCCCAGGAAGGTTCCGTTTACGCGTTGGGGCTCGACCTGGTAAACAAGAAAGATGCCGCCGCGGTTAAGGCAAAGGTCGGCGTGGTGTTTCAGTATCCAGAGCGTCAGCTGTTTGCCGAGACCGTGACACAGGACGTGGCATTTGGTCCGCATAACCTTGGCTTGTCGCAGGCCGAGGTTGCCCGCCGCGTTGAGTCGTCGCTCGCGCGCGTGGGCCTCGATCTGGCCACGGTGGGCGACAAGAGCCCCTTTGAGCTAT
>DBFAZJ010000159.1:0-2301 GCA_048244295.1 Collinsella sp.
GCTGCCAGGAAGATTGCACAGGTGAGGCCCACGGTGCCACCGATGCTCATATTTCCGAATATGCTCACCAGCTCGATGATCACCTTAAGTGCCACAAAGGAGTGCGCCAGGCCCACTGCCAGCGGGAACAGGAAGAATACCGCTTGCTGCGCCATCACCGAATGACGAATCTGGCGGTCCTCACAGCCGATCTGTGCCAGCACACGATAGCTGCGGCTGCCGTCGGCCACGTTGGAGAGTTGCTGGATCGACAGAATCGCCGCGCATGCAACGACCAATACAAAGCCGATGTAGATGGCTAGGTAGCTAATAAGACCGTTCATTTGCGCTGCTTGCGTGTACATCTCGGAGCGTGTGATAAAGATTCCCCACGACCCCGGCTCCTTGCCGTCAACGAGCAGATTGTCGAGCAGAGTGTGTTTAATGCTCTCGTCTGCCTCGGTCGTATCCATCCCCTGTTTGTAGTTAACGAGCAGGCTACTGGAATACGGCTGCAGATTAAGCTGGGACAACAGCTCGTCGGCAACGACGACGGTACCCGGATTGCTGCCCATCGCCGAGTTAGCGATGGCCGCCGTATCTTCGTCCGACTTATCGGTTGCGGGCTTGAGCGTATGCCCGCCCAAGGTAAGGGCATGGCCGCCAGCCATATACTTGGTGTACAGGTCGACCAGCTCGCCGCCCATATCACACGTGAGCAGATACTGGCCGTGACCGATGTGCACCGGCTCCTCGCCCATCATCTGACGCAGTTTGTTGTACTGGCTCGCCGGCGTCACAAACAGACCCATCGTATCGGCATTGCTACCCCCGAACGCCTTGGGAAGCTTTTCGCCCATGGCCTTGCACATTTCACTTGGAGTCACCGAAGGATCCGAACCGCCAAGCGGGTAACTCAGATACGAATCGATCTGCACATGCTCACCGGCAACATCGGCAATATTGACCTTCTTGCCGGTCTCGTCGTTGTTGTCCGCCGACTTGCCCTTAATACCGTCTGCAACGTTATCGTGATCGATACGATCGCCGTGCCATGCGGAGTACAAATCGACCGTACTATCGGCCAGCACCATTCGATCGGCCTCAGACGGATTGAAAGACTCTTTGTAGAAGTCGAGCGTATCGGGCGTGTAATAGACATACGTCTGCGACATGTCGGCCGGATTATAGCGCTCCAGATTCTCGTTCATCACGTTGGCAATCGACATACCGCACGTCACCGAGGTGATGGCCAAAAACAGGAGCATCGCGATGACGCCCATCGAAAAGCACACCGTGTTGACCTTGGCCGCAAGCTGGCGCACGGTAAACATGTTGAGGCCGCGCCAATACACGCCGCGCAGGCTCTGCACCAGCTTGATGAGCATGCCCGAGAGTCCCCAGAACAGGGCAAAGGTGCCCACGGTAACCATAGCGGTCGTAATACCAAACTGGTTCATGGCCTCTTGCAGCTTGCTGTCCGTCGCGGTTAGCGGGAACCCATCACGTAGCAGACGGTAATAGGCCATGCCCACAAGCACCACGCCCACGACAAAGATGGCAATCGCGATCCAGGGGTTGCGTGTCTTGATACTCTCGTTGCGACGCTCGGCACCCATAAGCTCGATGAGTTTGGTACGACGCACGGCGCGAAGGTTCAGCAGTAGCGTGAGCACAAACATTACGAGCATGCAGGCAAGGGTCAGGTTGAACGCATGCACCGAGAAAAAGAAGTGGAAATTGGCAATCTGCGTCTTAAAAAGCGAGGCCGTAAAGAACGTCATGAGCTGGGAGAGTCCCACACCCAGCACAATGCCGGCGACAAAGGCCACGACCGAGACAATCACCGTCTCGAGCGCCATGATCGTGGCGACGCGTCCGCGCCCCATGCCGAGCACCTGATACAGGCCAAACTCCTTCTTGCGGCGTTTCATGATGAAGTTATTGGCGTACACCATCAAAAAGGCCATGACACCGGCCAAAAAGTACGTCAGGTCGCCGAGCATGCTGCCCATAACCTGCGCCAAGCCCTCTTCATCGATTCCGGCGATGTCGACCTGCATCGAGATGGTGTTAAAGGCATAGAAGACCGTGACGCCCAGGGTGAGCGTCAAAAGGTAGACGAGGTAGTCGCGGCCGGCGCGGCGGACGTTGCCCCAAGCGAGTTTACAGAGCATCGGAGCCCTCACCGCCCATCATGGCAACGACCTCCATAATGCGGTCGAAGAACTCTCGGCGGTCGGTGTCGCCGCGGCGCAGCTCGGTGAAGATCTTGCCGTCGCGGATAAACAGCACACGGCTCGTGTAGCTGGCGGCAAAGCT
>DBFAZJ010000160.1:0-3263 GCA_048244295.1 Collinsella sp.
CGCCTCCTCGGCCATCTTGATACCGGTCTTGACGCACAGGCGCTCGATCTTGTTCTCGCTCAAAAACTGCTTATAGCCGCGGCAAAGCTCCTCGAGCTCCTCGATTTGCTGTGGTGTGTACTTTTTCCATGCGCAGGGACGCTCCATGACGCAGGCTCCTTTCGGATCGATCGTGCTGGTTGATGTACCGTGAGCCATCGTATCACTCGGGAGCGTGCGGTGGCGGGGGAGCTTGATGTGCGGTGGCCGCGGGGCGGGGAGCGTGTAAACTGGAGTGAGCAAACCGTGCCCAGCCCAAAGCGAGGTATTCAATATGTCTGACAAGCGCCGCACCTTTGCCGTTATCGACGGCAACTCGCTCATGCACCGCGCCTTCCACGCCGTGCCGCCGACCATGAACGCGCCGGACGGTCGTCCCACCAACGCGATCTTTGGCTTTTTGAATATGTTCCTCAAGATGATTGACGCCTTTAATCCCGACGGCGTTGTTGTGGCGTTTGACAAGGGCAAGCCGCGCGTGCGCATGGAGATGCTGCCGCAGTACAAGGCTCAGCGCCCGCCCATGGACCCCGATCTGCACGCACAGTTTCCCATGATTAAGGAGCTGCTCGCCGCGCTCAACGTGCCGATTTTGCAGTCCGAGGGCTGGGAAGGCGATGACATTCTGGGCACTATGGCGCGCCTGGGCGAGCAGGCCGGCTGTGACATGCTGCTGGTGACCGGTGATCGCGATATGTATCAGCTCGTGACCGAGCACGTCAACGTGGTCTCGACCCGCAAGGGCCTGTCCGACGTGGCGATCATGACGCCCGAGAGCGTGGACGATCTGTATCACGGCATCACGCCGGCGCTCGTGCCCGACTTTTATGGCCTGAAGGGCGACACGTCCGATAACATCCCCGGCGTGCCGGGCATCGGCCCCAAAAAGGCGAGCGCGCTCATTGCGCAGTACGGTAGCCTGGACGAGGTCATCGCACACGCCGACGAGGTCAAGGGCAAGATGGGCGAAAACCTGCGAGCACACATCGACGATGCCCTGCTGAGCCGCAAGGTCGCGACCATCCGCACCGATGCGCCCGTTGAGCTCGATTTTGAGACGACGTCCTTCCCGGCGTTTTCTGCCGATGAGGTTTCTGCGGCGCTGGGTACGCTTGGTATCACCGCTATGCAGAACCGTTTCTTGGCGCTGATCGGCGGCGAGGGCGGGGCTGCTGCTGCCTCCAGTGTGTTTGAGATGCCTGCGATGGTTCGCGCGGCCGCCGGCGATGCTGACGCGCTTGGTGCCGTTGCGGCTGAGGTCTCCCGTGCGATTGGTGCCGGTGAGTGGGTCGCCGCCGTGGTGGACGACGACAAGGAAGAGGGCGCGCTCTTTGGACTGACGCGCACGCTGTGGTTGGCGACGTCCAAGGGCCTGTTCGCGCTCGAGGAGGGCGACAGCGGTGCGGCGGCTGAGGTTGAGGGCTTCAACTTCGTCCACGGCGTGATTGCCGGCGTGCTCGCGCGCCTGTTTATGGAGGGCCGCGTGGCGAGCCCGGATATGAAAGCGCTGCTGCATGAGCTTTCGCCCATCGATTCCTCCGAGCCCGAGCTCATGGATCCGCTGGCAGTCGATTCCACGCGCATCTTCGATACCGTGGTTGCCGCCTACCTGTTGGATTCCGACCGCTCCGAGTTTGACGAGGCGTATCTGGCCGATACCTATCTGCAGATGGCGCTGCCTGCGGCGCGCGGTGCAGAGGGTGCCGGTGAGGACGCTCCGGCGCCTGCCGCCCGTACGGCGGCCCTGACGCTGGCGCTCGTGGCGCCTTTGCGCGAGTGCATGGCCCGCGAGAATGCCGCCAACGTGTTCGATGGCATCGAGATGCCGCTCGTTCCGGTGCTTGCCAAGATGGAGCGCGCGGGCATGCTTGTGGACCCCGACCGCTTGCATAGTCTGTCCGAGGGCCTGGCGACTCAGATTGCCGAGGTCGAGCGCAGCATTCGCGACCTGGCGGGTGACGAGACCTTTAACATCGGCAGTCCCATGCAGCTCTCGCATGTGCTGTTTGACGTTATGGGGCTTCCGACCAAGGGCCTCAAAAAGACTATGCGCGGCTATTATTCGACCAACGCCAAGGTGTTGAGCGACCTTGCCCGCGACCACGAGATCGTGCGTCTGATCTTGGATTGGCGTGAGAAGTCCAAGATCAAGTCCACCTATCTGGACACGCTGGGCCCGCTGCGCCGTGGTGACGGTCGCGTGCACACCACGTACAACCAGACCATCACCGCGACGGGGCGTCTGTCCTCGAGCGACCCGAACCTGCAGAACATCCCGACGCGCTCGGAGCTGGGGCGTACCGTCAAGACGGCGTTTTCGGCAGGCGAGGGAAGCGTCTTTTTGGCGGTGGACTACTCGCAGATCGAGCTGCGTCTGCTGGCGCATCTCTCGGGTGACGAGCACCTGGTGCGCGCCTTTAACGAGGGCGAGGACTTCCACGCCGAGACGGCAGCGCGCGTGTTTGGCGTGCCGGTGTCCGAGGTGACTCCCGACCTACGCAGCCGCGCCAAGGCCGTGAACTTTGGCATCGTGTACGGCCAGCAGGCCTACGGTTTGTCGCAGTCGCTGCATATCTCGATGGCCGAGGCGCGCGATATGATCGATCGCTACTACGAGGCCTACCCGGGCGTGCGCACGTTCCTCGACAATGTGGTGGCGCGCGCCAAGCAGACGGGCTACGCCGAGACCATGTACGGTCGCCGGCGTCATATTCCGGAGCTCAAGGCCAAAAACCCACAGCTCCGCGGCTTTGGTGAGCGCACGGGCCTGAACCATCCCATGCAGGGCACCGCGGCCGACATCATCAAGATCGCCATGGCCCGCGTAAGCCGCCGCCTGGAAGAAGAGGGCTTTGCCGCCCACATGATCCTGCAGGTACACGACGAACTGGACTTTGAGTGCCCCGTCGACGAAGTCGAGCGCCTAACCGCCATGGTCCGCGACGTCATGGAGCACGTAGTAGACCTCCGCGTACCCCTCATCGCCGAAGCTTCGACTGGAGTGACCTGGGCAGACGCCAAGTAAGGGCACACCCACAATTCCAAATTAATCAAAACCAAAAGGACGCCCCTTACCAACAAGGAGCGTCCTTCGTTCAATTAAATTCAGCCAAAGTATCTAGGCGCCAAGACGCCATCCATGCGGCAAGCAAGTCAACGTAGCCATGCCCGGGGCCGGCCGTTTGATTTTTGTAGATTCCGCACGAGCCGAAGGCCACTTAATG
>DBFAZJ010000161.1:0-2567 GCA_048244295.1 Collinsella sp.
GCTGTCTGGGGCCGGGCCAGATGCTCGAGGTCGACTTTGCCCGCGGCCGCGTGATCTACAACGACGAGCTGCGCGCCCGCTATGCCAAGGAAAAGCCCTACCGCGACTGGATTGCCGAGGAGACGCTGACCGTTGACGCGCTCGATGAGCCTGTTGCGACAACGCCCGCCGAGGACGCCGAGGTGTCCGCCGCCGTGCGCATGGCCAAGCTCGGCTACCACTGGGATGACGTCGACGAGGTCGTGCGCCCCATGGCCCAGCAGGGCAAGGCCCCGCTCGCCTCGATGGGCATCGATGCGCCGCTGGCCTGCCTGTCCAAGAAGACGCGCTCGTTCTTTGACTACTTCTATCAGCTGTTCGCCCAGGTCACGAATCCGCCGATCGATGCCCTGCGCGAGCACATGGTCACCTCGACCACGCTCTACCTGGGTAACCACGGCAACCTGCTCGAGGACTCTCGTACGGCCTGCCAGCTGGTGCGCTTGGAGCGTCCGCTGCTCAACGAGGAGGAGTTCGAGCGTATCTGCGCCATCGACCGCGTGGGCTTTAAGACCCGCCGTTTCCGTGCCGTCTACCGCCGCGATGCCGGCGAGGGTGCGCTGCAGGCTGCGCTCAAGCAGCTTGCAGAGGACGTTGAGGCCGCGGTCCGCGACGGCGTGAACATCGTGGTGTTGAGCGATCGCGCCGGAGCGGGCGAGGTGCCCGTGCCGTCGCTGCTCGCCGTGGGCTGCGTGCACAACCACCTGATCCGCGCCGGCGTGCGTACCTTTGCCGACATCGTGGTGGAGTGCGGCGACGCCGTGTCCCCGCACGACTTTGCGGCGCTGGTGGGCTACTCCGCGAGCGGCATCTACCCGTACAACGCACATGCGTGCATCCGCGATCTGGCGGCACGCGGCGACCTGGACGTGACGGCCGAGCAGGGCATCGCCAACTACAACAAGGCTGCGACCGCCGGCATCGTCTCCATCATGTCCAAGATGGGCATCTCCACGGTGCAGAGCTACCACTCCGCGCAGATCTTCGAGGCCGTGGGCTTTACGCCGGAGTTCGTCAACGCGTACTTCGCCGGCACGGTGAGCCGTGTGGGCGGTATGAGTGTCGAGGACGTCGAGCGCGAGCAAAACGAGCGCTACGACGCCGCACTCGCTATCCTTAAGAGCCCGGCTCCCGGTCAGCTGCCCACGCTGGGTCTGACCAAGTGGCGTCCGCTCGGCGGCGAGGATCACCTCATCGATCCGCAGACTGTCTACTTGCTGCAGACCGCCTGCCGTGAGGACAGCTACGACACCTTCAAGGAGTACAGCGCCCGCCTGCACCGCACCGGCCGTGCCGTGCGCCTGCGCGACTTGCTCGACTTTAATGCCAGCGGCCGCACGCCGGTTTCGCTCGACGAGGTGGAGCCCGCGCTCAACATCGTCCGCCGCTTTAACACCGGCGCCATGTCGTATGGCTCCATCAGCAAAGAGGCGCACGAGTGCATGGCCATCGCCATGAACCGCCTGCACGGCCGTTCCAACTCCGGTGAGGGCGGCGAGGATCCGCGTCGCGAGACCCCGCTGGCTAACGGTGACTCCAAGAACTCCGCCATCAAGCAGGTGGCAAGTGCGCGCTTTGGCGTGACGAGCCGCTACCTGTGCAGCGCCTTCGAGATTCAGATCAAGATGGCCCAGGGCGCCAAGCCCGGCGAGGGCGGCCACCTGCCCGGCAAGAAGGTCTACCCCTGGATCGCCGAGGTCCGTCAGTCCACGCCCGGCATCGGTCTGATCTCGCCTCCGCCGCACCACGACATCTACTCCATCGAGGACCTGGCGGAGCTTATCTTCGATCTTAAGAACGCCAACCCCGGGGCGCGCGTGTCGGTCAAGCTGGTCAGCGAGGCCGGCGTCGGCACCATCGCCACCGGTGTGGCCAAGGGCGCTGCCGACAAGATCTTGATCAGCGGCCACAATGGCGGCTCGGGTGCCGCTGCGCGCGATTCCATTTGGCACGCCGGCCTACCGCTGGAGCTCGGCCTTGCCGAGGCCCAGCAGACGCTGCTGCAAAACGGCCTGCGCTCGCGCGTGGTGCTCGAGGCCGACGGCAAGCTCATGGACGGCACCGATGTTGCCGTCGCCTGCCTGCTGGGCGCCGAGGAGTTTGGCTTTGCGACCATGCCGCTCATCTCGATGGGCTGCCTCATGCAGCGTGACTGCCAGCAGGATACCTGCCCGGCCGGCATCGCCACGCAAAACTGCCGCCTGCGTCGCGGTTTCCGCGGCAAGCCCGAGCACGTTGAGCACTTTATGCTCTTTGTTGCCGAGCAGCTGCGCGAGGTCATGGCGAGCCTGGGCTTCCGCACCGTCGACGAGATGGTCGGCCATCCCGAGTGCCTGCGCCAGATCGAGGTCCCGGGCAACCGCAAGGCCAACCTGCTCGACCTGTCGCCCGTGCTGGCGAGCGCGACCTGCGAGTTCGGTGCCCATATTCCGGGCGCCGACGGCCGTCACTTCCTGCCGCAGATGGCCGCGGACAGCGAGCTCGACAAGACGCTCGACTCCACGTTGTTTGTGCCCTATACGGCCGAT
>DBFAZJ010000162.1:0-7035 GCA_048244295.1 Collinsella sp.
GCGATGCGCTATCAACTTTTACTTTAGGCAGCTTTTCCATAGCTGTCTTTAAGGCATTAAACGTGTCGTCAGGAGAATACGGTACCTGAAGCTGAAGCTGCTGATCCGCAAAACCCATAATCTAGCCTCCGCTTCTTACAAGATTAAGGCTATCGGCAATGGTAGCACGTTCCCAGCAGTCTTAAATTCGTCTCATGACCTTGCGATGCGGCCCGACACCCCGGCACCGCTCCCCTACTTCCCAAATATCGCGCCAAACAAACCCTTGCGTTTGGGCTTTTCATCTCGGTAGGAACCCTCGGCTGCGGCCGCCACCTGCCGCGGCTGTTCACCGCCTCCGCGGCGCACGATCTGGTACAGGAACGGCGGTTTAACGTATTTGACCTCGATGGGCGTGGCGTGCACGGTGCTTTCGCTCGACAGCATCACGTTGGGATTGAGCGGTGCCACCACATGTGTCTCGCGCTTGTCGCTAAACACCACCGCTGCCGCGCGACCCGTCTGGCCGTTTACGGCAATGCGCACCTGCTCGCCATCGCGGCTGTCCGTCGCCGGGCGATCGACAAAGTAGACCGGTACCATCACCAGGCCGTCCTTGTGCTTGCGAGCCTTGCGCGCCCACGTGCGGATGCTCTTTTTATTGAGCCCCAGCACCGCCTCGGCATCGTTGCCGGCAACATCGAGCGCCAGCTTATCAATGACCATCTGGTCCTTGGTAGACGCATCGACGGAAACGACGCGGAAGTCGCCCTCCTGCATAGCGGGATCGAACGGCCCAACCTTGCCAAAGTCCCACGGCTCCAAAATGCCCATAAGGCGAACATCCAGGTAGTTGGCCCTGGGATATGCCCAGTCGAGCACCTCGTAATACACCAGGGTCTCCTTGCTCAGGCCCTTGCCCGGGAAGGACGCCATCATGCGCAGGTCCGCCAGCGCCATGGGGAAATAGAAGAGCATCATGTCATTTTGGATCGCGTCTTCCACGTCGTGCCCGGCAAAGGCGTCGGGGTACTGGCGCACCAGCTGCAGTGCGTTGGCACGTGCCTGCTGCGGCGAGATTTCGCAGGGAATACCCTGCTCGGGCACATACTCCGCACCAACGCCCATGGTCAGGCGCTTGCTGAAGGTACCGGGCTTGAGCAGGTCGGCAATGCCGATCTTGTTGCCGCAGGACGGGCACTCAAACACACGCTGCGTTGACTCGCCCTCAAAGGACGCTCCGCAGAAGGGGCAAGGAATGCTCACATGCGTGGCCTCTTGGAACTCCTGCGCCGTGCCGCGATCCTCCCACAGCAGATGTTCCAGGACCGACTGATTGCGCCAGTGCGCATTGAAGAAATACCAGTCCGGGTCCTGCGGGCGCTCGAGTTGCGACACATGCGTGAGTTTGAGCAGTCCATCCACCACCGTCAACGGCGTATGGCGAATACCCAAAGCGCTCTTGGGCTCTCCGGCGTCCGCCTGCCACGGAACCACCGTGCCGCAATAGGCGCACTCAAAGCTGCGCTTAGCCTGGTGCGAGTACATAGGGCCGCCGCAGTTTTGACATTTAATGGCAAACATCTCGTCCATGGAAACGTCCTCCTTTGCACAGGGGCTGTCGACATTAAGTATGTCGAGCAAGCAGGCACATGCCCATACCCATGTGGCCCAAAATGGACCACCCAGGCAGACGAGAAGTCTCGCTCGTTAGCACCGGCAGACTATTGCTGCATTTTCTGAGCATCGGCGCACGGCGCCCCCGTGCGAGCTACACTATCCCCTTAAACATGATTGTGAGGACGACCGCTATGCTATTTGTAAATCGGCTGGTACATACGCTTGTTCCCGGCAGCGAGGGCGAGCCGGTCGATGCATCTTGCCGCACCAACGCGGGCTTTTCCGCAAGCCTCGTCTGCATTGGCCTCAACATCACCCTGTGCCTGGCCAAGGGCATCGCGGGTCTGCTCGCCGGCTCCGTCTCCCTCATCGCCGACGCTTTCAACAACCTCTCCGATGCCTCGAGCAACATCGTGAGTCTGCTCGGGTTCCGCCTTGCCAGCCGCCCGGCAGACGAGGGCCACCCTTATGGCCACGGCCGCTACGAGTACCTGGCCGGTCTGTTTGTCGCCGTCCTGGTTTGCGCCGTCGGCATCAACCTGATTCTCGAGTCGGTCACTAAGATCATCAAGCCTTCCCCCACTGCATATTCGGTGCTCTCCTTAGCCGCCCTCGTCTTGTCCATGCTCGTTAAGCTCTGGATGGCGGCATTCAACCGCACGCTGGGCAACCGCATCGATTCCGAGACGCTCATCGCCACGGCACAGGACTCCAAGAATGACGTCATCACCTCGGGCTCGGTCTTGGCGGCGGCGCTTATTTCGCAAGCGACCGGCTTTGATCTCGACGGCTGGGCAGGCCTGGGCGTGGGCATCTTCATTTGCATCAGCGGCATGGGCCTGGTGCGCGACGCCATCAGCCCGCTGTTGGGGCAAGCGCCCGACCCCAAGCTCGTCCAGGAAATCCGCGACAGGATCATGTCATACCCCCAGGTTCTAGGCACGCACGACCTCATGGTGCATGACTACGGCCCCGGCCGTCAGTTTGCCAGCGCACACGTGGAAATGCCCGGCGAGGGCGATGCCTTTGAGCACCACGAGATTCTGGACACCATCGAACACGACATCAAACGCCAGATGGGCATTGGCATTACGCTGCACTGCGACCCCATTGCAACAACCGGTGACGACCTGCGCGGCTGGGTAAAGCGCGGCGTAGCGCAGATCGACCCTGCGCTTTCCATCCACGACCTGCACGAGCACGACGGCTTTGTTTCGTTTGACCTGGTGCGTCCCGACGGCTTTGACATATCCGACGAAGAGCTACTGGAGCTCGTCACGCGCATCGTGCACGAGCGCCGGCCCGATGCATCATGCGTCGTTACGTTTGACTCGGGCTTTAGCTCGCCCGACCGTCCGGCAGAGCAGCTGTAGCCCGCTTAACAGCTAGTTACCCTGTGCGCCCGAAATGCCGTTTTGCAGAGCGTCCCAGGCATTGGTAGCCATATCGCCCAGATTCTGAGCAGTATCACCCAGGTTTTGTGCCGTATCGCCCAGCTCTTGCGCCTTATCTCCCAACTCCTGCGCCTTGTTGCTCAAGTCCTCCAGCGTATTGGAGCTCGAGCTGTCGGTACCGCTTTGGCCGCCGGACGAGTTGCCATAGCTGTTCTTGTGCGTGAGCTGAATCTCCAGGTTGCCGTTGTCGTTATAGTAGGCATTCGTAACAACCCAGTTGGAATCGATGACGGGCGTTGAGCCATCGTCGGTCAGAATCACGGCGTTCGAAAGGTCGGCTCCGCGCGACTTGAGGAGCTTCTTGGCGTTGGACCAGTACTGTCCCGGGATATCGCTCAGGTCGACGGCAGCAGACTGGGTGGTCTCGGCCTGCTCGGTCGTGGCATCGGTCGTGGCGCCCCGCTTGTTGAGCATGCCCGACACGATGGCGAACACGATCGACAAGGCAAAGAAGATCGCCAGCACAATCAGGATTTTCTTGATCACGCTCGACGAACGCGACGGTGCCTTCTCCTCGTCCTCACCATACTGCGGAATCGATTTGGGATACTCGCGATACGGCTGGCACGCATGCGGATCGCGCGACTCATAACGAGACTGGACCTGCGCCGTACGCGGCATATACGTCGTCTGCTGAGGCTGCGGAATGGGATTATGCGGCAGGTTGTTATAAGCATCTGTCGCCGCATTGCCATACGGGTCCGGCGCCGCATTGTCATACGGGTCCTGCGGTGCATAATCAAACGGATCCCGTGGTGTATCGCCGTAGCCTATAACCCGTGTGGGTTCGGCAGACGTCTGCGTCGCGGCGGGGTCGGTATAACCGGGGTTGGAAACAACGCGAGTCGCATCGGCGCTATCGCCAGCCTGCGCGGAACCGTAGCCGCCCATCACGGTCGTCTTGTCCTGGTCCATGCAACGTTTCCTTTCCGTCGCCTGCAAGCATCAAGTTATCCATGCATTCTACCCGCGCAAAAGCCTATGATGGGCAAAGCCCGCCGGTATCTACAAGACATGCGCGTGCCTAAGGATCAAAAAGCCCCGCCGAGCCTTGGTAGGCGCGACGGGGCGGGCTAGCAGCTATGGACAGCAGGCTTAGAACAGGCCGGTGATGTCGCCGTCGTTGTCGACGTCGATGTTTTCGGCCGCGGGCACCTTGGGCAGACCAGGCATGGTCAGAACACTGCCGGTCAGCGCGACCACAAAGTGGGCGCCGGCAGAAACCTTGAGCTCACGCACGGTGATGCGGAAGTTCTCGGGAGCGCCCAGGGCCTTGGCGTTGTCGCTAAAGCTGTACTGCGTCTTGGCGACGCACACCGGCAGGTTGCCAAAGCCATTCTCGCGCAGCTCGGCGAGCTGGCGCTTGGCGGCCGGCGTAAAGTCAACGCCGTCGGCGCGGTAGACCTTGGTGGCAACGGCCTCGAGGGCATCAGCGACATCAGCGCCGTCCTCATAGGCAAACTTGAGCTCGCTCGGCTGCTCAATCAGACGCATGACCTCATCGGCAAGCTCGAGCGCGCCCTCGCCGCCCTTGGCCCAGACCTCGGAAAGCTTAACGTTGACGCCGAGCTTCTGGCACTCGGACTCGATGAGAGCAAGCTCGGCCTCGGTGTCCGTCGGGAAGCGATTGATGGCGACCACGCAGGGCAGACCATATACGTTCTGGATGTTGTCGACGTGACGCAACAGGTTGGGCATGCCAGCCTTGAGTGCCTCGAGGTTCTCCTCGTTGAGATCGGCCTTGGCGACGCCACCGTTGTACTTAAGCGCACGAGCGGTAGCGACGATCACGACGGCGCTGGGGCGAACGCCCGTCATGCGGCACTTGATATCGAGGAACTTCTCGGCACCCAGGTCGGCGCCAAAGCCGGCCTCGGTAATGGCAACATCGCCAAAGCGCATCGCCATACGCGTGGCCATGATAGAGTTGCAGCCGTGAGCAATGTTGGCGAAGGGACCGCCGTGGACAAACGCGGGCGTGCCCTCGAGCGTTTGCACCAGATTGGGCTTGAGCGCGTCTTTAAGCAACGCGGCCATGGCACCCTGGGCCTTGAGGTCGCGGGCACGGACGGGCTCGCCGGCATAGCTGTAGCCGACAACGATCTCGCCCAAGCGCTCCTTAAGATCGTTGATGCTCGTGGACAGGCACAGGATTGCCATGACCTCGGAGGCGACGGTGATATCGAAGCCGTCCTCGCGCGGCACGCCCTGGGCCTTACCGCCAATGCCGTCGATGACGTGGCGCAGCTGACGGTCGTTCATATCGACGACGCGCTTCCAAGTGATGCGTTTAACGTCAATACCGAGCTGATTGCCCTGCTGGATGTGGTTATCAAGCATGGCGGCCAGCAGGTTATTGGCGGCACCGATAGCGTGGAAGTCGCCGGTAAAGTGCAGGTTGATATCCTCCATGGGGATGACCTGAGCCCAGCCGCCGCCGGCAGCACCGCCCTTAACGCCAAAGACGGGGCCGAGCGAAGGCTCGCGCAGGGCAACGGCACTCTTGACGCCGCGACGACGCAGGCCGTCGGCCAGACCGATGGTCGTGGTGGTCTTGCCCTCGCCCGCGGGCGTTGGGTTGATAGCGGTCACGAGGACGAGCTTGGCCTGGTGATCAGTCGGCTCGTTGAGCAGTGAATAGTCGACCTTAGCCTTGTCGAAGCCGTACGGAATAAGGTGCTTAACGTCGACGCCGGCGTTCTTGGCCACCTCGGTAATAGGCAGTGGCGTGACAGAACGTGCGATTTCGATGTCAGTAGGCATGGGCGGTCCTTTCGTTACCGAATGAGAAAAAGACCAATTCAGCATAGCACGGGCGCGCAATAGTAAAACGCCCATAACCGATGAACGGCGATATGTTTACCCGATGCCCAGCGATAGCCCAACAGCCCGCCAAAACAAAGCGCCCTAAACGGTAGGTTCAATCCCCAGGTGCTCAAAGGTGCGAAGGGTTGCCTGACGGCCCTGCGGCGTACGAATCATCAACCCGCACTGCAGCAAATAGGGCTCATAGACATCCTCGAGCGTGCCCGGGTCCTCGCCCACCGCACTGGCAAGGGTCGTCAGGCCTACAGCACGGCCGGAGAACGTCTTGGCAAGCGTCTCCAAGATACGAATATCCATCCAGTCCAGACCGAGCTCGTCGATCTCGAAGAACTCGAGCGCCTGGCGGCAGATATCGAGCTCGATAGGGCCGCTGCCACGCACCTGTGCGTAATCGCGCACGCGCTTGAGAAGGCGGTTGGCAAGACGTGGCGTGCCGCGCGAACGCGAGCCGATCTCGAGTGCACTGGGATGGTCGATCGTCACGCCCAGGATAGTCGCCGAGCGCGTCACAATCTGCGCGAGCTCCTCGACCGTGTAGTAATCCAGGCGATACGAAATGCCAAAGCGGTCGCGCAACGGGCCGGTCAACATGCCTGAGCGGGTCGTTGCCGCTACCAGCGTAAACTTGGGAATATCCAGGCGAATCGAGCGCGCCGCCGGACCCTTGCCAATCACGATATCGAGGGCAAAGTCCTCCATCGCGGGGTACAGGACCTCCTCGACCGAACGGTTGAGGCGGTGGATCTCGTCGATAAACAGCACATCACCCGGCTGCAAGTTAGTAAGGATGGCCGCCAGGTCGCCCGTGCGCGCGATGGCAGGGCCACTCGTGGTCTTGATCTGAGCGCCCAGCTCGTTGGCGATAACGGTGGCCAGCGTGGTCTTGCCCAGGCCCGGAGGACCCGAGAAGATCACGTGGTCGAGCGTCTCGCCACGGCTCTGCGCCGCTTCGATCAACACGCGCAGGCTCTGCTTGATGTGCTCCTGACCACAGTAATCGTCCAGGCGCTGGGGGCGCAAAGTGCGGTCGACATCGAGGTCCTCGGCCGTCAGCTCCGAGCCCACCATGCGCTCGCCGTGCGCCATGGATGCCGCCGGCGAGTTGCCGGGCGTCGCCCACAGGTCCTGAGAGTCATCGGCTTCCCACATCACGCAT
>DBFAZJ010000163.1:0-26748 GCA_048244295.1 Collinsella sp.
TCATAGTTCAGCTCCCCCGCCAAAGACTTGCCGCTCGTGCTTATCCTCACCGTCCCTAAGTCATCGTAGTAGACTGAGAGCACCTCGGGGACGCATCTGATCTGGAAGCCCGCTATCAAAAGCTTGAACATGAGAATGGAGTCCTGCTTCGCAGGCGTATCGCTGAAGCAACCGACGCTCCGTAACGCATCCTTGCGCGCCAGCCATTGGCTCGTCGCCGCAATACAGCCGCAGTAGGCCTGCTCAAAAACAGGCACCCCATTGCAGACTCGGCGGTAGTAAATCTCTGTGCCATCGGGTTGGAGGCCCTTGCAGTGCGCATAGGTCAACGAGACATTAGAATCGGACATTGGTTCCATCTGCAGCTCTAGCTTGCGCGGTAGAAACTCATCATCATCGTCAAGAAAGGCAACAAAATCGGCCTTTGAGGCATCGATGCCAGTGTTACGCGCAAGCGATCCGCCTCCGTTTTTTTCGCGAACGACATAGTGCAATTCAACGCCCGGCCGAGTCTCGAATGCAAGAACACGAGCTTGAGTCTCAAGCTGTTGATTCGTGCCTTTACCATTGTCATCTACGACAACAATCTCGATATTGGGGTAAGTCTGGGCATTAACACTTTCCATTGCCCGAGTCAGCATGTCAGAACGTGAATATGTCGGGATCACGACACTGACTAATGGGGCGTTTGAATTCACTGAAGGCATCTCCATCTCATAAACCCTTCGGGCCGATGACGTCACTGACTGCGGAGTCGACAGAGTCATTTTTAGAGGTGCGTTCACCCAGCAGATTAAGCACTAAGCAAAATAAAGCCATAACGTGGTAGACATCCGGAATATTGGCCATGCCGTTAAAGGTCGAGAAGTAAGTAAGCATCAAAATTCCCAGGAACAGAATAGATTAGTTTCCCGTTGCAACAGAGGTCTTAATTGATGGCAGCAAGATAAGAAACGCTGCACCAACTGCAAATACAAGTCCAAATTTAAATGCGAGCGTCAAGAGGGAATACTCGGAAAACATAGATACCGTGCCTCTGTCGATAAATGAAGTGAAATGCGCGGTGTAACCCTCACCGTATCCGCAGAAAATACGTGGAGTTTCGTAAGAAAGGACAAGCTCAACTGAGCCGTTCCTTCCACTCGATAAATCTGACGCACCAAAACGATCAAGCACGACATCGAACGCGCCGACAAAATAAAGCACGCCAAGAAAAACGCTCAGGGCAATCGCGTTCTTTATCGCATCCTTACTAGTAGTGTTAAGCCAAATTACAGATAACAGGTAAATCACAATGGCGGTTTTACCGCCTGTGGAGAGGATGCCTAATGTCGCAACTACATACAAGAGCTTGATGTTGACCAACGACTCACCAACGATTCGCTCGTATGCAATATTCATATAGTAAAAAACGAGATAAAACCCTGCTGTGCTGAGATAATGGCCCCATATGGAGACATGCCTCGATGAAATTTCCGGCGAAACCCATCCAGACATCTCTTTCATAGCCGCATTTGATATTGCCGCCATGCAAGCGGAACCCGTAAAGCAATCGAGCACAAGAATGCCAAAGACAAGAAATACGAACGCGTTTGATGTTCTAATTATTGCCTTGGCCAAAGCCCGACGCTGATCCTGCGACGAGCCAAATCTCAGCTGGCAGACTAATAGGGGCAAACAGTAAAGAAAGGAGAATTTCGCTACGTCCCGAAACGAAGAGCCAGCCGTTCGCTCGGTCACCAAAAAAAGGGAAAGCAGAAAGAGCCAAAACATCAAAGGCCCAATCCCGATTCGACATCCGCATTTAGCAGCTAGAAGAATCAAAGGAACATAAAATAATAGGTTAATATACGCAAACTCCGAGCTCAATCCCATTCGTAGATAAAAAGAAACAGCAAATACCGAAGCGACAAGTAAGAAAACAGAGAGATTAACGACAGTAAAAAGACGCGTCTCAAGAACTTGACTTCTTAGGGAAATCGTTTTTCCCGTCATTCAACATCACCTCTAAGAGGAAACAAACAGGCGAAAGGCAAGGCGAGTAGAACAATCAGAGGATGGCAAGAACTGGATACAAGCGAACCTATACCACAGCCGGCATAACTACCGTACCGGAGATAATTAACAGCAGATCTCAGTTTCATCTTGATCGGAACGTGAGTCCCCAACGTGAAATCATCAATAAAAGAACGCCCTCTCGGATTTTTCAGCATAACCTCCTTCATATTGGTCGTAAGACCATCTTCCAGATAGTCGCCGAAATACGTCGGCGTATTGAACCATCTAATCTTGAGATCCAATTCCGATATCGACTGCCATAGATAGAATTCAGAAAGATATCTTTCGCCTTCGAAACGCGGAAAAGGAAAACGCTTGATTAGTTCAGTGCGCACAATCTCTGCCCTGTCGCCCGGCATCTTGTATTTGAACCTGAAATCACACGACGTAGAGTCTATGTACTCCTCGGTAAACCGTTCAACCGTCTTCTCATCCATGTCGCTCAAAGACACGCCAGACTCCCCAAGAAGCAGTGAGCCGTCAGCGCGCGCGCACACACCGGAAACGCCAGCAAAAGAATCGTCATCAGCGACTTGCGCGATATATCGCAAGTTCACCTCAATGGAATCATCCGGTAGCCAATCATCGGAATCAACGATAAAAAACCATTCTCCACGAGCAAGGTTCACTCCCCGATTAATCGCTACATGCTTGCCGGCATTTTCCTGCCTTTCGAAATGCATGGGGAATGTCGCATTTGCCTTAAGCTCTGCGAGCAAAGAAGTCGTCTCATCCGTGGATCCATCATCCACAACAACCCACTCAAAATCCTTGCAAGTCTGGCGTTGAAGCGAGTCGAACAGACGGGCTATCGAATAAGCCCTGTTGTAGGTGGGAGTGAATACCGTAATCATCGGGTATCACCCTTATATAACGTTAACGAGAGAATACGAGCGATCTTGCGTGCAATGAAATCGCCCACGTAGGGGGCCCACTTGTTGATGAAGCCAATCCGAAACCGCTCACCGGCCGGCAACCAACTCGCGGTACTGACATGGGTGGAGTACGTGCGACTAGTACATTTAAACCCACCGAAGTCGAGCTTTGGACAGAAGTACTCACTCGGATAGACCCTAAAACCGTCATACTCCCATAGAGCGTCTACGCCCCACTGATAGCCATAGCGTTCAAGAACCTCACCGAAAATGTGATTAACGGTATGGGAATACAGGAACTCAATGGAATCCACGAAATCAAGATTTCGGTAAGATTCAAGGACCTTGCCGATTAAGTCAGAGTGAGCCCCAGCCGAGAGCACTAGGCCGGGGTTCACTGCATGCGACTCATAGTCACATGCAGTGAACCCCGATTCTTTGACAAGCGGGTCGATTGACTTCAGAAGCTCACTACCTATGTCCATATAGGTACCGCCGTTGTCGTAAACGACCTTGAAGCGCGCATAGTCGCTCACAAATGCCCATTTACCTGCCTTGTAAGCGTCCCGGGCATAAGGGCACTCATCAACGTCAAAGTTCGATTCATCCCATCGGACAATCTCATAATCCGGCATAAGCTCCTGCCAGCGCTCAACGTTTGCCTGAGCTTTTTGCGGTAGGGGCTTTCCTCCGAACCAGCAGTAATGCAGCACCTTAGGCGTCAACGGTTCCACCTCCAGCAAGCTCCTCATAAACACCTACAAGTTCAGACACGACAGCGCCGAGGTTGTAATTCTCGCGCACCATGTCGGCACCCGCCTTCGCAACGCGGGTGCGCTCGTTCTTATCGCGGCATAGTGTCACAATCGCCTCCACTAGGGCATCTATATCATCGACGGGAACGAAAACGCCGGTCTTACCGTCCTCCACGATGTCACGCACGCCGCCCACGGGGGTCACAACGACCGCCAAGCCGTTCGCCATGGCCTCCAAGAGCCCCATGGGGAAGGCCTCGTTCTTGGACGGCAGACAGTAGATTGCGCACATGTCCAGCAGCGCCTGCTTCTCCCGCGAGCCGACCCATCCCAAGATCGAGCACGCGTCCTCGCAGCCCAGCTCGGCAACAAGCGCCTTCGCACCCTCCACGTCGCCGTCCGCACCGAAATATGCTCGAATACCAGGCACGATCTCCCGCGCCCTAGAAATCGCGCGTATGAGTACGGTGGCGTTCTTGTTGTCATCGAAGTGTCCCAGAAACAGCACCGTGTTCGGCTCCTTGTGATCGTTTACATCCTCGGGGACGTGGATACCGTTGGGAATCGTAACGACATTGTCCGAACCTGATATCTCGGAGGAGAAGTACTCCTTCCATGAGTCGGAAAGAGCGACCACTCTATCTACCGCCGAGAAAACCCTGCGGTAGTCCGACCTGGTCTTCTCGGGCGCATTCGCGTAGGTATCGCGAAAGAGGCCGTCGTGCACGTGCAGAATTGTCGGCACACCGGCATCGACACCTGCCATGGCGAAGAAACGCTCCCGGGCGAAGCTGTTGCCGCCGCCCATGTGGACGTGCAGCACGTCGAAGCCCCTCAAGTGTCGCTTAACCCACGCCAGGGCATAGACACCCTGCGCGAGCTTCTTAAGTTTGCTCCCCTTGCCTGTGCACGGCAGAAAGGTAATGTCGCAGCGGTCCTCGATGCCAGCCTTATAGTAGTCGTTGATGACGGTCGCGATACCGCCTTGCTCGTTGCGTGCGGGCCCCACCATGAGGACCTTAGTGCGCCTCTGTATCATCGGCCACCACCCCGGTAGGCCATGGCAATCGTTGCGAAGCACGCCTCCCTGTCGAAGCCGGCGGCGCGCATCTTTTCCGCATACGAAGGGCGCTCTTCAATACGATACCTATCGATACCCTCGGCGATACGCCGCGCCCAGGTGGAAGGCGCCTCGTCGGTGGACGCGAATAAGATTCTGTCAGTGATGGACAACTCGCGAGGAAGCACGTCGGAGCCGTATATGGGAAGACCTTCAGCCTGCCCTTCGATGCCAACGAAGGACAGGCCCTCAAAGAGGGAGGGCAATAGCAGTGCGTCGAAAGCCGAATAGTAGGCGTCGCTTTCCGAGGTCCTCGATACCTTTATGAGCGAGCTGCCCAGACCGAGTCGCTCGGCCTCAGCATCACGTTCGACCTCCATGTCGCCGCTGCCAACCATGCAGAAGCGAGCCCCGGGAACGAGCTTGCGCAGCTCGGAGAACACCTGAAGCTGGTAAAGCGGATTCTTCTGCAGGGCTATGCGGCCGATGCTACCAAGCAGGAACTCGCCGTCAGCCACGCCGAGCTCGCCGCGTATGTTTGCGCGCTTCTGCTCAGAGAAGGCGAACCTAACGAGATCAATACCATTAAAGTAGACGTTAAACGGTTGTTTGCCAAATAGATATTCGCCAGCGTTCGCCGAGCAGGCCCACAAATCGGTCGGCGCGTCTGAAAAGAGCGACGCACAGGCTGCGCCCACGGCCCTCTTCAACGGGTTACCAGAAATCTCGGCCCCCGCGTTGTGCGAGTGGATTATGCGACGGGGGATCCCCGCTTTCTTTGCAATGTCAGCAAGGAAGAAGGCACTGCCGTTGCTTGCTTGGATGTGCACGACGTCGTAATGACCCTCCCGCATGACCGAAGCTATAGAGGAGCTTTGAGCGAACATGTCCTGCACGCGTTCGGAACTCAGAACCGGCCCGATCTTGATGCAGGCAGCATCGGAGTCGACGCGGGTGGTGAGAGACATTATCGCGTAGTCGATTGAACCCGAGGTCTCAGACACCAGCTGCTCGAGAAAGTTCTCAACGCCACCGTCCGGGTACCAACGGTTCACTAGGAGAAGCACGCGTATCTTACCCACGGTATTCACCGTCCGCCAGTACGTCCGCGATCCGCTCGCTCGCATGCCCGTCACCATAGGGGTTCGAGGCGCGGCTCATAGCCTCGTACTCAGCCTGATCGGAGAGAAGGCAACTGAACTCACGGTAGATGACGTCCTCCTCGGTGCCGACGAGCTTCAGCGTGCCGGCGGCCACGCCCTCGGGGCGCTCAGTTGTGTCGCGCATCACGAGCACCGGCTTGCCCAGGCTAGGCGCCTCCTCCTGGATGCCGCCAGAGTCGGTGAGGATGAGGTGGCTCGCGGCCATGAAGTTGTGGAAGTCGAGCACCTCGAGCGGGTCGATGATGTGCAAACGGTCGAAGCCGTCCAACTCCTCGTGCGCCGCCTTGCGGACGAGCGGGTTCATGTGGATGGGGTAGATCGCCTTGGTGTCGGGATGCTCCTCCATAACGCGGCGGATGGCGCGGAACATGCGGTGCATTGGCTCTCCCAGGTTCTCGCGGCGGTGCGCCGTGATGAGGATGAGGCGCGAGCCATCCGCCCACTCGAGCTCGGGGTGGGTATAGCCATCGCGAACGGTGGTGCGCAGGGCGTCGATGCCGGTGTTGCCGGTGACCCAGATCCTGGACTCAGGCTTGCCCTCGTCGAGCAGGTTCTGCTTGCTCGCCTCCGTGGGGGCGAAGTAGTACTCGCTCACGATGTCGACCGCCTGGCGGTTGAACTCCTCCGGCCAGGGACTGTAGATGTCGTGCGTGCGCAGCCCCGCCTCGACGTGGCCCACGGGGATCTGAAGGTAGAAGCACGCGAGGGCCGCCGCAAAGCTGGTCGTGGTGTCGCCGTGAACCAGAACCACGTCGGGTTTCTCGTCCTCGAGGACCGCCTTGAGCTTGAGCAGAACGTCGCACGTAACGTCAAACAGTGTCTGGCCCGGCTTCATGATCGCAAGGTCGTGGTCGGGAGTCACGCCGAAGACGCGCAGCACCTGGTCGAGCATCTCGCGGTGCTGCCCCGTCACGGTCACGACGGTCTCGAACTCATCCGTGCGTGCCTTCAGCTCGTTGACGAGCGGACACATCTTGATCGCCTCCGGGCGGGTGCCGAAGACGAGCATTACTTTCTTCTTAGACATTGGCCTTGCTCCTCTTTGACTCCTTGCGGAGAAGCATGTAGAAACGGGTGTTACCGACTAGATAGCGCTTCACCAGGCGCTTAGGCTCCTGCATCATGCGGAAGAGCCACTCCAGGTTCGCGCGCTGCATCCACATCGGCGCTCGCGGGATGTTGCCGGAGACAACGTCGAACGAGCCGCCCACGCCCACGAATGCGCCCATTGCGCCCAGCTCGCGGAAACGCTCGATCAGGCGCTCCTTCTTGGGCGAGGTAATGCCTACGAAAACGATGTCGGGTTTAGTCTGCTCAACCTCGGCTATCACGGCGTCGAACTCGTCGTCGCCGAAGTAGCCGTCACGGTAGCCAGCGAGGACAATGTTGGGATACCTCTCGGACAGTACCCCTGCGGTTTTTGCGACCACCTCGGCCTTGGCGCCCAGCAGGTAGACCCTGTGCCCCTCGCGCTCAGCCAGTCCGCACAACTCCCACATGAGGTCGATTCCGGCCACGCGCCCGGGCAGGTCCACGCCCAGCTTCCTGGCGGCCATGACCATGGACGCGCCATCGGCATTCACGATTTCGCATCGGCGCACGCATGCGTCCATCTCTGGATCGTCGCGCATCTGCAGCAGCTTATCGGCGTTCACGCCGATCAGGTGGGCGAAGCGCCCCTCCTTGATGAGGACGTCGGTCTCCTCGACGGTCTGCTCCATCGTCCAGGGGTCGACGGGTGCGCCCAAGATTTCAATTCGCCCGGGAAGAACAACCCTTGAACTGGCGTCTTCGTGTTTCTCTCTTGTCTCTTTAGCAAGCGCCATTTCCGCTGACAACCTCAATCACAGTGAGTAGGATTATTTTCAAATCGAAGAAAACGCCCCGTTTGGCGATATATTCAAGGTCACGACGGACCATTCCGTCGAATCCCGTCGAGTTGCGCTCAGTGACCTGCCACCAGCCGGTAATGCCTGGTTTTACTGCCAGACGCTGCAGGTCGTACTCGGTGTACTCCGCAACCTCGTTGGGCAGCGGCGGGCGCGGGCCCACGACAGACATCAGGCTCAAGAACACGTTGAGGAACTGCGGGAACTCGTCGATGGAGTGCTTGCGGATGAACCGGCCGATCCTGGTGACGCGCGGGTCCTCCTTCATCTTGAACATGGCGCCGGCGATCTCGTTCTGTTCCTTGAGCTCCATCAGGCGCTCGTCGGCGTCCTTGTACATGCTTCGGAACTTCCACATGCGGAAAGTAGTCAAGCTGCCGTCGGGTCGAGTCTGGCCCACGCGGATCTGGCTGTAGAAGGGGCTGCCCTCGCTCTCCAGGCGGATGAGCGCCGCGAGCACCAGACTGGGGATCGCGATAGCGACGAGCGCGACACTGCTGAATACGATGTCGAACGCGCGCTTAACGGCACGGTAGGCCAGGCGCGAGCGATCCCAGTCCATGATGGATTGCATGGCCTTGTAGCGACCGGCGCCCTCACGCCGTTCCATGGCCCGAGCGATGAGCGCCGCCCCCGCGGGCGCATCCGTTGCATATTGAGGTTTATCCGACACGTTCTCTTCCAACACTTCGTCCCCAGGTCGGGGATCCTCCCTGTTCTGCATAGCGACAGCCCGCAGCTAAGCGATCGCCTTTTTAAGGTTTCGCATTACACGCTGCTCGACCGAAAGCACGGCAAGGCCAACGCGCGTAGTCACTCGTCGACCGCACAGGTCGAGCTCCAAATAAGCAGTGCTCTTGCGTCTGTTAATGGTTTTGATAAGGCCTTCGTGGCCCAACAGCGGACCTGCCGTCACTATGACCTGGTCACCGTCTTTTAGGGCCTCGCTCATGGGCACTACGCGGTCTCCCCTGTGCGTAAAGCCGCCAATAAGCTGGACCTCTTCTTTTGCCAGCGGCACAAACTGACCGTCCTGGGAAAGCACTCGGGCAAAGTCGTCCATGCGCAGCAGATACTGTTGCACGGTACGGGGATCTGCCGTGTCGCAGATAAGATAACCGGGAAAGAGCGATTTGGTCGTATTGACCCATTCGCCGTGAACCTTAATCTCGGTTTGAAATTGGGGATAAAAGAGCTCCTGCATGGCGCTCACCGGCACCATACGCTCGATGCGCTCGCGCATTACGTCTTCGCGACCGTTAATGACCTGGATCACATACCACACGAGCACCACCCCCTTGCTGTCTTACGTGTGGCTCACGGGGTTTGGGTATGGCTTCGCCAGGGCGCTTGTGCGCGAAGGCGCTCCATATTCAAACCCTGAGCCCAGTCAGACAAGCACGTGGCTCTGCCCCACCGTGAACGGTATGTATGAGTGCAGTTGCTAGAGACGCGGACGTGTATCGCAAAAATGACCGCGACTCCAGCTGGCTACGTGCGAACCAGTCAAGCGGGGACAAAACTGGACCGCACGTAAACAGCTGCAAAACTGTTTCGCATTGGCATACAAGCTATTAATTGCACCATGGAATTACCAAATGCAAATAAATAACGTCGCATGACTTCTTTATTGGAGCTCGTGGTGTTTCTGACACCGCCGTTACGGCCGGATGCTGATCGACCCTGCGCTTTGCGACTTGCTGGAGCCGTGAGCACAGTTGAACTCATGTAACGTTAGGTATCCTAGCACAAGCTGGTAGCGAAACTGATTTGGCTTGTGGAAAACATATCGTTCATTTAGCGTGCTTAAGGGGGTTGTTTTGGGATGTTGTTCACATTGATGCAGGTTATTGGGATGCTAACGGTGATTAGGGGCGTTCCTGAACGCCTAAATGTAGCAGCGAGCTGTGCCGATAATCTCGTTTGTCTAACAAACTATGTACAGGCACGGGAAATAAATTGTGCAACTTTTTGTTGGTGTAGGAGGGGTTTGCGGCGCGAGGTATTTTGGCATGAAAAAAGGCCCTCGGAATACCGAAGGCCTTTGCATTCACGATGGTGGAGACGAGGGGGATCGAACCCCTGACCTCTTGACTGCCAGTCAAGCGCTCTCCCAGCTGAGCTACGCCCCCGTGACGTGGAGATACTATAGGGGAAGATTCTTAGTTGTGCAAGAAGTTTTTTGCAATTGATCCTCGCACTTACGGGTTTTCCTGGGACGGGGCAAAAATAATCACTCTACGAGCGATTATTTTTATCCGCCGTCCCGATAAAACCCTGATGCAGCAAATACGCTATTGCAGTACCGGTGTGGACTTCAATCTTTGCGGTAGATCTTACTATGTTGCTAATGCCTGTGTCGGCCAACAAACCCAGGGGGCTGTGATCTAGTTCCCATTCTAGGCCATGCTCGCTTACCTCAGTATTAGGGGCTATTGCGATAATAGAAAAGGTTTTGCCCTCAGCGCCTTTGATGGTCCACGACTCGTTTGTGTGAAGGATGCGGGCCATCACCGCGTCTTCGGCAATCCAGACGGGAGCGTCCTCGTAGCCCGCAAGCAGCCCCAGCACAGAAAGAGCCATGTCGGGGCGCCCACCGGTGGCGCAGGTCGCAACCACTTCGGCACCAAGCCAGCGGCGGCGGATAGTGTCTAGGGCCAAGGCCAGGTCGGTGAAGTCCTTATAGGGGTCGTGGCGCTCTACTTCAAAGTCCTCGGCAGCATCCACCAGCGCACGTCCTTCGTCGCTCACGGTGTCGGCGTCGCCTACGTAGACGACGCAGCCCAGCCCGGCGCCCAACAGCGCGTCGAGCCCGCGGTCCACGGCGATAACGTGGTCGCACTCCCCCGCCAGCCTACGCAACAGATCCGCGCTCGCCACCACGGGCGAGCCGCAGACTACAAGTACCTTGCAAGCCACAGCCCTCGCCTATCCCTCAAACGAAAGCACGCGGGCCAGATCCAGGTCCTCGTAGCTGTCGATAAAGATATCGCAGTTGTCGCGCACATCGTCGCGCTTCATGCGGCCGTGCGGGTCATATATACCCACACGCTTAAAGCCGGCGACCCCAGAGCTCTTAAGGCCAAAGACGGCGTCCTCAAACACCCATGCGCACTCAAACTTGCACCCGTGGCGTTTCTCCAAGCGGCGCAGCGCCAGCTCGTATACGTCGGGGAACTGTTTGGAGCGTCCCGCCTCGCCCGTCGTGGTAACAAACTCCATGTAAGCGTCGAGCCCGGCACCAGCGAGCGCGGACTGCACCAGCTCGGCCGGCGTGGACGTAGCCACGCACATGGCAATGCCTGCCGCCTTCGCCTGCTCCAAAAACGCCAGGAGCCCCTCGCGCGGCGGCACCTTGGAGTACCCATCAATCAGAATATTGCTCAGCTCGCGGTACAGCTCCTCGCCATTCGCGCCAATGCCCCAGGTGTCGTGGTAGGCCTGGCACTCATCCTCCAGCGACAAATGCTCAAACTGGGCAAAATCGTCGACCGTCACGTCGACACCGTGGCGGTGCAATAACTCGGGCTGGGCATAGGCCCAAACGGGGGTGCTATTAACCAGTGTGCCGTCGCAATCGAAAATAAAAGCAACCTTGGGAGCGGCGGTATGGGACATAAACGAACCTTTCGATGTCAAATGGTAAACAACCTGCTAAAAACGTTTTACCAAACGTCAGGCTAACAATTTTGAAACCCTAATTGGTAAAACTGTCAAGAGTTTTACCACGGCAATTCTGCCAGTGGTATAAACATGTCGCTTACCGATTAAACGCCCCCGCAAATCCGCTTTCGTCCATAAAACTAACGCACAGGTGTTATCGTAGTTTCTGCCGAAAGTTCCACCGAGCACGCGAGGTGGAACGAATCACAGAAACTTCGCCGTCCCTTCGATTCGTGCAGCCTTGGACCTTTCGCATCTAGTCACCAAGGCAACACGCTGCCGCGTCATGATGGGATCAAACGTGAGCGATACAAAGCTAAAGCCAACGGCTAAAAAGCCCGCAACCCGCAAACCGGCTCCGCACGCACCGGAGCTCTCCAAGGACGATGTCTACCTGTTTGGCATTGGAATGTGGGAGCGCAGCTGGGAAAAGATGGGCGCGCATCCCGACACGCAGAACCGTACGCGCGGCTGGCGCTTTTGCGTTTGGGCGCCCGACGTTAAGAGTGTCCACGTTATCGGTGAATTCAACAATTGGGATGAGCAAGCCAACCCGCTGGTGCCCGTGCATACGAGCGCTATTTGGGAAGGCTTTATTCCTGGCGCTGAGCAGGGTCAGCTCTATAAATATCTCATCGAGACCAACGAGGGCGAAAAGCTCTACAAGGCCGATCCGTACGCCTTTAAGGCCGAGTGCCCTCCGGGTACCGCGAGCGTGCTGTGGACCCTCGATGGCTACCAGTGGAACGACGCTGCATGGCTCAAGCGCCGCGCCGGTCACAACCACATGTCGCAGCCGCTTAACATCTACGAGGTGCATATTGGCTCTTGGAAGCGCCACGGCGACGCGCCGCAGGGCGAGCCCGACGAGTACGGCAACTACCCCGGCCCCATGGATCCCTTCCCCGCGCAGCGCGGCGAGTTCTACACCTACGACGACCTGTCGGTGGAGCTCGTGGACTACGTGCGCGACATGGGCTACACGCATATCGAGGTCATGCCACTCATGGAGCATCCCTTCGACGGCTCCTGGGGCTACCAGACGACCGGCTACTTTGCCGCCACGTCGCGCTACGGCAACCCGCAGCAGCTCATGCACTTTATCGATGCGTGCCACGATGCGGGCATCGGCGTGATCATGGACTGGGTGCCCGGCGGTTTTTGCGCCGACTCCCACGGCCTTGCCACCTTTAACGGTCACATGCTGTTTGAGCACGAGATTCACCCCAACTGGGGCACGCATAAGTTTGACTTCGCCCGTGGCGAGGTCCGCTCCTTCCTGGTCTCCAACGTGCTGTATTGGCTCGAGAACTTCCACGTTGACGGCATTCGCATGGACGGCGTGTCCAGCATGCTGTACCTCAACTTTGGCATTGACGATCCCGGCCAAAAGAAGTTCAACAAGTACGGTACCGAGGAGGACCTGGACGCCAGCGCGTTTATCCGCCAGGTCAACTGCGCAGTGGAGGCGCACTACCCCGACGTGATGATGATGGCCGAGGAGTCCACCGCGTGGCCGCTCGTGACCTATCCGCCGCAGGACGGCGGCCTGGGCTTCCACTACAAGTGGGACATGGGCTGGATGAACGACACCCTGCACTACATGCAGACCGATTTTCCGTGGCGTCCCGGCAACCACGGGCTGCTCACGTTCTCCATTATGTATGCCTTTACCGAGAACTTTATTTGCCCGCTGAGCCACGACGAGGTCGTGCACGGCAAGTGCTCGCTGATCGGCCGCATGCCGGGCGACTGGTGGCGCCAGTTTGCCGGCCTGCGCACGCTCGCCTTCTACCAGATGACGCACCCCGGTGCCAAGCTCAACTTTATGGGCAACGAGATAGGCCAGTTTATTGAGTGGCGCTACTACGAGTCCATCCAGTGGTTCCTGACCGAAGAGTACGAGACTCACAAGCATCATCAGGCGTTTATCAAGGCGCTTAACCACCTGTACACCGCCGAGCCCGCCCTGTACGAGCGCAGCTACACCGACGACGGCTTTACCTGGATCGACGCGGACAACTCAAAGCAGTCCATCGTGAGCTTTGTGCGCCAAGGCGAGGACATCGACAACGACCTGGTGATCCTGATCAACTTTGACCCGGCGAGCTACGAGAGCTTCCGTGTGGGCGTGCCGCGCGAGGGTGACTGGGAGGTCATCTTTGACTCCGACCGTCCCGAGTTTGGCGGCAGCGGCTATGCCGGCGAAGAGCCCTACACCTGCTCGAGCGAGCCCTATCCCTGGAACGGGCAGATGGACTCCATCGAGATTAAGGTGCCTGGCCTGGCAGGTGTGGTGCTTAGGCGCCGCGGTCCCAGCAGCTACAAGCCGCCGGTGGTGGAGGAGCCCAAAAAGGCGACGCGTAAGCGCACGTCCTCGGTGAAGCCCAAGCCTGCGGCCGCTAAGAAGGCTCCTGCCAAGGCGAAGGCTACGACGACCAAGGCCAAGGCCGCCGCAAAGCCCGCTGCTAAGGCTACCGCAGCCAAGAAGTCGGCTGCCAAAAAGGTCGCTACCAAGGCCAAGTCTGCTTCTGTTAAGTCATCTGCCAAGGATGCGTAACAAAACCGTTACAGCTGTAATTACCCGCCCCGACGGGGCGTAGGATACAAGTCATAACCGTTCCGGGAGAATCATCCCCGGGGGAAGGAACGTATGAATAAGATCTTCGACAACAAGCAGGAGTTTACCGAACTCTATCGCGATGCCGTCATGAGCATCAGCGGCAAGAGCGTCGAGGCCGCCAGCGACCTCGACCGCTTTAACGCCCTTGCCAAGCTCGTGGCCGAGAAGGCCCGCACCGTTGCCACCAAGAGCGACGCCCGCGCCACCGCAGAGGGCAAGAAGCGCGTGTACTACTTCTCTATCGAGTTTTTGATCGGCCGCCTGCTCGACAACTACCTGCTCAACTTTGGTGTGCGCGACATGGTCGCCGAGGCGCTCGACGACATGGGCTTTGACCTGTCCGTCATCGAGAACCAGGAGCCCGATCCGGCTCTGGGCAACGGCGGTCTGGGCCGTCTTGCCGCATGCTTCCTGGATTCCATGGCAGCCGAGGGCATCGCCGGCTACGGCAACGGCATGCGCTACCGCTACGGCCTGTTTAAGCAGGAGATCGTCAACGGCAGCCAGGTCGAGGCCACCGACGAGTGGCTCACCCACGGCTATCCCTGGGAGGTCCGCCGTCAGGACAAGGCCGTGACCATCAAGTTTGGTGGACATGTTGAGGGCTTTGAGGAGAACGGCCGCACGTTCTACCGCACGGTGGACACGCAGGACATCCTGGCCGTCCCCTACGACATCCCCGTGGTGGGCTATGCCGGCGAGACCGTCAACAAGCTGCGCGTCTGGGCCGCCGAGCCGGTCGAGGAGCACTTCGATCTGGAGGCCTTCAACCGCGGCGACTACGCCCTGGCCGATGCCGAGCGCGCCGAGGCCGAGGCCATCAGCGCCATCCTCTACCCCAACGACGCCGGCGAGCACGGCCGCCTGCTGCGCCTGAAGCAGGAGTACCTGTTTGTCTCGGCCGGCATCTACAGCCTGCTCGACACCTTTGAGAAGGAGCACGGCGAGAACTGGGAGCTGCTACCGCAGTTTGTTGCCATCCACACCAACGACACGCACCCCGCCATGTGCGGCCCCGAGCTCATGCGCATCCTGATCGACGAAAAGAAGCTCGAGTGGGACGAAGCCTGGAACATCGTGACGCAGGTCGTGAGCTACACCAACCACACCATCCTGCCCGAGGCTCTGGAGAAGTGGCCCATCGGCACGTTCTCCAAGCTCCTCCCCCGCGTGTACCAGATCATCGACGAGATCAGCCGTCGTTGGCACGAGTCGTTCGACACCACGCAGGAGGGCTGGCAGGAGCGTCTGCGCCAGACCGCCATCCTGTGGGACGGCGAGATCCGCATGGCCAACCTGTCCGTGATCTGCAGCCATAGCGTCAACGGCGTGGCCAAGATCCATTCCGATATCATCAAGAATATCGTGCTCAAGGACTTCTATGCCTTAACGCCCGAGAAGTTCAACAACAAGACCAACGGCATCTCGCACCGTCGCTTCTTTGCCGAGGCCAACCCCACCTATGCCAAGCTCGTGACCGAGGCCATTGGCGACGGCTGGCTCAAGGACGCCTTTGAGCTGGAGAAGCTCAAGGAGTTTAAGGACGACACCGAGTTCCTGAAGGCCGTGGGCGCCTCCAAGCGCGCCAACAAGGAGCGCCTGGCCGCCTACGTTAAGGCCGAGACCGGTCTGGTTATCGACCCCAACACCGTCTTCGATGTTCAGGTTAAGCGCTTCCATGCGTACAAGCGCCAGCTCATGAATATCATGAAGGTGATGGACATCTACAACCGTCGCATCGCCGATCCCAACTTCCACGTGACCCCGACGACCTTCATCTTTAGCGGCAAGGCTGCCTCGAGCTACACCTTCGCCAAGGAGACCATCCGCCTCATTAACTCCGTGGCCGACGTCATCAACAACGACCCGCGCGTCAACGAGGTCATGAAGGTCTGCTTTATCCCCAACTTCCGCGTGAGCAACGCCCAGCTCATCTACCCCTCCGCCGAGATCTCGGAGCAGATTTCCACGGCCGGCAAGGAGGCCTCGGGCACGTCCAACATGAAGCTCATGATGAACGGCGCCATTACGCTGGGCACCCTCGACGGCGCCAACATCGAGATCGCCGACCTGGCCGGCCGCGAGAACGAGGCAATCTTTGGCCTGACCGCTCCCGAGGTCGAGCAGCTCTGGGCATCCAACAGCTACTTTGCGTGGGATACGCTCAACAACGATCGCGAGCGCTTGGGCCGCGTGATGGACGAGCTCAAGGACAACACCTTTGCGGGTCTTTCGGGCAACTTCGAGAGCATCTACAACGAGCTCATGAACAACAACGACCCCGACCTGGTCATGGCAGACTTCCGCAGCTACGTGGATGCGTGGGAGAAGCTCACGAACAGCTACGGTGACCAGGAGACCTGGAACCGCAAGGCGCTGCTCAACACCGCCTCCTCCGGCTGGTTCTCGAGCGACCGCACCATTCGCGAGTACCGCGACGAGATCTGGCACGCGTAAAGGCGCACGAGCTCCCTTATGCCAGCACGGCATTACTCGACGGGCGCGTCCGAGCGCCGTGCCCGTCGCTAATGGGTTTAAGAACATCGATGACAGAAGGAGAAATCGATGAGTAAGAAAGAATGCATCGCGATGCTCCTCGCAGGAGGACAGGGCAGCCGATTGGGGGCACTCACCCAAAAGATCGCTAAGCCGGCGGTTAGCTTTGGTGGCAAGTTCCGCATTATCGACTTTTCGCTGTCCAACTGCTCAAACTCGGGCATCGACACGGTGGGCGTTCTGACGCAGTACCGCCCCTACCTGCTGCATGCCTATGTGGGCTCCGGCGAGGCTTGGGATCTGGACAGCCGTGACGGCGGCGTGTCGATCCTTCCGCCGTACGAGACGCAGACCGGTGGCGCCTGGTATGCGGGCACGGCCGACGCCATTACGCAGAACCTCGACTACATCAAGGCCAACGACCCCAAGTACGTCCTGATTCTTTCGGGCGATCACCTGTATCGCATGGACTACCGCAAGATGCTCAAGACGCACATTGAGAACAACGCCGACCTCACGGTGAGCGTTATGCCCGTGCCGTGGGAGGAGGCCAGCCGATTTGGCATCCTGACCACCGACCCCGAGGACGGCCGCATCACCAAGTTTACCGAGAAGCCCGATAAGCCCGATTCGAACCTCGCGTCCATGGGCATCTACATCTTCTCGGCCGACGTCCTGATCGAGGCGCTCGAGGCGGACGCCCTGGACCAGCGCTCGAGCCACGACTTTGGCAAGGACATCATCCCCAAGCTGCTCGACGAGGGCAAGCGCCTGTACAGCTACGAGTTCCACGGCTTTTGGAAGGATGTTGGCACCATCGCCAGCTTCCACGAGACCTCGATGGACCTGCTGGGCAACAACCCCGAGTTCGATCTGTTCGACAAGAACTTCCCCATCATGTCCAACATCACCACGCGTCCTCCGCACTACATTGGCCCGGACGGCCGCCTGGACGACTGCCTGGTCTCCAACGGCTGCAAGATCTACGGCACCGCTCGCCACTCGATCCTTTCGACCGATGTCATCATCGAGGAGCGCGCCGTGGTCGAGGACTCCGTGCTGCTGCCGGGTGCGCACGTTAAGAGCGGCGCGCACATCTGCCGCGCTATTTTGGGCGAGAACTCCACGGTCGAAGAGGGCGTGAAGCTCGGCTCTGTCGATACCACCAAGGATACGGCCGTCGTTGGAAATGACGTCGTTATCGGGAAGGGGGAATGATCCGATGATCAATCGCAAGGCCATCGGTTATATCACCGCTAACTACTCTTCGACCTACGGCAGCGTGCTGCTCAAGGACCGCCCCATCGCGTCCGTTCCGTTTTTGGGCCGCTACCGCCTGATCGACTTCCCGCTGTCCAACATGATGAATGCCGGCATTAAGACCGTCGGCGTCGTCATGCCGGGCAACTACCGCTCGCTGATCGACCACGTGGGCTCTGGCAAGGACTGGGGCCTGGACCGCAAGAAGGGCGGCCTGTTCATGGTGCCCGGCAACGCGTATGGCACCACCAAGGGCGGCATGCGCTTCCTGTTGCGCGACATCATCTCCAACAAGACGCTGTTCCAGCGCTCGGACAAGCCCTATGTTGTGATGATGGGCACCAACATCATCTTTAACATGGACCTCAACACCATCATCGACGCGCACGAGAACTCCGGTGCCCAGATGACCGTGGTGTACTGCAAGGCCACGCGCAACGTCGATGACGAGACCAAGCTCGAGATTAACGAGAACGGCCGTCTGACGGGCGTGAGCGCCGGCGTCGTGTACGGCGACAACGCCTCTATGGACTGCTGCATCGTCAACCGCGAGACGCTCCTCGAGATCATCGACCACTACCAGGCCGCCGACTATCTGGACCTGCTCGAGGCACTCCAGGGCGACTTTGGCAACATCGACGTGTGCAGCTACGAGTACAAGGGCGAGGTCGTGGGCGTGTTTAGCGAGAAGTCGCTGTACCGCCGCAGCATGGACCTGCTCGATCAGACCGTGGCCGACCAGCTCTTTGACCCCGAGCGCCCGATCCTGACCAAGGCTCACGACGTGCCGCCTTCGCGCTATGCGACCGGCAGCCACGCCTGCAACTCGATCATCTCGGCCGGCTGCATCATCAAGGGCACCGTGCGCGACTCGATCCTGTCGCGCGGCGTTGTGGTCGAGGAAGGCGCCTCGGTGACCAACTCGATCATCAACCAGAGCTGCATCATCAAGAGCGGAGCCCGCGTTGAGAATGCCATCCTGGACAAGAACAACGTGGTCCCCACCAACACCGAGCTTCGCGGCACGCCCGAGAACATCCTGGTGCTGGGTAAGGCTCCGTTAACTTCCGATACCACCATCGTACGTTAACGTTGGCACTGCAACATCGCTCGTAACATGTAGAATAGCCGCCCGGTTAGCGCCAGGCGGCTATTCTCGAATTACAACATGGGAGACAATATGGCTGATTCCAGCAAAAAGATGCAGATCGTGTTTGCCTCGGCCGAGTGCGCACCGTTTGTAAAGACCGGTGGCCTGGGCGACGTGGCGGGCTCGCTGCCAGCGGCGCTTGTGCGCGCCGGCGCCGAAGTAATCGTGATGGTGCCCAAGTACGCCACCATTAAAGACGAGTACAAGGCGCAGATGGAGCACTTCTCCGATTTTTACGTGAGCCTGGGTTGGCGCAACGAGTACTGCGGTCTCGAGAAGCTCGAGCACGACGGCGTCACCTATATGTTCATCGACAACGAGCGCTACTTTGCGCGCGACTATCCATACGGCTTCTTTGACGACGGCGAGCGTTTTGCGTTCTTCTCCAAGGCCATCACCGAGAGCCTGCAGCACCTGCCGGCCGGCTTTGAGTGCGACATCCTGCACTGCAACGACTGGCAGACAGCACTGGCGCCCGTGTTTTTGCGCGAGTTCTACCAGGGCCTGCCGCTGTATGAGCGTGTCAAGACCGTGTTCTCGATCCACAACGTGGCGTTCCAGGGCCAGTTTAGCGACACCGTGATGGAGGACATCCTGGGTGTGGCGCATATTCCGGCGGCCGCGTCGCAGCTGCGTTGCGACGCCTGCAGCATCAACTACATGCTGGGCGCCCTGCGCTATGCCGACGCCATCACTACGGTGAGCCCCACCTATGCCAACGAGATCCAGACGCCCGAATTTGGCGAGGGCCTGGACGGCGTGCTGCGCGAGCGTTCGTACGCGCTGCAGGGCATCCTCAACGGCATTGATGTGGCAGGCTTTGACCCGGCGACCGACAAGCGCATTGCCGCCAACTACACGGTTGACGACCGCTCCGGCAAGGTCGTGTGCAAGGCCAAGCTGCAGGAAGAGCTGGGACTCGAGGTTCGCGACGACCGTCCGCTTATGGTCATGGTCACGCGTCTGACGCGCCAGAAGGGCATGGACCTGGTCATGTACGCGCTCGACCGCATCCTGGCCGGCGGCGTGCAGGTGGCCGTGCTGGGCACCGGCGACCGCGACTACGAGGACGGTCTGCGCTATTTCCAGGACAAGTACCCCAGCACCATGGCCGCACGCATCGAGTTCGATCCTGCGCTGTCGCAGCGTATGTATGCCGCCGCCGACATGTTCCTAATGCCTTCGAAGTTTGAGCCCTGTGGCCTGTCGCAGATCATCGCCATGCGCTACGGCACCCTGCCCATCGTGCGCGAGACCGGTGGCCTGAAGGATACCGTGCAGCCGTACAACGAGTTTACCGGCGAGGGCACGGGCTTCTCGTTTAGCAACTTTAACGGCGACGAAATGGGCGATGCGGTATTCCGCGCGGCGCGTCTGTTCTGGGATAACCGCGACGCCTGGAACCAGCTGGTCACGCAGGCCATGAGCCAGGACTTTAGCTGGACGCGCTCGGCCGATAAATATCTGGACCTGTACTTCTTTATGCATCCGGAGATTGAGAGGCCGGCGGCTGTTGTCGACGAGCCTGAGGCTGTTGCTGAGCCGGTGGCCGCTGAGCCGGAGCCCAAAGCCAAGGCCGAGGAGAAGCCGGCTGTCGAGGCCGAGGTAAAGCCCGCAGCGAAGCCTGCCGCCAAGAAGACGACGGCCCGCAAGGCAACGGCTAAGAAGGCTACGGCCACGAAGGCCGCTGCGAGCAAGACCACCGCTGCCAAGACAACTACCGCCAAGGCAACGACCACGCGCAAGCGCACGACCGCCGCTGCCAAGAAGGTCGCCGAGGCCGAGGTCGCTCCCGAGGTAAAGGCCGAAACCGCCACCGCCGAGGCTAAGCCTGCGGCAAAGGCTCCGGCCAAGACCGCTGCCAAGAAGACGGCCGCGACCACCAAGAAGGCAACGGCAGCCAAGAAGACCACGGCAACGAAGTCGACGACCACGAAGGCTACTACGACGAAGGCCGCCGCGAAGACGACCCCGAAGGCAGTCGCAAAGCCGGCCGGCAAAGTCGAGGAGACGCCCTCCGAGTCCAAGGCCGAGGCAGCTGTCGAGGCAAAGCCGGCTGCCAAGACTACCACGCGCAAGCGCACTACCACGACGGCCAAAAAGGCCACGACCAAGGCTGCTGCTCCCAAGGCAGAGGCTAAGGCCGAGGACAAGCCCGCAGTAAAGGCCGAGCCGGCACCGAAGGCTGCTGAGGTCAAGACCGCTCCGAAGGCTACGGCAAAGACCGAGCCCGCCAAGGAGGCCCTGGTCTCCCCCGCCGCTAAGACTGAGGAAAAGGCTCAGACCAAGAAGACCTCCGTCCGTAAGGCAACGGCCACCCGCAAGCGCCACTAATCCGGACGATTCAAACTTAATCCTCAACGCAAAAGAGGGCGCCCCAACCAGGCGCCCTCTTCTTGGTTGAACTTCTCTAGTAAAAAGAAGCCCGGTTTACTACGACAAAATGGCTCCAGCTGACCACGACAAGTAATCTACGAAATTGGCAACGCCTCTACCTGCGGTTTTAATATCATCAAAATGACCGTGGTTGAGATCATCCAATTCATCGTAGTAAACCGAAGTACTTTTGGTTGGCTACAAATAGTATCGGTATAGACGTTTTTAAATATCGCGATAATTTGTGTGGTAAAACGATTTTCTAGGACAACCGTTCGCCGATGGTAAACGGATGTTGTTTATACAGCCTGTGTACAACAGATATACTTACATCTTGTGCGTAAAGCCCATGGCCAGCAGGCCATGATTCTATTGAACTGGACCGTACTATGAGATTGATACACAACAGCCGTCTGCCGCAGTTTCGCACTCCGTTTGGCGCTGTGACCACAGGAACAACCCTTTCGCTCTCCGTGATTCTGGAGGATGCCGATCCCGCGCAGGCAACGCTTACGCTGCGCACCTGGGTCGATGATATCGGTGAGTCTCGATATCCCATGACGCACGAGGGCGACGGCATATTTAGCGTAGAGCTTGAGTGCACCAAGCCCTGTCTTATCTGGTACAGCTTTATCTGCAATATCGAGGGCCAGCCCGAGGTTCGCCTGGGCGCACCGCAGGGCCGCACCGGCGGCGAAGGCGTAACCTACGACTACGCCGAGGTGCCGTCATTCCAGGTCACTGTCTACAAACACCGTGAGGTTCGTCCCGAGTGGTACGAGCGCGGTATGGTCTACCAGATCTTCCCCGATCGCTATGCCCGCGACGAGCACTGGCGCGAGCGCACGCTGGCCGAGATCGAAAAACCGCGTAAGGGCATTCAGCGCCGCATGGTCGAGGACTGGAACGAGCCGCCTGTGTACGAGCGCGCCGAGGACGGCTCCATAAAGACTTGGGACTTTTACGGCGGATCGCTCAAGGGCATTCAGGAAGACCTGCCTCGCATCGCCGAGCTGGGCTTTACAGCCATCTACCTCAACCCCATTTTTGAAGCCGCGAGCAACCACCGCTACGACACCGCCGATTACACCAAGATCGATCCGATTCTGGGCACCGAGCAGGACTTTACCGAGTTGTGCGAGGCGGCCGAGAAGCTGGGCATTTCCATCATCCTGGACGGTGTGTTCAACCACACGGGCGACGATTCGATCTACTTCAACCGCTACGGCAACTACCCCGGCGTGGGCGCTTGGCAGAGCGAGGATTCGCCGTGGCGCGATGCGTTTTATTTCCACGAGGACGGCTCGTACGACTGCTGGTGGGGCGTGGGCAATATGCCCGCCATCAATGAGAGCTCCGAACTGGTACGCGAGCGGCTCCTGGGCAAGGACGGCGTCATTCGTAAATGGCTGCGCGCCGGCGCTCACGGCTGGCGCCTGGATGTGGCCGACGAGCTTTCCGATGACTTCCTGGCCGAGATCAAGAAGGCCGTGCTCGCCGAGAAGCCCGACGCGCTGTTGCTCGGCGAGGTCTGGGAAGATGCCTCCAACAAGATCAGCTACGGCCATCTGCGTCGCTATCTACAAGGCTCCGAGCTCGACTCGGCCATGGATTACCCCTTCCGCGACATGGTCATCGGCTTTTTGATGGGCTACAAAAACGCCTACCAAGCTGCCGAGGATATCGAGACCCTACGCGAGAACTATCCGCGTGAGGCCCTGTCTTGCGCGCTTAATCTACTTTCGAGCCACGACCGTCCTCGCATTATCTCGGTGCTCGGCGGCGGTCCCGACGAGTCGCAGCTGCCCGAGTGCGAGCGCAGCAAGTGGCGCCTGGACGAGAACGCGATGGGCCTGGCCAAGAGCCGTTTTTGGCTCGCGACGCTCATGCAGATGACGTTCCCGGGCGTTCCCTCAATCTATTACGGTGACGAGTACGGCTTGGAGGGTCTCACTGATCCGGGCAATCGTCGCACCATGCCGACTAAGGAAGACCTGCACGACTTCGATACGTTTGCGATCGTCAAGAATGCCTCGGCCGTGCGCCGCGCGCTGCCGTTTATGATCGACGGTGAAATCAAGGCCTTTGCGCTCAATGACGAGGTGCTGGCCTACAACCGTACCGGTAAAGACGGCGAGTCCGCGACCGTCATCATCAACCGCAGCCTGCGCAATTCGCATCGCGTGACCATTCCGGCGCTCGGCGAATGTGCGAGCGATGTGATTAGCGGTCACGAGTGCGAGATTCACAACGGCACGGTCACGCTCGACCTGTACCCGCTGGGCTCGTCGATCATCTATCACCACGCCGAGCAGCGCCTGCAGGAGCCGCTCGATCACGGTGCGGGTGTTGTGTGCCATATCACATCGGTGCCGACCGACGACGGCAAGCCCGGTACGATCGGTGCGCCCACGCGTCGCTTTATCGACCATCTGGCTGCCATGGGCATGCGCTACTGGCAGGTTCTCCCCGTCAACCCCACGGACTTCTTCCGCTCCCCTTACGCCGGTCCTTCGGCCTTTGCAGGCAATATCGACCTGCTACCCGAGAGCCACGAGGAGCTGGCCGCCGACTTTGAGACATGGAAGGCCCGCGGAGGCGAGGATGCCGATCCGCTGTACACCGCGTTTAAACATCGCAATGCCGATTGGCTCGAGAAGTACTGCGTCTACATGGCCGTTAAGAAGTACTTTGAAGGCGATTCGCGCCATGATTGGCCGGCAGATGTCGCGCGCTACAACGAGTATCTGATCGATGACAAGCGCTTCCACGACGAGGCCGAGCTGCAGGCGTACATGCAGTACCGCTTTGACCTGGCTTGGTGCGAGCTCATGAACTACGCGCACAAGAAGGGCATCGAGGTCATCGGCGATATCCCGATGTATGTCTCGGACGATTCGGCGGATGCGTGGAGCGAGCCCGAGAACTTCTGGCTGTCCGATACCGGCAAGGCGATCGAGATTTCCGGCGCGCCGCCCGACAACTTTGCACCCGAGGGCCAAGTGTGGGGCAACCCGACGTTCCGCTGGGACCACATGAAGCAGAACGGCTATAGCTGGTGGATGGATCGCCTGCGTCGTGCGTTTTCGCTCTACGACCGCGTGCGTCTGGATCACTTCCTGGGCTTCCACAGCTACTTTAGTATCCCCGCGGGCAAGGCTTGCGCCGACGGTCGCTGGCTGGCGGGCCCGGGCAAAGACCTGTTCCAGACCGCCTATGACGAGCTGGGTCCGCTCAACTTTATCGCCGAGGACCTGGGCTATTTGACGCCCGGTGTTCGCGCCATGGCTTCGACCTGCGGCTTCCCCGGCATGGACGTGCTGGAGTTTAGCGATTACGACGTCCGTTGCGGTGTGCACCCCACGCCCGGCAAGATTCTGTACACGTCGACGCACGACACCTCGACGCTCGCCGGCTGGTGTACGCGTTCCTTTGCCGGCGGCGACGAGCCGAGCGGTGTTGAGTTTGCGGCCAAGCTGATGAGCGACGCGCTGGCAAGCGACGCTCCCCTGGTGATGATGCCGCTGCAGGATATCCTGGGGCTTGGCGACGGCGCCCGCATGAACGTTCCGGGCGTGGCCACGGGCAACTGGACCTGGCAGGCTGACGAGGCGGACATTGCAGCCGCCGAGAACAAAACCGCACAGCTCCTGCGCAACAACCATAGATTCTGGGGCGAAGCGTGATAAAACCCCCGATATAGGGTACAGTTACAAACGTTTGAATTTTTGCGGGCAGAGTAATCTGCCCGCTTTGTGCTGAAAAGGAAGTATTATGGCGCGCTACGATTACAAGTGCTCGAGCTGCGGCAACGTGTTTGAGGTTGAGCATCCCATGTCCGAGACTCCCGAGGTCGTGTGCCCTAGCTGCGGTGCCCCGGCAGCCAAGACGTTCTCGGCCAGCGGCATTAAATTTGAGGGTAGCGGTTTCTACAACACCGACCAGCGAAGCGGCGGCTCCAGCACCAACGCCACCAGCGGCTGCTGCGCCAATTGCCCGCATAACCACTAGAAGCCAAGCAGCCCCGCGACCGAAATTTCCTTATGAGTTGCGGTGAAATAGTTCCTGAATCAGCCCATCGGGGGTGCGGACGATTTCTTGGACCGCGCCTAGGCGTATCCAAGCTTTCTGCGGTACTCCATCGGGCTCAGCCACCCGAGGGACTTCTTGATCCGCTCCTCACGATAGTACACGAGGTAGGCCTCGAGCCTTCCCATGAACTCCTCGGCCGTCACGCCCTCCCAGTCCCTGTAGTGGAAGAACTCGTTCTTGAGGCGCCCGAAGAAGCCCTCGCAGGCCGAGTTGTCCGGGCTGCAGCCCTTCGCGGACATGCTCCTGACCAGGCCGTTCTCCTCGCAGATCCCGATCCACTCCGGCCAGCGGTAGTGGCCGCCCCGGTCCGAGTGGATCGTCGTGCGCACCCCCGCCGGCCTCGCCGCGCAGGCCTTGAGCAGGCTCGAGTTCGCGAGGCGCTTGTCGGGGTGCAGCCCGATCGACCAGGCGACGGGCATCCCGTCGAAGCAGTCGACGATCGGGCTCAGGTAGACCTTCTCGCCGCCCGGGAGCCTGAACTCGGTGATGTCGGTGAGCCACAGCCGGTTGGGCTCGTCGGCGCGGAACCTCCTGTTCACGAGGTTCTCCGGCGCCTTGGAGACCTCGCCGGCGTAGGAGCTGTAGCCCCGGGCGCGCCTCTTGTTGTAGACGACCTCGAGGCCCTCCTCGCGCATCACGCGGGCCACGCGCTTCTCGCTGGCCCGGACGCCCTCGCGGCGCAGGCGCGCCCAGACGGTGCGGTACCCCCAGCACCCCGAGCCCTCGCGGAAGATGCGCACCACGCGGTCGCGTATGTCGGCGTCGCGGTCGCGCGGCGCGGCGACGCGGGGCCTCCAGTACTCATAGGAGCTCTTCGATATCCTCAAGAAACCTGTGATCGAGCGGAGGGGCAGGGCGGTCGCCCGCCTCAATCTCTCGCCGAGCTCGCACTTGCTCCTGTTCGAGATCGAAGCCGGGTCCCACCCTTCCGCTTTTAGGTCGGCCAACACCGCCCTGAGCAGCAGGTTCTCTATCTGGTCCTCGTTGAGCCCGGCGAGCGGGCCGGTCGCCGGCGGGGCGTAGATCGACTTGTCGGGGCCCAAGCTGGCCTCCTTCCGTGGCGGTTTCCTCGCCCCGATTCTACAGCGCGCCCCGGTGTAGCTGTGCGGGAGGTGCCCCGTCGCCCACTTCTTGGCCGCGCCCACCGAGACCCCCGCGAACTTCGCGGCGGCGGTCGGCCCCATGCCGTCCTCCGTCGCCAGGAGGAAGAGCTCGACCTTCTCCCTGCTGTACATGCGAACCTCCAGTCCGGACCGCCCCGCGGTCCAACTTTCTGTCCGCACCCCCA
>DBFAZJ010000164.1:0-2022 GCA_048244295.1 Collinsella sp.
CAAGCTTCTTAAAGGAGAACGGGGCACGGGTGGCACCGAAGATGCCGGCCACGTGGTCCTCGAAGATGTTCAGGAAGTTCACGAAAGATCACTCTCCGTATAGGTTCTTTGGTATCCGAGCAAATATAGGCATATCCCAACGATTATAGAGGATAGGGTTCCCGCAACCGCCGCCTTGGCGATGACCGCGGCTGCAAGGCTGGCAATTTCCATATGGTGTGCAAGACAGGACGCCGCTGCGCAGCCGATGCCGGTGACAGCGATGGCGACGATTGCGGCAAGGTTTGAGCCCTGATCGGCGCGCTTGGCATGGGCATTGAGCAGCGCAGATGACGCCGCGGCAGTTGCCGCGGCCAGCCCAAAGGCAGCCCAAAGGAGTGGGTCTCCCAGCGCTGCGGCAACGTTACCGAGCCCCAGCACGCCTCCGGCTGAAAGCGCGACCGTGGCCAGACGGGCAAAAAGCGCGCCCATGCCCGTTGCCGCGGCGGCGCTTGCCGGGCCGAGCCAAAATGACGCGACGCCGCCGGCGACCCCAGCTGCCAGGAAGGTATTGCCGGTCAGACAGCAAAGCGCGAGTGCACAGGTGAGCGCGGCGCTCGCGGCAGCCTCGGTACGACCCCAGGCGATCCACCAACCGGACATGGCGGCGGCAAAGATCACCGCGACGGGCAGCATCGACAGGATGCCCTGTGCCTGCATGGTGGCGTTGGCCATGAGCACCAAAAAGCCCACAGCCGAGATGGCCGAGCCGATCTGGGGGGCCAGGCCAGCCGCCGCTCCGATCGCGATAGCCGCAATGACCAGGCCGGGAAGCGCCGCGACCCCGGCCGTTTGCATCAACAAAAAGCTAAAGGTGCCGCACGTTAGCGCCGAGATAGTGCGCATGGTGTAGTCGCGCGCATGGCTCCAGCGCGTGCCCGCCCAGCCGAGTGCGGGGTCGACCTCGATGGCGTCGTCCTCGTAGTGCGACGGCTCGATATCGTCGAGCTCCTGCTCGTCATCCGAAAGCTCGCCAACCATTTGCTCCAGGCTGCGACGGCCCTCGCGCACGTTGCCCAGACCGGCAAGGAGCTGGTCACAAAATGCCTCGATGCTGTTGGGGCGGTCCTGCGGCATGGGGGAGAGCGCGCTCATGAGCGCGGCCTCGGCTCCCGGGGGGAAGTGTGGTATCAGCTCGCCGGGATAGGTGGCGCCGCCGATGATGCGGTCGAGCGAGTCGGCGGGCGTGGCCGCCATAAAGGGAGCGCTGCCGCACAGGCCCTCGTAGATCACACAGGCGAGGGCAAAGATATCGGCGCGCTCATCGACCGTGCCGGTCTCGATATCGAGCTGCTCGGGCGGCATGTAGCCGATGGTGCCGCCGCGCGAGCCGCCAAAGCCACCGGCGGACGACAGTCGCGCCATGCCAAAGTCGGTGAGCTTTACATTGCCCGAGTGGTCGATGAGCACGTTGGCGGGCTTAATGTCCAGGTGGAGCACGCCATTACTATGGGCGAAGGTGAGCGCCTGGCCCAGGGCATCGGCAATGGCCGCGGCCTCGTCAAAGGTAAGTGAGTGGCCGTCCACGCGATGCAAAAATTCGGCCAGCGACATGCCATCGACATATTCCATAACCAGGTAGGCATAGGCTGTGTCGTGCGTAAAGTCGATGACCTGCACGATATTGGGATGTTGAAGCATGGCGGCGGTGTGCGCCTCGCGCAGGACATCCATGATGTCGCTGGCGGGCATGCCGGCACCGTTGATAAGGGGGATGCGCTTAATGGCGACGCGGCGGCGCAGGTGCGTGTCGCGGCAGATCTCGATGGAGCCAAAACCGCCGGTCGTAAGTGTCTCGAGCGGCTGGTACCGCTTGAGCAGCTCGCGAGAGCTGGTGCCCTCCAAAGGAACGTCCGGCGAGAACCGGGCGGTATGTTGCGAGAAAAGCGGCATGGCCAACCCTCGTGCGTTTAAAGTTCGTTTGCGAGCGGCGGGCGCGGGGCCGAGCCATTCGCGGTGGCATAGATGCTGCTAGTGTAGCAC
>DBFAZJ010000165.1:0-7324 GCA_048244295.1 Collinsella sp.
TCTCGCGCTCAACGGTTTTCAAGACCGCCGCATTCAACCGCTCTGCCATCTCTCCGTGAGTCGTAATGATAGCATCGTTTTGGATTTGCAACAGGGAAGGCGAACGATGACGATCACCGAAATCGATGAGAAGTTCATGCGTGAGGCGCTGGCCGAGGCGCGCGCCGCCGCTGCGGTGGGCGAGGTGCCCATCGGAGCCGTAGTGGTGCGCGACGGCGAGATTGTCGCGCGGGCGCATAATCGCCGCGAGCTCGACCAGGATCCTTCGGCGCATGCCGAGTTTTCGGCCCTGTGCGCCGCCGCTCAGTCGCTTGGACGCTGGCGCCTTTCCGATTGTACGGTCTACGTGACGCTCGAGCCCTGCTGCATGTGCGCGGGGCTTATGGTTAACGCGCGCGTGGGGCGCTGCGTGTACGGCGCGGCCGATGCTAAAGCGGGCGCTCTGGGGTCGCTATACGACCTCAATGCCGATTCGCGCCTGAATCATCGGTTTAATGTGACCGCCGGCGTGCTGGCAGACGAGTGCCGCGCGGTGCTGAGCGGTTATTTTAGTGGGCTGCGTGGCACCGATGGTGCTGGCTGCGGTTGTGGGGCCGATCTTGAGGCGCATGCCGCCCACGCCGAGGCGCTTGCGGGTGTCGAAGATACTGCCGTTGGGGCGGTCGATTTTGGTGCCGCGTGCCGCCGGCCCCGCCGTGTGCAGCTGGCGATCGACTCCTTTAAGGGCAGCGTTTCGAGCGCGCAGGCGGAGGAGGCCGTTGCCGAAGGTGTGCGCCGCGTGTGGCCCGATGCCCAGGTAAGCGCGCTGCCGCTGGCGGATGGCGGCGAGGGAACGCTCGATGCCGTTGCCGCGTGCGGCGGTGAGGTCGTGGCATGTGAAGTCGCAGGCCCTCTGGGCGACTGTGTGTCTGCCCGGATGCTGGTGGACGGCGAGCACGAGTCGGCTGTAATCGAGATGGCCGAGGCGGCGGGTATTGGGTATTCGCCTTGCACAGAGCCGGCGGCGTTGGCCGCTACGACCTATGGCGTGGGCGAGTTCATGCTTCGAGCGGTTCGTGCTGGGGCAAAGACTATCTATATTGGTCTGGGCGGCAGTGCCACCAACGACGGTGGCGCCGGCATGCTGCAGGCGCTGGGCGCGCGTGTGGTCGATGATCAGGGCTGCGATGTCGCCCCTGGTCTCGCGGGGCTTGAGCAGGTGGCGAGTATCGATTTGGCACCGGCGCTTCGGGCGCTGAATAGCGCGCGTATCGTCGTGCTCTCTGATGTCGAGAACCCGCTCGTGGGGCGTCGTGGGGCACTTGCAGTGTTTGGCGGGCAAAAGGGCCTGCCGACAGACGATGTCGAAGCGCTGGGCAGGTACGACAGTTGGATGGTCGGCTACGGCCGCCTGCTCGATGCGGCGATTACCGGGGTGCGGGCTCAGGGGTTGTTGCGCGTGCCCGAGGGCGTGCGGACATTTGGCTCGGTGCTCGGCGTGCCTGGCGCGGGCGCGGCAGGTGGCTTGGGCGCCGCGCTGCTGGCGCTCGGTGCTGAGTTGCGTTCGGGCGTGGAGACGGTGCTCGATCTGATTGGGTTTGACGAGCGCGTGCGCGATGTCGACCTGGTCATTACAGGCGAGGGCAACATGGACGAGCAATCCGCTGCCGGCAAGGCGCCGGTGGGCGTGGCCCGCCGTGCCAATCGCTATGGCAAGCCGGTAGTCGCCGTCGTGGGCGGTCGTGCGGATAATTTGGATGCGGTGTATGGTCAGGGCATCGACTTGGTCCTGCCGGTCTGCCGCAGGCCCATGCCTCTTGACCAAGCGCTCGACCCCCAGGAAGCCACAACCAACCTCATCTGCGCCGGTGAAGCAGCCGCCCAAGCCTACGACCTCGCCCGCCTCTAAAACCCAACTCCCTATACGTTGCGGTGGAATAGTTCCTGTTTGGCGGCTCAGGCGGCAAAAACAGGAACTATTCCACCGCAACTTCGAGAATGGCTATCCGAGGCTGGTCGCCTTGGGCCTTGGGTCGGACCGTCCGCCATGAAATGCGGCCATCTACTACGTTTAGCCGAGCACCCTTGACCATCCCGGATTTTGTGAAATTAAAACCGCAGGTAGAAAGCTTGCCGATTTTCGAAAAAGCCGGCTATGGTTGACCCCTGCGGCCTAAACGTAGTAGATAGGCCCCTTTTGTGGCACGGCAGCAGACCAGTCTTTTTGGGACGGGGCTTATTTGACTACCTGTCGATCTGATTGCCCAAGTAGTCAAAAAGCCCCGTCCCAAATTAGCTACCTTGCCCCATCGGGCGGGAGCGGGTAAGATATATCGAGCGCCTAGCGCGTTCGATGGGTTCGGATGACGACATGTTCCGAATCTGGTCAGGTCCGGAAGGAAGCAGCCATAAGGAGCCTCTGTCGGGCATCCGAATCCATCGAGTGCGCAGGCGTTTTTTGGTGCCGCGGCTACCCGCGAGTGCCGGCAGGGCGCTTGGTGTCTCGCTGGTCCTCGGCTTCGCCTGCGGGATCGCTCGACTACCAAGCGCCCTGCCGGCACCCGCGGGTAGCCGACCAAAACCGCCTGAAGGGTCACATTTATCTGATAATTGAATCCCCGGCGTTATGCCGCTCGCTGGCGTTGCCAAAACATCGGCTGCTACGTGCCTTGGGCGCTAGTGACCGTTGCCCTTACATCTGTAACGAGTTGCTTACGCATCTCCAGGGTTCTCCGTACTATCATGAATCAGATTGAATTGAGATGATGATAGGGAGCGCCTTTTTATGATTGAGCTGCTCAGGCGTTTTGGTGGTAAGTTTCGCCGGTATATGGTGATTGGCCCTGCGTGCAAGTTGATTGAAGTGATCTTTGACCTGCTGACGCCGCTGGTGATTGCCCAGATGATTGATAAAGGTATCGGTGCGCACGACGTGAGTGCCGTCGTCCACTACGGCATGGTGCTCGCCGCCATGGCTGTGATCGGCATCTCGTTTACGCTCGTCTGCCAAAAGATGGCGGCGCTCACCTCGCAGGGCATGGGCACCGACATTCGTGGCGCGCTCTACCAGCATATCAACAAGCTGAGCTATGCCGAACTCGACCGTTTTGGCACGCCGTCGCTCATCACGCGTATCACCAACGACGTCAACCAGGTGCAGCTCGCTGTGGCGCTGGGCGTGCGCATGCTCATCCGCTGGCCCTTCCTAGCGGTGGGCTCCATGGTCGCGGCCCTTGCCATCGACCTTAAGCTCGGCATCATCTTTTTGATTTGCACGCCCGCCATCGGCCTGGTGTTTTGGTTTGTCATGGCGCGCTGCATTCCGTACTACAGGCAGCTGCAGGCAAAGCTCGACCGCATCGCGCTCATTTGCCGCGAGGGGCTTTCGGGCGCCCGCGTGGTTCGCGCCTTTGTGCGCGAGGGCCACGAGCGTGAGCGTTTTGCCCAAGCCGCCGATGACCAGGCCAATACCGCCATCGCGGTGGGCAAGCTCTCGTCGGTTCTCAACCCCGTGACGTTTTTGGTGATGAACCTGGGTGTGTGCGCCATCCTGTGGGTGGGCGGCATTCAGGTCAACGTGGGCGAGCTCACGCAGGGCCAGGTCATGGCGTTTGTGAACTACATGACGCAGACCCTGACCTCCATCGTGTACGTCGCCAACCTGGTCGTGGTCTTTACCAAGGCGAGCGCCAGTGCGTCACGTATCAACGAGGTGCTCAATTGCGTGCCGAGCATCACCGACGAGGGCAACCAGCCGGTCGCGCTGCCCAAGCCGGGCAATGTCGCTCCCGTTCCTGCGCTGGGCTTGAGCCATGCGAGCTTCTCCTTTGGCGCGGGCGCGGCAAATGCCGTCAACGATGTGACCCTGGAGCTCCCGCTGGGCAAGACGCTTGGCATTATCGGCGGTACGGGTAGCGGCAAGTCCACGCTCGTCTCGCTTATCCCGCGCCTGTACGATGCGAGCACCGGCAGCGTGAGTGTGATGGGCGCCGACGTGCGCACCTGGCCGCTCGACCAGCTGCGCCGTGTGGTCGCGACCGTTCCACAGCGTGCGTCGCTGGTGAGCGGCACCATCCGCAGCAACCTGACCTGGCGCGACGAGGCTGCGACCGACGAGGATCTCTGGGCGGCGCTCGACATGGCGCAGGCGAGCGAGTTCGTGCGCAACAAGCCGCAGGGGCTCGATACCCCGGTCGAGGCGGGCGGTAAGAACTTTAGCGGTGGCCAACGCCAGCGCCTGACCATCGCGCGCGCCCTGGTGGGCTCGCCTCAGATATTGATCATGGACGATTCTGCCTCGGCGCTCGACTTTAAGACCGACGCGGCGCTTCGCCATGCCATCCGCGAGCGCAGTGTGCGCGGTGCCGCCGAGGGCGGGCTGCCGCTCACGACCGTCATCGTGAGCCAACGTGTCTCGACCGTTCGCGATGCCGACATGATCTGCGTACTCGACCACGGCTCGGTTGCGGGCCTGGGCGCGCACGATGAGCTCTACACGACCTGCCAGCTCTACCGCGAGATTTGCCAGTCGCAGCTTCGCCGCGAGGAGCTCGAGGGTCAGCAGGGGAGTACGGCGCCCGCGCCCGCCCCAGGCGCCCCGACCGTCCCCACATCCGTCTGCGCAAAGGAGGGCTGCTAAATGAATCCGTACACTTCCTCCGGTTCGGTCGCCACGATGACGGCCAACGTGTCCGGCAACGATAGCCTCAACGACCTGGGAGACGGTCCGCGCCAGCCCGGCGATCCCGAGCGCTATCCCGTGGGTGCGGTGACCCGCCGCCTGCTGGGCTATGTCCGTCCGCACCGCGTCTCGTTTGCGGCATCGTTTTTGAGTGCCGCCGTCTCGGTGATTCTGCAGCTCTACACGCCCATTCTCATTGGCGAGGGCATCGACCTTATCGTCGCCGCCGGGCAGGTGGACTTCGATGCGCTGCTGCCGCTCGTTACCAAGCTCGCGATTGTCGTCGTAGGTGCTGCGGCCTTCCAGTGGCTGCAGGGCTATTGCGTCAACCGCCTGTCTTACGAAACGGTGCGCGACATGCGCGTGGAGGCGAGCGATAAGCTCAGCCGCATGCCGCTCAGCTTTATCGACAGCCATGCCCACGGCGACCTTATGAGCCGCGTGGTCAACGACGTCGACCAGGTGGGCGACGGTCTGCTGCAGGGCTTTACCCAGCTCTTCACCGGCGTTATCACCATCGTGGGCACGCTCGCGTTTATGCTCTCCATTAACCTGACCATGACGCTCGTGGTGGTGCTCGTCACGCCGCTCTCCATCTTTGCGGCCGGCGCCATCGCCAAGCTCTCCAACAAAAGCTTTACGGCGCAGCAGCGTATTCAAGGGCAGCTCGGTGGTCATATCGAGGAGTACGTAGGCGAGCAAAAGCTTGTCGACGCCTTTGCCTATGGTCCCAACGCGCAGCTGCGCTTCGATGCCCTCAATGCCGAGCTCTGCACCGCGGGCGAGCGCGCGCAGTTTATGGGTTCGCTCTCCAACCCCGGCACGCGCTTTATCAATAACATCATCTATGCCGTGGTCGCTGTGATTGGCTGTGTGGGCGTGATCACGGGCGTGCCGGCGGCGCTTACGGTGGGCGGCGTGCAGATCTTCCTGTCCTATGCCAACCAGTACACCAAGCCGTTCAACGAGGTCACCAACGTCATTACGCAGATTCAGACCGCGTACGCCTCGGCGCGCCGCATGTTTGCGCTGCTCGATGCGCGCGAGCAGGAGCCCGATGCGGCGGATGCCGTGGAACTTGCCGCCCCGCAGGGCGAGGTCGCCTTTGAGCATGTGGACTTTAGCTACGTGTCCGACCGCAAGCTGCTGCAGGACATCTGCATCGAGGCCAAGCCCGGCATGCGCTTTGCCCTGGTCGGTCCCACGGGCTGTGGCAAGACGACGCTCATCAACCTGCTTCTGCGGTTCTACGATATCGATGCCGGTCGCATTGCGGTCGATGGCCGTTCCTCGCGTGATTACACGCGCGCAAGCTTGCGCCGCGCCTTTGGCATGGTGTTGCAGGACACTTGGCTGTTCGAGGGCACGGTGGCGGAAAACATCGCCTACGGCTGTCCCGACGCCACGCGCGAGCAGGTTATCGAAGCTGCCAAGCGCGCGCACGCGCACAAGTTTATCGTGCAGCTGCCAGGCGGCTACGATACGGTAATCGGCGAGGACGGCGGCACGTTTAGCCAGGGTCAAAAACAGCTGCTGTGCATCGCGCGCGTCATGCTCACCGACCCGGCGATTCTGCTGCTGGACGAGGCGACCTCGAGCATCGATACCCGCACCGAGCTGCAGGTGCAGGCGGCATTCGACGAGCTCATGGCTGGCCGCACAAGCTTTGTCGTGGCGCACCGCCTGAGCACGATTCGTAACGCCGACTGCATTCTGGTGATGCGCGACGGGCAGATTATCGAGTGCGGCACGCACGACGAGCTGCTAGCGGCAGGCGGCTTCTACGCCGAACTCTACCGCAGCCAATTCGCCCAGTGAGCAAGCCCGTGGGGCAAATTAATCAATCGACAGACGGTGGTTTACATCTGTCACGTTAGTACTAAGATATTCATCTAATAAATTGCATTAGTGGCTTTAGTTTTGGGGGAAACGAGGCAACGTGACTATGACGTGCTCTTTGGTGGTTAACAGCAAGAGCGGTAATACCAGGATGGTTTCGGGTGCGATCAAGCGTACGCTGCAGGCTGCGGGTGTTGAGTTTGTCCATGCCGCGGCGTTGAGCGACGATGCGGATGCAGATCAGGTTGCGCTCGAGGCGCAGGGCGCCTGCGCGGCCGACACGGTGCTCGTCGGCTTTTGGTGCGACAAGGGCGCGTGCACGCCTTCGGTCGCGGCGTTGCTCTCCGCCTTGCACGGCAAGCGCGTCTTCTTGTTTGGCACCTGCGGTTTTGGTGCCGACCAGAGCTATTACCAGCAGATTATCGACCGCGTGACCTCCAATTTGGCCAACGATGCCGAGCTTGCGGGCTGGGCGATGTGCCAAGGCAAGATGGGTCCCGCCGTCAAGCAGCGCTACGAGGCAATGCTTGAGCAGGATCCCGAAAACGCCCGATTTAAGATGCTGCTCGACAACTGGGTTGCCGCGAAGGACCATCCCACCAAGGAAGATCTGGACAACATGGCTGCAGCCGCCAAAAAGGCCGTGCTGGGGGAGTAGCTCCCATCGCTGACGGCGGTCGGTCCATCTTTCTAAATGAAACGTCCTCCCGGGCGTCGGGGCACGAAGTTCCCTGCTCTACAGTCCGGCGCAAGACGAAGGCCACATTAAGTGGCCTTCTTTGCGTGCGGAACTCGCGATGAACTTCGTGCCCCGCCGTCCGGGAG
>DBFAZJ010000166.1:0-3215 GCA_048244295.1 Collinsella sp.
GCGCCGTTCATCCAGTGGTCGTAGGTGGTCTCGTCCGAGCCATCCTCCCAGTGGAGCACCGTCGACGTGAGCAGCTTGATCTTTTTCTTAGCCACGGGCTTACGGATACGCGAGTCCGATTCGCCCTTGGAGAAGCCGCACATCTCGACGGAGATGAGCATAACCTGCTCCTGGTAGACCATGGTGCCGTAGGTTTCGCCCAGGATGTCGTCCAGACGGTCGTCATAGGAGACGGCCGGCTCCTTGCCGTTCATACGGTTGATGTAGGACGAAACCATGCCGGCGCCCAGCGGGCCCGGGCGGTACAGGGCGATCAATGCCACGACGTGCTTGTACTCGGTGGGCTTCATGTTCTTGATCGTGGCCGTCATGCCGGCGGACTCGACCTGGAAGACGCCGGCGGTGTGGCCGGAGCCCATGAGCTTAAAGATCTCGGGGTCGTCAAAGGGAATCTCTTCCTCTTTGATGTCGATGCCGAAGTTCTTTTTGATGTTTGCCTTGGCCTTGGAGATAACCGTCAGCGTACGCAGGCCCAGGAAGTCCATCTTGAGCAGGCCCATGTCGGCAACGGTATGACCCTCGTACTGGGTAATCTCGACGCCGCCCTTGGTGTCGAGCTTGGTGGGCACGTGCTCGTTGACGGGGTCACGGCAGATCAGAACGGCGCACGCGTGCACGCCCTCGCCACGGGTGAGGCCCTCAATCGAGAGTGCCGTGTCGATGATGCGGCGGGCGTCGTCATCCTTTTTATAGGCCTCGGCAAAGTCGGGGTTAAACAGATCCTCTTTGCCGGGTTGCTTTTCGAGCACCTGCTTGAGCTTGACCTTGGGGTCGCTCGAGACCATCTTGGACAGGCGCTGGCCCATGTAGACCGGATAGTCCAGCACGCGCGCGGCGTCGTTGATGGCCTGCTTGGCCTTGATGGTCGAGTAGGTGATGACGTGGGTGACCTTCTCGGGGCCGTAGAGCTGGCGAACGTGCTCCACGACCTCGAGGCGCCGCTCATCGTCGAAGTCCATATCGATATCGGGCATCTCGGTACGCTGCGGGGACAGGAACCTCTCGAACATCAGGCCGTTCTCGAGCGGGTCGAACGCGGTGATGTTCATGGCGTAGGCGACGATAGCGCCGGCGGCAGAACCACGGCCGGGGCCGACGCCGATGCCGTTGTCCTTGGCCCATTGCACGTATTCGGCGACGATCAAGAAGTAGGCGGCAAAGCCCTTGTCGCAGATGACCTTGTATTCGTACTCAAAGCGCTCTTTGATGTTGACTCCGCCGATCTCGCGCGTGGCCCAGTCGTCACCGTAGTGCTGGCGCAGGCCCTTCTCGCACTCGCGGCGGAACTGGCTCTCGTGCGTCTCGCCGGGATCGAGCAACGGGAAGCGCGGCAGGATGATGGAGTCCCAGTCCAGCTCCACATAGCACTTGTCGGCAATCTCGAGCGTGTTGTCGCAGGCCTCGGGGCAATACGGGAACATCGCCCGCATCTCCTCCTCGGTCTTCATGTAAAACTCCGAGCCGGTCATGCGCATGCGGTTGGGGTCGTCGACTTTGGCGTTCATGCCGATGCACATGATGACGTCCTGCACGGGCGCGTCCTCGCGGCGCAGGTAGTGGAAGTCGTTGGTCGCGATGACCTTGACGCCCACCTGTTTGGCGATGTCGATGAGCGTGCGGTCCATCTGCTCGTCGGTCAGGCCGTTGTCGGTGGTAATGCCGTGTTCCTGGATCTCGATATAAAAGTCGCCGGGGTCAAAGGTGTCGCGGAAGGTCTCGGCCCACTTGATGGCACCCTCCATATCACCGCGGTCGATGTACTTGGGGATAATACCAGCGATGCAGGCGCTCGTGCAGATCATGCCCTTGGCATGGCGGCGCAGGTTGTCGAGCGTTACGCGCGGCTTGTAGTAAAAGCCCTGCACGGCGGCCTCGGAAACCGTCTGCATCAGGTTGACGTAGCCCTCCTGGTCCTTGGCCAGAAGGATCATGTGGTAGAGCTCGGGCTTGTGGTCGCGAGCAAGGGTCTCGTCCGGCGTAAAGTAGACCTCGCAGCCAAAGATGGGTTTGATGACCAGGGGCGGCTTGAGCTCGTCGATATTGCCCTTCTCGTCCCACATGGCCATGTCCTTCACATACTGGGCATGCTCGCGCGGGTTTTCCTCGGGATCGGGCTCCACCAGCTCGTCACGGCGGTCCTTTTCCAAGAAGGCCTTGTCGTGGCTCCAGGTTTTGTACTCGGGCGTGTTGTGGTTGACGGCGTCGCAGGCCAGCGCCAAGTCGGGTACGCCGTACATGTAGCCGTGGTCGGTGATGGCCACGGCAGGCATGCCCAGCTCAACGGCACGGTTGACCATATCCTGGATACGGGTTGCGCCGTCGAGCATGGAGAAAACAGTGTGATTGTGCAGATGGACGAATGCCATGTGATGAGCTCCGATGCGGGTTCGTGTTCTGACTGAACGATTTTACCCCACGGCACGGACAGCACCCGAACCTAGCCAAACCAACACGGGTAGCTAATTTGATACCTTCAAAAAGGGGAATGAGGGCATCCAGATACATCGAGTATTACTGGAACCCCGGCGATGCGCGAAATGATTTGTGACGAATAGTCATGTCCATCAAGAAGGCTCGACGCTTCGGATAGCTCGTCAATCGATATATCAATTCTTGGAGACCTGCATTCCTACCATTTTCAATGAAACAACGGCGGTAATTGCTATCGCGATTGCACCAATAATACCGAGCGCTATCTGAATGGGATATAACCCCAACACATGTCCAAATATGGAGAAAAACATTGCGGAAAAGAGAGCCCTTACCAGAGACGCGACGGAAAGGATCGTCGCGCGGAGATCGTCCGCTATCGCGTCTTGGATTAAGTTTTCCGAAGTGATGTACACCACTTCTGGGAGAAAACAAAGCACCATGCTAAGGCCAAACAAACACAGCGGATTTGAAGCGAACCACGGAAGAATCATGAAAAGGCCAGCCTCGATTAGCATCGAGCCGAGCATGGTATTTCTTTTCCCGAAACGCGACGAGAAGAAATCTGCTGCAATGTAGGCCGTCGCATTTACTGCATAGGATGCACCGAAAAAGATTCCTATTATGGAGACGGGAGCATCAAATGCGTCGAATACCAACTGATTCAAGTTGTAATAACTCCCATAGAATCCATCGAGCATGCTTGTGCCGATTAGAAGAAGCAA
>DBFAZJ010000167.1:0-2022 GCA_048244295.1 Collinsella sp.
TTTACGAACATTGTGCTTTCGGCCAAGGCCCATAGTGTACAGACGACGCTTGAAACCTATCGTGCCCTGTCGCGTGAGATTCCCCACGTTCCGCTTCACCTGGGCGTGACGGAGGCGGGGACCAAGCTCCAGGGCACCATCAAGAGCTCTGTAGGCTTGGGTATCTTGCTTTCCGAAGGCATTGGCGACACCATGCGTGTGTCGCTCACAGCCGATCCGGTTGAGGAGCCGCCGGTTGCCTGGGGTATTCTGCAGTCGTTGGGCCTGCGTCGCCGTGGCCCCGAGATTGTCTCGTGCCCCACATGCGCCCGCTGCCAGGTTAACCTTATTCCCATTGCCGAGGAGGTTACCGAGCGGCTTAAGAACTACTCCGCTCCGCTTTCGATCGCTGTGATGGGATGTGCCGTTAATGGTCCCGGCGAGGCTTCTGATGCCGATCTGGGCGTTGCTTGCGGACGTGGTCAGGCCTTGCTCTTTTCGCATGGCCAGATCATTGGTAAAGTAGCTGAGGACCAAATTGTCGACGCGCTTATGGCCGAGGTCGACAAGCTTATTGAGGAGAAATAAATGACCCGAGCAATGTATATGTCTAAGCTTTATGCGCCGACGCTTAAAGAGGATCCGGCGGACGCTGAGCTCGCCAGCCACCGTCTGCTGCTCCGTGCCGGCATGATCCGCAAGGAGGCCGCCGGTCTCTATTCCTACCTGCCGCTTGCTTGGCGCTCGATTCGCAAGATCGAGAACATCGTGCGCGACGAGATGAACGCCGCCGGCGCCCAGGAGCTTATGATGCCTATCATGGTCGATGCCGAGTTGTGGCGTGAGTCCGGCCGCATCGACGCCTATGGCAAGGAGCTTGTGCGCTTTGACGACCGTCACGGTCGCGAGTTCGTCCTGGGCCCCACGCACGAGGAGACCGTCACGGCCCTGGTGCGCAATGAGCTGCGCTCCTACAAGCAGCTACCCGTTAACCTCTACCACATCCAGGATAAGTTCCGCGACGAGTTCCGCCCCCGCTTTGGCCTGATGCGCGGTCGCGAGTTCATCATGAAGGACGCCTACAGCTTCTCCGCCACGCAGGAGAGCCTGCAGGAGGAGTATGACAAGATGAAGCAGGCTTACGCTAACATCTGCGAGCGCTGCTATATCAAGGCCCTGCCCGTTGTTGCCGACTCCGGTGAGATCGGTGGCGATACCTCCGTCGAGTACATGGCTTTGGCCGACGCCGGCGAGGCTTCGCTCGTCTACTGCGACGATTGCGGCTTTGCTGCCGATGACGAGGCGGCAAGCACCAAGGTCGTCGTGACCGAGGGTCCTGGTGACGGTATGCTCACCAAGGTTGAGACTCCGGGCATGGGCACCATTGAGGCAGTTGCTAAGTTCTTTGGGTTCCCCGAGAACGGCACGCGCAAGTCGCTGGCACTCATCGACGCCGAGGGCAAGCCGGTCGTGGCCATTGTTCCGGGCGATCACGAGCTCAACGATTGCAAGGCCGAGCACGTCTTTGGCAAGGGCTATCGCATGATGACCGACGAGGAGCTTCAGGCGAACGGTCTGCACAAGGGCTTTATCGGACCGGTTAACCTGCCCGATGGCATTCGTCTGGTGTGCGACGAGAGCCTGCGCGATTCCAAGCAGTGGGCCTGCGGTGCCAACGAGGTCGATTATCACTTTACCGGTGCCTGCCCCGAGCGCGACTTTACCGTCGATGAGTGGGCCGATCTGGTCACCGTTGTCGCCGGCGACCCCTGCCCGCACTGCGGCAAGCCGCTCTCCGCTGCCCGCGGCATCGAGGTCTCTCAGGTCTTCCAGCTGGGCACCAAGTATTCCGAGGCCATGGGTGCCACCTTTATGGACGAGGACGGCAAGGAGAAGCCGCTCATCATGGGCTGCTACGGCGTTGGTGTGTCCCGCTCGCTCGCTGCCGTCGTGGAGCAGCACAACGACGAGCACGGTATCGTCTGGCCGGTCTCCGTTGCCCCGTACGAGGTCGCGGTGATTCCGCTCGATCCCAAGAAGGAG
>DBFAZJ010000168.1:0-1622 GCA_048244295.1 Collinsella sp.
GCAGCGCCAGTTTACGCTGCTGCCGCTGCGCAGCTACCTGCCGCAGCTCAAGCGCCTGCGCGACGACGACCGTTACGAGCGCATGAGCGACAACGTCGTGTACCTGACCAAGGACACCCATACCGACTACATCGACCGCGATATCGTCTATTCGATCTTGGACAAGCATCCCAAGCGCGCCCGCGCCTGGTGGTTTGTGAATGTCGAGACCATGGACGAACCGCACACCTTTGCCTATTCGGTCGAGACGTTCGGCACCGACTACGCCTTCCGCGTGCATCTGTACCTGGGCTACAAGATCAACCAGCGCGTCAATGCCTATCTGCGTCAGGTCGTTCAGGACCTGGCTGCCACCGGCGAGCTGCCGGCGCAGACGCATGACTACTCGGTCTACAAGGATCCGGGCAACATCGGTACGTTCAAGTTCGTCCTGATCCGTAAGCTTCTGGCGCCCGAAAGCGATGTGGAGCCGAGCGAGCGTACGGCCATCACGCTCAAGTACATCATCCGCCGCGCCGCCGGCACGCCTGCACGCTGGTACGGCCTGGAGAACTCCAACGTGAGCTTTGAGTACGTGCCGCTGTTCACCAAGTTCAAGGCCGTGAACAAGATGCAGCGCCTGGCCCCCAACGAGCGGCCGTAGGCGCCGACGGGTTGCACGGAGTTGGTTTTCGATGGACAAGATTGAGACCGGGGAGGCAAACATGGATGCAAAGATGCTTGATGGCCGCGAGGTGGTTGCCGAGCTGGTACGTGAGGCACGCGCCGACGCCGCCGAAGATCGGTTTTTGACGAACCGTGCCAACATGGATATGGCCGATCGCGTAATTTCGATCGTGGCACTGGTATTTGGAGCGGTGTGCGTGTGTGCCCTGCTCGCGCACGTGCTGTTTGTCTAGCGACCGCCGGCTGCAAAGGCTATACACTTGGAACCACCACAAGGGAAACCACCACAAAGGTGCCTGTCCCTTTGTGGTGGTTTTTGTTTTTGAGAGAGGAGCGGGGCGCTGATGGACGTCCGTACGGACGGCGATATTGCCGATAACTTTTGGTGGCGGCGCACAACGCTGACGCGCCGCACTCCTCTGTATGACGCCTGCGTATCGGTGGGACTGCTGGTCGCGGCGACGATTGTGGGCGCGCTGCTCGACCATCCGGGTCTCGCGCCGAGCATCATGATCGTCTATGTGTTTGCCGTTCAGCTGTGCGCATTCTTTACCTGGAGTCGCCTGTATTGCTTGCTGAGCTCGGCTGCCGCCGTGGCGCTCTACAACTTCTTGTTTGTCGACCCGCGCTACTCGCTGTCGCTTATCGACCGCGGCTATCCCGGCATGTTCTTCATCATGTTCGTGGTCTCGCTTGTGTCGAGTTCGATTGCGTTGGCCCTGCGCCGCGCCTTGGCACAGGCTGCCGCCAGCGACCGCCGCACGCATATGGTGCTCGAGACCAACCGCATGCTGCAGCGGTGCGCCGATCAGCATCAGATCGTTCACGCCATGGCCACGCAGCTGGCGCGTCTTTCGGGCTGCCCTGTCGTGTGGTACAGCGCCGACGCCGAGGGCGATGACCTGCTGCCGCGCGCGACTTACACGGCCGTGGGCGATGCCGCACCGGTGCACGAA
>DBFAZJ010000169.1:0-7252 GCA_048244295.1 Collinsella sp.
TCGTCACGGCCTCGCCGGTGTCCGCGTCGAGGGCGCAGACGGTGGTCGACCTCAGGTGGACGTCCATCCCGAACGCGGTAGAATACTTTGGCATGGGAGCCTCCCAACCTCGTTGCGGCGCGGCTGCGCCTATGGCACTTCGACATCATTGTCGCAGCCCCGACCCGCGGTCACGAGCGGGGGCTCCTATCTTTTTAGTGCCCTCGGATTGGGTCATAGTGTCTGGCGTTGCCAAAGCATCGGCGTCGCCTTGGCCCAGATGCGGCACTTGGAGACGTTCGGCACTTGGGGACAGTCCTAGTCATTGGGGACAGGTTACTTTACACCAAGTTGGCGCATATGAACCTGACCCCCTTGCACCAATGGGTTGTAGCGGTAGAGCAGATTTTTCCGCTCGCCGATTTGTGTCTTGAAAAATGTATATAACGACTATAACGTAGTTTGAAACATATTGGAAACAATATCGAGGAGGCTGCGTTGAAGAAAAGCAATCTGGGCTATGTGCTGGTGCTGATCGCCGCGCTTATGTGGGGCACCATCGGAATCTTTGTTAACGGAATATCGGCCCTGGGTGTTTCGTCTCAGAGCATGGCGGCCTTTCGCCTGTTGTCGGGTGCCGTCTTAATGGCTCCGGTCTTGGCATTTATGGGTTGCCAGGGAGGTGCTCGTGAGGGAAAAGCCTCGGGTGCCATGGCACTGTTCAAGGCAAGTCCTAAAGAGCTTGTTCCCTGCGCGCTTCTTGGCATTATCGGCCTCGCCACCGCTAACACGCTTTATTACGAGTGCATGGGCGAGGTGGGTATGTCCACGGCCTCGGTGCTGCTTTACACCTCGCCGGTGTTTGGCGTCGTGCTCGGTCGCGTGCTTTATCGCGAGGACGTGACCCCCAACAAGCTCGTCGCCATCGTTTTTAACATTGTGGGTTGCGTGCTCGCGGTGACGAGCGGCGACCTGTCCGGTTTCCATTTCTCGGCTTGGGGCGTCGTGTCGGGTGTGATCGCCGGACTTTGCGGTGCGCTACTGGCTGTGTTTAGTCGCATGGCCACCAAGACGTTGCATCCTCTGGCGGTGACGTTTTGGGGCTTTGTCTTTGGCGGATGCTTTATGGCAGTGCTTTCGGCTCCGTGGTCCGATGTGGCCGCGGCAATGTCCCCGCAGCTCATTCTGCTGTTCGCGGGCTTTGGCTTTATTCCGACGGCTCTTGCGTACATCTTCTATATGCAGGGCCTTTCGATGGATCTTGAGACGTCGAAGGTGCCGGTCGTGGCTTCGTTTGAAACCGTGGCGACCGTTTTGGTCGGTATTGGCATCTATGCCGAGCCCGCCGGCGCGATCAAGGTCCTGGGCATCGTGCTGGTGCTCGCGTCCATCCTGATTATGAACACCGATTTCTCCAAGCTGCGCAACAGCGCCTTTGTCGGCCATATCGTTGAGAGCATGACCTTTAAGCCCAACGCGTGGTGGACGGAGAAATCGCAGGACATGGATCTGTTCCGTGAGCGCACCGGCATCGCGCTGGAGCCCACCGTGCAGGAAAGCCCCTGGTACTTCGTGCGATAGGGGATTGAGCGCGGCGTCCGACCTGGGGTTATCCAGCCAGCGCCGGCCTGCCCTGCCCCAACGTTTCAAGTACGTTAAACCCGTCAACGGTCGATTTTCACCCGCGAACGGTCTTTATACTAATTAGCAATATAAGCAACGTATAAGACGTTATAATGACCATAACGAAAAGGAGGAGGCAAGATGAATCAGATCATTCTCGCATCTCATGGCGGCCTGGCCGCAGGCGCCAAAGACACGCTCGAGATGGTTCTCGGCGACGTGTCGAACGTCCACGTCGTGTCGCTTGCTCGTGACGACAAGGAGCCCATCACCAATAAGGTGGACGCCATGATCGCCACGTTCAACGCGGACGACACCGTCTATGTGCTGACCGATATGCTCGGCAGCTCGGTCAACAACAACATGGTCGAGCTTTCCAAGAACGGCACGAAGTTCACGGTTGTCAGCGGTTTCAACATCCCGCTGGCGCTCACGCTCGCTATGAGCCCCGTCCCCGTCAAGGGCGCCGAGCTCGCGGCCCTCATCAATGAGGCCCGCACCGGTCTGACCAACCCCAACGCACCGGTCGAGGCCGCCGCGGCTCCCGCCAAGAAGGCCAAGGCGTCCCGTCACAGCTCCGGTCCCGCCAAGATCGTCCTCGCACGTCTTGACTACCGTCTGCTGCACGGCCAGGTCGTCTTTACCTGGACCACCAAGGTTCAGGCCGAGCGCATCATCGTCGTCGACAACGCTGCCGCCAACGATGACATCAAGAAGGGCGCTCTTAAGCTGGCCAAGCCCCAGGGCGTGCGCCTGAACGTCTTCACCGTCGAGCGTGCCCTCGCCAAGATGGACAAGCTCAACACCCTCGGCGAGCGCGTCATGTTCGTCTTTGGCAATACTGCCGAGATGCTGCAGTTCTGCCAGGGCTACAAGCTCGACGCCATCAACCTGGGCGCCACCGCCAACCACGACGGCGCCGATCAGGTCGGCGGCAAGGACAGCTCCGTCTTCCTCGACGCCACCCAGAAGGCCGACGTCAACCAGCTGCTCGACATGGGCATCAAGCTCTATGTCCAGCAGACCCCTACGTATCAGAGCGTCGACATCGACGCCAAGCTGTAATCAACTAGGCTTTTGCCTGACTGAAAGGAGAAGGGTATGAATACGTTCATCAGTGCGGTGCTCGTCGGCCTCGTCGGCGTGTTCTGCATGTGGGACTCCCGCCTGCTCGGCCGTCTTAACTTCGAGCAGCCCCTCGTTGGCGCTACGCTCGTCGGTCTGCTGCTGGGCGATGTGCCCACCGGCCTTGCCGTCGGCGCCGCCGTCGAGCTCGTGTCCATGGGCCTGGTGCAGGTCGGCGCCGCCGTTCCGCCCGATATGGTCCTGGGCGGCATCGTGGCCGCTGCCTTTGCGTGCCTGACCGATGCTTCCGCCGAGACCGCCATGACGATCGCCATCCCGGTCGCCGTCCTGGGTCAGCTCCTCGGCATCGTGTTCCGTTCCATCATCGCCGCCCTTACCCATGTGGCAGATAGCGCGATCGATAACGGAAAGTTCAAGACCGCCTACCGCATGCACATCTGCGCCGGCTCCGGTCTGTACGCCGTCATGTACTTCCTGCCGATCTTCCTCGCCGTCTTTGTTGGCACCGACCTGGTTCAGGCCATCGTCAACATGGTTCCAGAGTGGCTGTCCACTGGTCTTAACGTTTCGACCAAGATCATGACCGCCTACGGCTTGGCCCTGCTGCTCACCATGATGATCAAGAAGGGTATGACTCCGTTCCTGTTCATCGGTTTCCTGCTCGCCGCTTACCTCAACCTGTCCGTCATCGCGGTCGCTCTGATCGGTGTGTGCCTGGCTGTCGTCTTCATGGGCTTCAAGTTCAACGGTTCCCATGCAGCCGCCGGTGTCGATTCCGACTACGATCCGCTCGAAGACGACGAAGACTAAGGAGGAACACACTATGGCAACCGCAACCAAGGACGTGTCCCTGAACAAGAAGGTCAGCCAGTTCTTCTGGCGCTCCTGGGCCATCCAGGCCTCTTGGAACTACGAGCGTCAGATGAACATGGGCTTCCTCTACGGCATGGTTCCCACGCTCGACCGCCTCTATCCGGACGAGTCCGACCCCAAGCAGCTCGCTGCTAAGAAAGAGGCTTACCACCGTCACATGGCGTTCTACAACTGCACCCCGCAGACGAGCGCCTTTATCCTGGGCCTCACCGCCTCCATGGAGGAGGAGTACGCCAAGGATCCCGAGAACTTCGATCCCGATTCGATCAACGCGGTCAAGACCTCCCTCATGGGTCCGCTTTCCGGCATCGGTGACTCCTTCTTCCAGGGCACCATCCGCGTTATCGCCTTTGGCCTGGGCGTTCAGCTGGCTCAGCAGGGCTCCATCATGGGCCCGATCCTGGCCATGCTCATCTCCATCGTCCCCTCTGTGCTGATTACTTGGTTCGCCGCCAAGATGGGCTATCAGGGCGGCCACGAGTACCTGAGCAAGCTTCAGGGCGGCGACCTCATGGAGAAGCTCATGTATGTCTGCGGCATCGTGGGTCTTATGTCCGTGGGCGGCATGATCGCCACGCTGATCGGCGCCACCACCCCGCTGCAGTTCGCTGAGGGCACCGTCGTTATCCAGGACATCCTGGACGGCATGATGCCCCAGATGATCTCCCTTGGCCTCACCGGCCTTATGTACTGGCTCATCAAGAAGAACGTCAACACCGGTTGGCTTCTCGTGATCGCCATCGTGGGCGGCATCGCCCTCTCCGCGGCCGGCATTCTGGCCTAGTCGCGACCAAGCGCCTAACCGCTTTCCCCCGGGGGCCTGCCTGGCATCCCATACCCCAGGCAGGCTTCCATCCCCAAAATGCGACAATGGGACAGTCCCCTTGTCGCATCCTCAACGGACCGGCGACTCGGTCCAAACCACGGTAACCCTGCGAGCGCCCGGCAATGTGGCGCCGCAAAAATCGAAAGGAATGTGTCAGATGTACGAGATCGACCTTAACCTCCCTAAGCAGATCGTCGCTGACGTCCTGTCCAACCACGAGATCCACAGCGTCGCCTTCGTCGGCTGCGGTGCTTCCATGTCCGACCTTTACCCCGCCAAGTACTTCCTGGCCAACAACACGGACAAGCTGAACGTTCAGATCTTCACCGCTAACGAGTTCAACTACGACACGCCTTCCTGGGTCAACGAGCACACCTTCGTGATCACCTGCTCCCTCGGTGGCTCTACGCCCGAGACCGTCGAGGCCAACAAGACCGCCAAGAAGCACAACTGCCCGGTCGTCTCCCTCACCAACAAGGCTGGCTCCGCTCTGACCGTCGACGCTGACTACGTTATCGTTCACGGCTTCCACGCCAACTTCGCTGCCAAGTGCGAGAAGCCCGGCTATGCCATCGCTCTTGCTGTTGAGATCCTTCAGCAGACCGAGGGCTATGACCACTACGAGGACATGATCACCGGCCTCACCAACGTCTTCGAGCTCTGCGAGAACGCCGCTCAGCACTGCAAGAAGCTCGCCAAGAAGTTCGCCGAGGACTTCAAGGACGACAAGATGATCTACTTCATGGCTTCCGGTGCCTCCGAGAAGATGGCTTATTCTCACGCTGCCTTCCTGTTCACCGAGATGCAGTGGATCGACGCCGCCGCCTACAACACCGGCGAGTACTTCCACGGCCCGTTCGAGGTTTCCACCGAGGGTAAGCCCTACGTCTTCTTCATGTCCGATGGCGCTACCCGTCCGATGGACGCCCGCGCCCTCACCTTCCTTAAGCGCATGGGCGCCAAGGTCGCTCTGATCGACTCCAAGGACTACGGCCTGGCTGACGCCGTGCCCGCGAGCGTCGTCACCTACTTCAACCCGCTGCTGCACCTCGCCGTTATGCGCGAGTACGGCAACCAGATCGCCGAGGCCCGTCAGCACCCGCTGACCATGCGTCGCTACATGTGGAAGCTTTCCTACTAATCACAAGTAAGTAGACCTTACGGGTTGATTGAGAGGGGATGGGGTTTGCGCCCCGTCCCCTTTTTTGCTTTGGGGAGGGCACGCCTGTCGCGTCGCAAAACCCAAGATAAAACCTACCATAATAAACCTGTCTCTTTTTGGCAGGTGGGAGGAGATGCGTATGATCAAAGCAGTGCTGTTTGACATGGACGGCGTGCTGGTCGATACCGAGTGGTTCTACAACCGTCGCCGCGTGGCGTTTATGGAGGAGAAGGGCTTCCACTTTGACGAGATCCCCGATCTTTCGGGGTCTAACGAGCCCGCCATTTGGGAGGCGCTGGTGCCCGACGATATTGAGCTGCGCGAGCGTCTGCGCGTGGAGTACAAACAGGTCTATAGCCCGGATCACCCCGTTCCGTATGCCGAGCTGCTCAACGAGCAGACGGAGCCGGTGATGCGTGAGCTGCACGAGCGTGGCGTGAAGTGTGCCATCGCGAGCTCGTCCTATCGCGAGTTGATTGACGAGCTGGTGGAGATTGCCGGTATCGCCGACGTGCTGGACTACACCATCAGCGGTCACGAGTGCAGTGCGTTTAAGCCCGACCCCGAGATTTACTTGCGTGCCATGGAGGCGCTGGGGGCGGAGCCTGCCGAGTGCCTGGTTATCGAGGACTCGCCTTTGGGCATCGAGGCCGGCAAGCGTTCCGGCGCCCGCGTCCTGGCACTGCGTCCGCACGAGGGCGTCAACCTCGATCAATCGCGAGCCGATGCCGTTATTGATAATCTGACCGACATTTTGGCCGCTTTGTAGTGTCAATCCGCCGCGAGAAGCACGGGTTCAAACGTTTTTTGCGGTGGACTGGCTCAATTTGGTTTAGATTTTGATCCGTTTGGCTTCGATTCGGACTAAGTGAGTAGACTTTTTGGCGCAGGCCGAGCACAATGCATATCTTCCTTTGTAAAACCGCAGGTCACAGGGGTGGCGGTTTTGGGTGTGCTCTGCAGGTCGCGTAAAGTCTACTCACTTGTAATTTGGGCCTTTGGTCGTGGGGTTGCTGGTCCCGCTTTGGTTGTCGGGAGAGGGTGAATTGAAGCGCCCCGCACGCTCCATGCTACAATCGCGGGCATGCCCCACAACTAGATTTGCCTTCGAAAGGAGCCTCCGTGGCGAACGCCATCGATCAGCTCACGGACCGAGTGCTCGTGCTCGGCCGCCTCACCATCGTCCGCCGCGCCATCACTGCTGTGGCGGTCACCATTTCCGCCGTTCTCCAGACATTTCTGATCCAGGCGTTCATTCAGCCCGCCGACCTGCTTCCGAGCGGTCTTACCGGCGTCGCGGTCCTACTCGATCGCGTTACCTCGCTGGGTGGCGTTCATATCGACATCTCGCTCGGCATGCTCGCGCTCAACATCCCCGTGGCGCTCCTATGTTGGAGCGGCATTAGCAAGCGCTTCGTCATCTTCTCGATGATGCAGGTCGTGCTCTCGTCGCTGTTCCTCAACGTCTTTCACTTCGCTCCATTTTTGGGCGACAAGATCATGCTCATCATTTTTGGCGGCGTGGTCTCGGGTCTGGGCGCTGCCATCGCACTTAAATCCGGCGCATCCACCGGCGGCACCGACTTTATCGCGCTGTGGGTTTCCAACCACACGGGCAAGACCATCTGGGGCGTCATCTTTGGTTTCAACTGCTTTATCCTGGCGATCTTTGGCTTTATGTTTGGCTGGGACAAGGCGGCGTA
>DBFAZJ010000170.1:0-4344 GCA_048244295.1 Collinsella sp.
GGCGTGGGCCATATCTACGACGGATCCTTCAGCGGCACGCTCACAACGGGTAACGGTGTCTTCGTTGACCTGCTCCTGCGCCACGGCTACCGCGTGATCCCGGCAAGCGAATTCGACTCGAGCATGTTACAGCAATAAAAAACCGCCACAAAGGTACTGTCCCCTTTGTGGCGGTTTTGGTCGGTTAGGCCAGGATAGAGTGGCCGTAGGCGTTGGCGGCCTTGATGGCGGCGGCGAACTTCTCGTCGGTGAAGGGCTCCGGGTTACCCTGCTTCCACTCGTTGGTGGCGTGGGCATACTCACACAGCGCCGGGATATCTGCCTCGGTAAGGCCAACCTGCTCAAGCGTTACGGGCAGCCCCATCTGCTTGTTAAAGGCGGCGTAGCGCTCAAGGTTCTCGGTATCGCCCGTATAGGCAAACAGTACCAGCACGCCCAGGCTCACGACCTCGCCATGCAGGTAGGTGCCCTCACGCGGAATGCTGCAGGTGGCGTTGTAGAACGCGTGCGCCACGCTCGAGTTGTAGTAATAATCGTTCTGGTTGGTCAGGTTCGAGACATAGCCCGTGTTGACAACGATGTCGAGCGCGATCTGCTTGACGGCCTCGCTCGACAGATTCTGGCGCACATCCTCAAGACCCTGCACACCATAGGTAAACAGCGGCTCGGAGCAGGTGTGGGCGAGTGCCAGGCCAAGACCGGCGGTGTGCTCCAGGTTGCCGGCGCTCGTGGCGTATTCGACCTCGGGCTGCTTAGACAGGGCATCGCCCACGCCGGCCCAGAAGTACTCTGCCGGTGCCTCGGCGATGATCTTGGGGTTGATGAAGATGTGCGCCGGTCGGTTGGGGTACGAATAGCCCTCGAGCGAGCCATCGTCATTGTAGACAACGGCAATGGCGGTCGCGGCCGAGCAGTTGGAGCAAATCGTCGGTACGGTAAAGACGATCTTCTTGAGCTCGATGGCCGCCGTCTTCACAGTGTCGAGTGCCTTGCCGCCGCCACATGCGATGAGCACGTCGGCTTCCTGGCAGGCAGGGGAGTTCACGACCTTGGCGATATTGGCACGCGTACTGTTGGTGCCATAGACGCGCGTCTCCAGGACCTCGACATCGGTACCTTCAAGTGCCGCCTCGATTCCCGGCAGCGCCGCAGCCAGGGCTCGCTTGCCGCCAATGATGGCGACCTTGGTCGCTCCGTACTCGGCCAGTGCGGCGGGCAGCTCGGTAAAGCAATCCTCGCCAACGGTATAATCACTCATTCCAATCGTGCGCATGGCAACCTTCTTTCTTTCGATAAAGTGCTTTCAGGTATTTTGCTCCTAGAGAAGGTCCACAGCCGCGAGAAATTTCGAACGTATAAAACCAGTGTTGAGGGTTTTTCGCCGGCGCGGAACGTGCTAGCATACTCCGCATAAGCGTTGATGGGGACGAGTAGTCGGCCGTCCGCATGTTACAGAGAGCGGGGAGCGCTGAGAACCCGTGCATGCGACCGATGAAAATCACCCCGGAGCTGCGGTCCCAACGGACGCGTCGCACAGGCTCGTCCTAGTAGATATCGCCGAGATGGTCGTCGATACAGGCCAGCCGAGTAACGGATGCGAGCGCGCGAATACGCGGGCGAGGGCATCTAAGCTGGGTGGTTAAACGAAGAGCTTTTGCGGGCGTACAGTCCGTTTTGTGGCGCTTCGTCCCAGCTTGTAGGGACGGGCGCTTTTTTGGTGCCCAGCGGGCGTGCGCGCCCATGACATGAAAGGGGTACCGTGGCAAACGAGTACAAGCAGACGATGAATCTGCCCAAGACCGGTTTTCCCATGCGTGCCGGTCTTTCCAAGTCCGAGCCCAAGCGACTCAAGGACTGGCAGGACAACAAGGTCTACGAGCAGGTTCTGAAGAAGAACGAGGGTCACAAGAAGTTCGTGCTGCACGATGGCCCTCCGTACGCCAACGGCCCGATTCACATCGGCCATGCCATGAACAAGATCTCCAAGGACATGATCAACCGTTACTGGATGATGCAGGGCTATGAGGTTCCCTATGTCCCCGGTTGGGACTGCCACGGCCAGCCGATCGAGCATAAGGTCGAGGAGAAGCTCGGCACCGAGAAGTTCAACCAGACCTCCACGGCTAAGATCCGTGAGCTTTGCAACAAGTTCGCTGTCGAGAACATCGAGCTGCAGAAGGCCGGTTTCCGTCGCCTGGGCGTGCTCGGCGACTGGGACAACCCCTATCTGACGCTCTATCACCAGCATGATGCCGCCGATATCGAGGTCTTCAAGGCCATGTTCGATAAGGGCATGATCTATCGCGGTCACAAGCCGGTTCACTGGTGCAAGCACTGCCACACCGCACTCGCCGAGGCCGAGATCGAATACTCCGACGAGACGAGCCCCTCCATCTTCGTTCGCTTTGAGATGACTTCCAGGCCCGCCGGCCTCGAGAACTTCGACGGCCCGGTCGACTTTATCATCTGGACGACCACGCCGTGGACCATCCCCTCCGACCAGGCAGTTTCCCTCAAGCCCGGCGCCGCCTACGTCGCCGTTGAGCACGACGGCCGCGCCGAGGTTATGCTCGAGGACCTGGCTCCCAAGTGCTGTGAGGAGTTTGGTTGGGAGTACACCCCGGTTATGGTCGACGGCAAGCCCTATGTGGTTCCCGCCGAGACCTTCCACCACATCCACTACAAGCAGCCGATCTTTGACGGTGTCGAGGGTGTGGCGCTGCTGGCCGATTACGTCGGTGTCGACGACGGTACCGGTATCGTCCACAACTCGCCCGGCCATGGTGTTGACGACTACTTTGCCTGCCTCAAGGAGGGCATCACCGACATCTGCATGCCGGTCGATGACGACGGCAAGTTCTACTCCGGCGAGGAGTTTGGCACCGGCGGCCCCTTCAGCGGCATGGACACCGATGAGGCAAACCCGCACATCATCGAGTTCCTGCGCGAGCGCGGCACCCTGGTCCTCGAGAAGAAGATTACGCACAGCTATCCTCACTGCTGGCGCTGCAAGCACCCGGTGCTCTTCCGTGCTACCGACCAGTGGTTTGTCTCGATGGACAAGACCGGTTTGCGCGAGCAGGCTGGCAAAGAGGTTCGCGAGAACGTCAAGTGGTATCCGGCCCACGCGGCTAACCGCATCGGTGCCATGGTCGAGCAGCGTCCCGACTGGTGCATCAGCCGTCAGCGCAACTGGGGCGTGCCTATCCCGAGCTACACCTGCGCCGACTGCGGCGAGAAGGTCATGAACGACGCCACGCTCGACGCCGTCATCAAGCTCTTCCACGAGAAGGGCTCCGACGCCTGGTTCACCGACGCTCCCGAGAGTTACCTGGGCGAGGCCTGCGTCTGCCCCAAGTGCGGCGGCCATCACCTCAAGGCCGATAAGGACATCCTCGACGTGTGGTGGGACTCCGGCGTTTCCTGGAAGGCCGTTTGCGAGTACCGTCCCGAGCTGGAGTATCCGGCAGACGTGTATCTCGAGGGCTCCGACCAGCACCGCGGTTGGTTCCAGAGCTCGCTGCTCACCTCGGTGGGTGCCAACGGCCACGCTCCGTACAAGGCGGTCGTCTCGCAGGGCTTCACCCTCGACGGCCAGGGCCGCAAGATGTCCAAGTCGCTCGGCAATGTTATCGACCCCAATAAGGTCTGCGACGAGATGGGCGCTGACATCATCCGTCTGTGGGTTGCCTCCGTCGACACCAGCTCCGACGTGTCCATCGACCACGAGATTCTTGCTCGTACGTCCGATGCCTACCGTCGTTTCCGCAACACGCTGCGCTTCCTGCTCTCCGAGCTCGAGGGTCAGTTTGAGCCCGAGACCGACGGCGTCGCCTTTGCCGACCTGCTGCCGCTCGACAAGCTCATGGTTGCCCGTCTGACCCAGGTTCAGGCCGAGGTCGACGATGCCTACACCAGCTACGAGTTCCCGCGCGCCTACCGTGCGCTCTACGACTTCGTGGTTACCGAGCTCTCCAACGTGTATCTCGACGCCCTGAAGGACCGTCTGTACTGTGAGAAGCCCGGCTCGCTCGAGCGCCGCAGCGCCCAGACCGTGCTGGCCGAGCTCTTCTCGATGCTCATGCGCGACCTTCAGCCGATCCTGTCCTACACGGTCGACGAGGCCATGGCCTATGCGCCCGCCGGCTGCGTCGATCACCAGAAGTACGCCGCGCTGCTCGATTGGTACAAGTCGCCCATCACGTTCGACGAGGCCAATGAGTTTGAGGGCGTGCTCGAGGCTTCACTCGAGCTCCGTAGCGCCGTGACCAAGGCCCTTGAGGATGCCCGCTCCGCCGGTACCTTCACCAAGAGCCAGCAGGTCCGCGTCAAGGCGGTCGTTCC
>DBFAZJ010000171.1:0-6013 GCA_048244295.1 Collinsella sp.
TGCACAGTCGATCATCGAGCAGGCGACCGAGGTACATGACCATCCAGAGATCACTGAGTCGCTTGCAGGATCCTTGGCCCGAGACAAAGCCGAACACGCCGAGACCGAGCGAGAAGTCGCCCAGCTCGAGGCCACCGAGGACGCGGTGCGCGAGCGCACCCGCGACTCACGCATCAAATTCACCGGCGCCATCGTCTGCATCGTCGCCGCAATCCTGGTGATCATCCTAGTCTGGCTGTTCGCGAGCAAGTAAACCAGCCGCCAAAAAAAACGCTCAACGCAGTTGCGGTGAGATAGTTCCTGTTTAGCCCAAAAAGGCCAATTCAAGAACTATCTCACCGCAACTTATTTAGATTGATGCAAGGTAGTCGTTTAAGAACGTCCCCAATGACTACACCGATGTTTTGTTGACAACCAAAGAAATGCCGGTGTTTTGGCAACGACAGCGAGCGGGTCGCATTTGAGGCAAGGTGACGTGAAACGAAAGGGCGCTGACCTTCTGGTCGCGCCCTTGAAGTTGAACGTCAGATTGTCCAAATGCGGCCCGCGCAGCGTCGACCGGTTACGGCGTTTGTAAAACGCCGTAACCTACAAGATGAGCATGGCGTCGCCAAAGCTGAAGAAGCGGTAGCGCTCCTCGATGGCGGCAGCGTAGGCATCCATGATCTGGTCGCGGGTGGCAAGCGCGCTCACAAGCATCATGAGTGTAGAGCGAGGCACGTGGAAGTTCGTGATCAACGCGTCGACCACGTGATAGGTCGAGCCGGGCATAAGGTAGAGCTGCGTTGTCGCGTTCTCGCGCACCACGATGTCGCCGCGGCCGAGCGTGTCGGCCCCGTCCTCGCGGCCCTCAAAATAGCGCGCCGTCACAGCCGGATCGGACACCGGCGCGTCCGCGTCAAACGCGCTCTCGAGCGAGCGCACTGCGGTAGTGCCGACGGCGATCACACGATGGCCCTCGGCCTTCGCCTTATGCACAGCGTCGACAACCTCCTGCGACACGTGGTAGCGCTCGGTGTGCATCACGTGCTGTGTAGGGTCGTCCTCCTCCACCAGACGGAAGGTATCGATACCCACCTCGAGCTCGACGGCGGCAAACTTCGCGCCCTTGGCCTCGATAGCGGCCATGAGCTCGGGAGTAAAGTGCAGACCCGCCGTAGGAGCGGCAGCCGAGTGCTCCTCCTTCATGGCGTAGACGGTCTGGTACTTCTCGGGGTCGCCCTCGTAGTCGGTAATGTAGGGCGGCAGCGGCACGTGACCGGCGGCGTGAATGGCCTCGTCGAGCGTGCGCGGCTCGCCGGCGGCATTGCAACCGGCCGGCTCAAAGCGCACCAGACGGCCACCGCGGCTATCGGTAACAAAGTCGACGACCTCGGCCGTCAGCACCACGGGCGCGCCCTCGGGCGCATGGGCGCCGCCCGCACGATACTCAATCTGAGCACCGGGCTTCAGGCGCTTACCCGGCTTGACCAGGCACTCCCAGACATGGCCCAGCGGATCCACATCCTCGCGGCGCTTGAGCAGCAGCGTCTCGACCACGCCGCCCGAGCCGGCCTTGCGACCGATCAGGCGGGCCGGCATCACGCGCGTCTTGTTGATGACGAGCACGTCGCCCGGCTCGATATAGTCGATGATGTCGCGGAAGATGCGGTGCTCAACGGTACCGCCGTGCTCCAGCGGCGTTCCCGCCTGGGAGCCCTTGCGATCAACCACCAGCAGGCGGCAGGAGTCGCGCGGCTCGGCAGGAGCTTGGGCAATCAGTTCCTCGGGAAGGTTGTAGTCAAAATCATCGGTACGCATCTTTGCCTCTTTCACAAAGCGCGTCAGTCGAAAAAATCGACTGACGCGCGCATCATTCTCCCCTGTATCCTATCAGCTTGTTGAGAGAAATATAGTATGGAAACAGATTTGCGACTGTTTTCTCAACGCCCCGCTACTTAAGCGTTGCGTACATCACCGCCTTAATCGTATGCATGCGATTCTCCGCTTCTTGGAAAACACGAGACTTATCGGACTCAAAAACCTCGTCCGTGACTTCCATTTCGGTAACTCCAAACTTCTCAGCAATTTCGGCACCAACAGTAGTATTAGTATCGTGGAAGCTCGGAAGGCAGTGGAGGAAAATCGCCTCGGGCTTTGCCATAGACATCACCTCAGCGGTCACACGATACGGCGACATGAGCTTAATGCGGCTTTCCCACAGCTCTGCGGGCTGACCCATGCCAACCCAAACATCCGTGTAAATTACATCGGCATCACGAGCGCCTTCCTCAATATCCTCTGTAATGGTAATCGTCGATCCATGCTCGGCCGCAATACGACTACATTCTGCAAGGAGTTCAGGATCATAGGATGTAGCCCCCTCCGAATTTCCCCCGATTGGGCCGCAAGAACAGTAGTTAATGCCGAGCTTAGCGCAAATGACCATGAGCGAATCAGCGACGTTTCCGGCCGCCTTACCAAAAAATGTAAGTTTCCTGCCCTTAATCTCTCCAAACTCTTCACGCATGGTCAGAATATCGGCAAGCACTTGAGTCGGGTGAAATTCAGTAGTCAGCCCATTCCAAACGGGAACCCCAGCTTTTGCAGCAAGCTCCTCAACCTTCGCCTGTTCAAAGCCGCGGTATTCAATTCCGTCATACATGCGGCCAAGGACGCGAGCCGTGTCCTCAATCGACTCCTTTTTGCCCATCTGAGACGAGCCCGGATCCAAATAAGTTACACCCATGCCAAGGTCAAGTGCACCAACTTCGAAGGCGCAGCGAGTACGCGTGGAAGTCTTCTCAAATAGCAAAACAATATTCTTGCCTTCAAGGTATTTATGCGGAACACCGGCACGCTTCATGCTTTTGAAGTTAGCAGAAAGCTCAAGCAGATACTCAATCTCTTCCGTCGTGTAATCAAGCAGCTTCAGAAAACTGCGCCCAGCGATATTAACACCCATATTCGCCATCTCCCATCACAGTGGATTTGCAACTAAATATCTTCGCGCCAGAAGGGCATGCTCATGCAGCGCGGGCCACCACGACCGCGGGACAGTTCCTCGGAGGGAACGACCAAAAGTTCCAAACCGTTCTTGTAGAGCTCATCATTTGTGACAACATTGCGCTCGTAAACACAGACTTTACCAGGAGCAACGGCAAGAGTGTTCGACCCGTCGTTCCACTGCTCGCGAGATGCCTCAACCATATCGCCGGCACCGCACTCAATAAGCTGCACCTTCTCCACGCCAGTAGCCATTTCAAGAATATGTTCAAGCGTGTCATCAATCTCTTGAACAGCGACCATTCCCTCAGAGTCACCACGAGTCAGACGATAAACACGAAGGGTCTCAAAAATACCGGGATAAACTGTGAACTTATCGAAATCCACCATGGTGCAAACGGTGTCAAGATGCATGTAAGCATAGCCGTTGGGGATTTTAATAGCGTAAACGGTATCGATCTCAGAATTCCCAGATCCCCAGAACAAATTCTTTGCAAGCTCCTCAATCGCAGCCGCCTCAGTTCGCTGGCTAATTCCAATAGCCAAGGTATGAGCGTTAATGTTAAGCACATCACCGCCCTCGATATGCCAGGGATTCTTATGGTCGTACCAAATCGGAGTCCCTGCATAATCGGGATGGTATTTGAAAATCGCTTCGTAGAAGGGCACTTCACGATCTCGCTGTTTCCAATACATATGGTGAAGCAGAACGCCTTTGCCCACGGAAGCAAGAGGATCGCGAGAGAAATATGAACTCGGAAGAGGCTTCAACACCAAATCATCGGGCTTCGCATCCTCATTATCCATCATACTAAGCGTAGTCGAAACGCGAGGCAGCTCAAGGTCACGATAACGATACCCCCCCATAGCCTCAAGTACAAACTGATACGAATCTGAAATAGCGTCGAGCTTTTCACGAACAGCCTGCTCAAGCATAGGATTGACAATCCCGCTCTCAGCCATAAATGTATCGGTAAACTCAGCGCGAGCCGAGGAGCATGCATCCAGCGCTTCAGCAACGAGTTTCTCCATATAGAGAACCTCAACACCTTCGCTCCTCAGAAGATCCGCAAAGGCATCATGCTCCTTTTGAGCCACATCAAGATAGAAACAGTCGTGAATCCAGACATCATCGAACTCTTCTGCCTTTACGTTCACAAGGTCACGACCGGGGCGGTGAAGCACAACTTTCTTGAGCTTACCAATCTCGCTGTGTACATTCAGTCCTTTAGACATTCCTGTTACTCCATTTCAGCCATGAAACCTACAGGGCAATAAGTCCCGAGATTGCTACGAATACGATATTGATGAGCGACACGACCAAGAAGAATTTCCAAACGGTCTTCCACCACTGGCCAAGCTTGATCTTGCACACGCCCAAACCCGCTACAAGAATGGCGCTAGTAGGACAGATCAAAGACATCGTCGCGCTACCCATGGAGAGAGCCCACACGGCGGCCTCGGGATTAAGGCCCATGAGTTCGGTCAAAGGTCCAAAAATGGGAGCGGTCAGTGCTGCAAGGCCAGATGAGCTGGGAACCAGAATCGCCAGGAGGTTCTCAACCGCATAAAGAAGCGTAGTAAAGAGAACCGCCGGGATGCCGCCCAGACCAGTGGCGAGCGCATTGAGGATGGTATCGATGATCATGCCGTCAGAGGCAATGACAAGGATGCCACGCGCAAGTCCAACGACAATTGCCGAGAAAGCAAGGTTGATTTTCAATCTCAACGCAACAGCCTGAACGGACCCTGCGTTTCCGCAGCTAGCGCAACGCGGAACTAGCTCCCGGCACCTGGCCGTCGCCTCGTTTCCGCAGGTGGAGAGGCTATGGAGGCCGGCGTCCCCACCCTGCCGCGGCATGCTCCGCCAGCCCGCCGCGCAGCCGCTCCGGACTCAGCGCAACGGGCCCTCCGGCCCATGTCCCGGCGCGCCGGCTATCCCGCCAGCGGCCCCTCGCCCCTCGCGGCCCTGGCCCTGTCGATGCAGCCGGGCGTGAGGTCGAGCTCGCCGGGCGCCAGCTCCTCCACCCCGAACGCGTCCATGAGGGCGGAGGCGTCCTCCCCGAGGGCCATCCGCAGCACGCGCGCCGGCGTCAGGAACCCGAGCGCCCCCCTCGGCTCGGAGTTCACCTGCGACATGAGCAGCGCGCAGTCCGCCGCCGTCAGCCGGTCGAACCTGACCCCGGCGCCCTTGGGCAGCAGCTTCCTGATCTCCACGTGGTTCTTCTCGCACGCGCCCTTCTGCTGGCTCTGCCGGGGGTCGCAGTAGAAGAGCCTGGTCTCGCCGTCGCGCTCGCCGAGCAGCGCCGCGATGGCGCCCTCGTCGGCGAACTCGCTCCCGTTGTCGGTGAGCACGGCGCCGAAGGCGCGCCTCGCGCCGTCCTCGCCGAGGACCCCGCGCAGGGACGAGAGCGCCGCGAGGACCGAGGCGCACGCGCCGTCCGGCAGCGGCAGCGCCAGCTGGAAGCGGCTCGGGCGGTGCAGAAGCGTGAGGAGCCTGGCGGAGTCGCCCCTGGCGCCCTCGACGGTGTCCATCTCCCAGGCCGCGGCGCAGGCGTCCTCGCCGAGCGCGAGGAACGCCGCGTGCGACCTGCGGGCCGAGTGGGACGTCGCCCTCTTCTGGGCCCGGTGCGACCTCGGCCTGTAGCCGACCTTGCGCCTGAGCTCCATGTTCGTCATGCCGTCGTAGCCGGCGTCCACCCACCTGTATACGGTGGAGGCGCTGAGGCCGGGGGTCGTCGCCGCTATCTGCTGCGGGGAGAGCCCGCGCGCGAGGCCGCCCCTGATGGCCGCGAGCTTGGCGGCGGCGCCCCCCTCGGTCTCGTCTATCCCGGACCTGCTCGACGAGAGCTCGGCGTCGGCCGCCTCCTGCGCCCTCCTGGCGCTGTAGAACACCCTGGGCCTCCTCGAGCAGCCGTAGCCCCTCCTGTGCGAGCAGCCGTTGCAGCACCTCGGCCATGCGGCGAGCCTGGGGCAGGCCCCCGAGAGGTCCTCGGGCGCGGGCTCGCCGTAGCGCGAGCGCGGCGCG
>DBFAZJ010000172.1:0-7376 GCA_048244295.1 Collinsella sp.
AAAACCCAAGCGCTTGCAAAAACGCAAAATGCTCGAGGGCGAGGAGAACGTGGCATCGGCAAGACTGCGGACGGACAGCCCGACCACCTCATGCGGATGAGCACTCACGTATGCGATGACATTGCGTTCCGCCGGACTCGCGCTGAGCTCACGCTCGCGAAGCCTTAAAAGCAATCCGTTTGCCATCTCAAACACCTCCGTTGAGAAGAATTAAAGACCAACGAACGATTCGTACCGGATATAAACAGCTTTTACGGTACATTGTGCCGCATCGTGGCGCACAAAGGGCGAGCGTTCTACCGCTCGCCCCTCAAATCCGACCACTCGGCAATACGCGCGACACAAAATAATTCAACAAGGTCGCATTATCAGAAACGGGTTTGTTACCGGCTAGCGCCTCGCATGGGCGCCGATCGGCCGAGTCGCATGGCGCACTAACGCCGCCGCCAGCAATACCAACAGCATGGCGGTGACATAGCCCGCAGCATCGAATCCTAAATCGATAACGTCGAAATGCCTGCCGGGAACAAAGATCTTATGTACCTGATCGCCAACGGAGCAGGCGGCGCAAAAGAGCAATACAGGCACGCAACGGGAGCATACGCTCCACGGACGCCTGGAAAAGCAAACCACGACCACCGAGGCGAACAATCCGACGAAGAAAAACTCTACGGTATGGGCAACGCGACGGACGTTTGTGCCCACCCACATGCGAATGGAAGCAAGTCGGCCAGACCGGACATTCGAGGCAGCCGAATCGGCGCCCCCGGTCATTCCGTTCTCTGTCTGGGCTTCACCCGTGGCATCGGCAGCCTGAACGCCCGTAGCCTGACCCTCCACCACACGCGCGGTGGACTCGCTCAGCAACGACGTCTCCACCGCATTTTGCTCCGTCAGCACCCAGATGCCCGCCAGCGTTGCAACGAACAGAACGATCGCGGTCCATCCGATTATTTGTTTTACGCGCGCCAAGGGCCAACCTCCTTTTTTGAATATCAGCGAGTGTAGCCCCAAATGGCATCGTCACCGTATCAAAATTTGAATCGCAACAGGAAGCGACAAAGCGACGCAAACCCCTACCCCGCCTCGCGCATCCAGCGATCGAACGTCCCCACGCACACGCCCAGGCACTTTGCTGCCTGGCTGCGGGTAATATCGCCTGCCTCATAGCTATCGCGCACCAGCTCAAACTGAGGAGGGCACGGCTTGCGAGGTCGACCGAAACGAACCCCTCGCGCCCGCGCCGCTGCAATTCCCTCCGCCTGGCGCCGATGGATATTCTCGCGCTCCACCTGCGCCACGTAGCTCAGCAGTTGCAGCACAATATCGGCAATCAGGGTGTTGGTCACATCCGGCGCGCCGCTGGCCCTAGCGCGCGTGTCAAGCAATGGCATGTCCAACACCACAATGGCAACCCCGAGCTCCTTGGTGATGCGTCGCCATTCCTCAAGAATCTCGGAGTAATTACGACCAAGTCGGTCGATAGAAAGCACCACCAGCACGTCCCCGTCTCCCAGGACGTGCAGCAGCTCGCGATAATGCGGTCGATCGAAGTCCTTGCTGCTCGCATGGTCGGCATAAATATTCGCTGAGCCCACGCCATAGGCGCCCAGCGCATCCAGCTGCCGATTCAGATTCTGATCGCGCGAACTCACCCGCGCATACCCGTACACCGTCGCCATCTCATCCCCGCTTTCTTGTAAACCTGCCAAAAGGGACAGGTTTATTTTGGTAGGTTTTACCTCCCAAATAGCAGGAAAGCGGGCGGCCGAGCAGACGGCAAGGTAGCCACGATTCAAATGCGAAGGGCGGTCCCGAAAGGCCGCCCTCCGCTCCCCCACCATGAGTCGGGATTTGGCTAATGGATAAGCTTAAAGTCCAAGTGCCCACGCGTGGTATTGACGCGCGAGACCTCGATAATCACGCGCTGCCCCAGCTCGTAACGGGTGCCCGTGTCGGCGCCCGTCAGCGTAAGCGCGTCCTCGTCGAACTCGAACCACTCGTTGCCCAGGCCCTTGATCGAAACCAAGCCTTCGACCTGCGTTAGGTCCAAGCGCACAAAAAGGCCCATGCTGCTAACCCACGAGACGGTTCCGGCATAGCGCTCGCCCAGACGGTCCTCATAGTACTGGGCAATCTTGATCTTTTGCGTCGCATGGCTGGCGGCATCTGCCGCGCGCTCGGCATCGCTGCATGCGCGGCAGATCTGCGGCAGAATGCGCGGCAGCGACTCGCGCCCCTTGCCGATCAGCCGCGGCGTACGGACCAAGGCGTCCTTGCCGCCGAGCCGCTCATAGGCCAACTGCAGTTTGAGCACGCGGTGCACCACCAGATCGGGGTAGCGACGGATGGGACTCGTAAAGTGACAGTAGCACGGCGCGGCGAGCGCAAAGTGGCCCTCGTTGCGCGGCTTGTACAGCGCGCGCTGCATGCTGCGCAGAAGCAGCGTGTTAACGAGCGGTGCGTTGGCCGTACCGGCGGCAGCATCGACTGCAGCCTGCAGCTCATCGGGGCTCCCCAGGGCAATACCGGCAGCACGGCGATCGTCGATGATGCCTAGCTGCGCCAGCGCAACGGCGGCACCGTGCAGGCTATCGGGGCTCGGGTCCTCATGCACGCGATAGCAGGCCTCGATATCACGGTCTGCCAGCCACTCTGCAACGCACTCGTTGGCGAGCAGCATAGCTTCCTCGATAAGCGACGTGGCACACGAACGCTCACGCGCCACAATCTGCACGGGCACTCCGTCCTCATCCAACAGAGCACGAATCTCGGCCGTGTCAAAATCGACCGAGCCGCGGGCGCGACGGATACGACGGCGGAGTTCGGCGAGTTCGTTAGCGGCGACAAGGAAATCGCCGAGGTCGACGTTGTAGCCGCGGGCGGCCTCCTCGCACGCAAGACCGCGCTCAAGCGCTTCCTCGCGCGAGGTCTCGGCAGCCGCAACATCCTCGGCTGCACCCTCCAGCACCGAATACTCAACCGCGCCGGCACGCACCAGCAGCGCCTCGGCGCCGTCATAGTCCATACGCACACGCGAGCGAATCACGCTGGGGTACGGATCGTAATGCCGCACGCGACCCTGTGCATCGAGCTCAATGTCAACGGTAAACGCAAGACGGTCCTCGTCAGGGCGAAGCGAGCACAGGTCACAGGACAGGCGTTCGGGCAGCATGGGAAGCACGCGATCGGCCAGATACACCGATGTCGTACGATGGCGAGCCTCAAGATCGATATGCCCGTCCCAAGCCACATAGTGTGAAACGTCGGCGATATGCACACCCAGCTTGTAGCCACCCTCGGGCGTGCGCTCCAGCGAAATGGCGTCGTCAAAGTCGCGCGCGTCGACTGGGTCGATCGTGATGACAAAGCGGTCGCGCAGATCGCGGCGGAGCGGGTCCTTAAGCGCCGCGGACACATCGAGCGAAAGCCCCTCGGCCTCGTCCAGCGCGGCCTCGGGATAGCTATCGGTATAGCCGTAACGCGCCATCACATATTGAACGCCCAAATCGGGCGCGTCATCTCCGCCAATGCGGCGTTCGATCGTCACGGTACCCGATTCCAGGCGCGTCGGGTAGGTCAAAATGCGCGCGACGACGACATCGCCAGGGCGCACGCCCAGGCGCTCCGCCGAAGTGTCCTCGGGCAAAATAAAGAAGTCAGCCTTCAGACGCGAATCGAGCGGCTCGATCACACCGAGCGGACCGGCGGTCTGGTACGTGCCCACCACGCTTATGGCTGCACGCTCAACCACGCTTTCGATCACGGCGCGCCGCTCACCGTGCGGGCTGTTCTTAATGCTCACGGCAACGGTATCGCCATCCATGATCTCGCGCTTACCGCGGCCCATGACCTTGTAGTCGCCGTTTTCGGTTACAACGTAGGCGCTATGCTCATGGAGCTGCACGCGCCCGGTCAGGCTCGGACGGCGTTCGCTGCGCACCGGCCCGCGCTGATTGCGAGCTCCACGCTTATGCTTGTTATTGCGCCCCATGGCGCCTCCTAACTATCGATTGCGAACTCCAAAGAGTCTACCCAAATGATTCGCTTTCCTGCCGTCCCCTAGGGATCAAAAAACGGGCCGCCCCATAAGAGACGACCCGTTGGAAGGGATGAATTCCAAGCATGCCTACACGCGCAGGTAGCGGCGCATGGCGATGGCAGAACCAAAGAGACCGATAATCACGCCGACCAGAATCAGCGCAGCATAGGTCACCAGGTAGTACTGCATCGGCAGGGCAAACGACATCCAGCCGATGCTCTCCTGCAGACGCGGGATCATCAGATTGCGCAGCAGCTCCAGAACGCCGATGGAAAGCAGCGAGCCCAAAATGGCCTGCAGCACGCCCTCGGTGATAAACGGGCCACGAATGAAGCCGTTGCTGGCGCCGACCAGACGCATAATCGCAATCTCACGACGACGCGCCGTGATGGACAGGCGAATCGTGTTGTTGATGAAGATGAATGCGATAAAGGTCAGAAGACCAACGAGCACCACGGCGGCGATGCGGATGTAGTTGGTCACCTGGAACAGGCGGCTCACTTCCTCCTGGCCGTACAGCACGCTCGCGTTGACGTCGCCGTCATCCGCGATCTTCTGGAAATCGGCATCCTTCTTGAGCTTCTTTGCCGTGCTCTCGACCTTGGACGGATCGTCCATCTCAATAGCGAAGGAAGCCGGCAGCGGGTTCTGGCCATCGAGCGCGCTCATGGTGGCGTCGGCGTTGCCCGACATCTTGCTCGTATACTCGGCCAGCGCGTCGTCCTTGTCCTTATAGGTCACGGACTTGACGTTATTCCACGTCTTAAGCTCGGCCTCAAAAGCCTGAACATCGGCCTGATCGGCGTCATCACTAATGAACGCGTTGATGACAACCTGATCCTCGACGGTGCCGATCACGGAGTTCAGCATCGCAGAGCCCATGATGAACAGGCCGATGATAAACAGCGAAAGGAAGATCGTGATGACGGCGCCGAGCGAGGTAGTCCAGTTACGGAAGAAGTGGCTGATTGCCTCTTTGAAGGAGTAGCCCACGTTAGTTGGTGCCATAGTTGCCGTAACCTCCCCTCTCCTGGTCGCGGATGACGTGGCCGCCCTCGAGGGCGATCACGCGACGGTGCATGCTATCGACCATCTCGCGGTCGTGCGTGGCGACGATCACGGTGGTGCCGGTGCGGTTAATACGCTCAAGCAGCTTCATGATGCCCAGCGAGATCGCCGGGTCGAGGTTGCCCGTGGGCTCGTCGCAGATCAGCAGCGGCGGACGGTTGACCATAGCACGGGCGACGGCAACGCGCTGCTGCTCGCCACCGGAAAGCTGGTCGGGCAGCGAGTCCATCTGATCGGCCAGACCGACCAGACGCAGCACCTCGGGCACCTGGCTGCGAATGACGCCCTTGGGCTTGCCGATGCACTGCAGGGCAAACGCCACGTTTTCGTAGGCGGTCTTTTGCGGCAGAAGCTTAAAGTCCTGGAACACGGCGCCAATCTGGCGGCGCAGGAACGGAACCTTACGGTTCTTGATCTTCATGAGGTCCTGACCGGCAACCAGGATGCGGCCGCTCGTCGGCTTGACGTCGCGGTTGAGCGTCGACAGCAGCGTGGTCTTACCCGAGCCGGAGTGACCGACCAGGAAGACGAACTCGCCCGGATAGATCTCGATGTTGATGTCGTCGAGTGCAGGCTTGTTAGGCTGTGCCGGATAGATCTTGGTGACATGCTCCATAAGGATGACGGGCTCGACACCGGCCTGCTTGGCCATCTTCTTGCGGCTGGCCTGCGGATCGATGGGCGCAAACACCGACGTAAAATCGGGGTTGTTGAGCGCGTTATCGAGGCTTGCGACCTCGGCTGCCTGATCGCTCTCGACCACCGGGGCAGCAGGCTGCGTGGGGTCGGGAATAGCGGCAAAGAGACCGGACTGCGCAGGCTGAGGAGCCGGCGTCGCAGGGGCCAAGGGGTCGGGAATGCCGGCCATGGTAGGCTGCGGCGTGGCGGCACCAGCCTGAGGCTGCTCCACGCGAGCGGTCACGGCCTGAACGGGCTCAAAACCCGCCGTGCCGGAAAGCGCGACATCGCTGGTTGGATTGTAGGCAAAGGGATCGGATGCCGGCTGTGCCTGATCTGCCGGCTGAGCGGGGGCCTGAGCAACAGGCTGGCCCTCTGAATCCGGAGTGGCGAAACGACTGCCCTGGACGCCTGCCTGCGTCTTGGGGGCATCATCGCCCGCACCGGAGGTACGGAAGTGGTTACCCACTGGTGCTCCTTATCGTCGTGCGTTTAAACTACATGAGCGCTTTGTATTTTAGCAGTATTAGCTTTGCTGCACATAAGAAGCATGGCGTGCTTAGGGATCCCGTCGGCCGGGCACAGGGTTACTCTCCAAATCGTCCTCGGACATGTCGGAGCCCCCGCTGCGCGCTTCGCGCTGCGGGGGCTCCTCCGTCCTGCGGAAAGATTTGGAGAGTAGCCCTGTGTCCGGCCTGCGGTAACTAAGGGGTCGCCGTGTTTTACTTGGGGTGCTGCATATACAAAGTTGGAAGGGTCTGAATTGCGCTTTGTCGATATATGCCCTTTTCCCTGATGGGACCGTGCTTGAGGGGCGTCTTCATAAGTTGCGGTGAAATAGGGACTGTTTTACCAGTTAAAAGGTCTAATCAGTCCCTATTTCACCACAACTGAAACAGGGGCGCTCTCCAAGAGAGCGCCCCTGCCGGGTTTCCATAGTTCTGGCGAAGCAGTCCTTGAGATCCGCCTTGCCTTATGCCAAGAACTCCTTGGTGGTCGCCACGATGTTGGCGGCGTCCAGGCCATACTTGTGCAAGAGCTCGGCACCCGGGCCGGACTCGCCAAAGGTGTCGTTGACGCCGATCTTCTTGAGGGGCGTCGGGCACTGCTCGCACAGGACGTCGGCAACGGCGCTGCCCAGGCCACCGATTACAGAATGCTCCTCGACGGTCACGACGTGGCCGGTCTTGGTGGCGCTCTTGACGATCAGGTCGGCATCGATGGGCTTGATGGTGTGCATGTTGATGACCTCGGCGTCGATGCCCTCGGCAGCGAACTGCTCGGCGGCCTCGAGAGCCTCGCCGACCATCAGGCCGCAGGCGATGATGGTGACGTCGGTGCCCTCGCGCATGACGATGCCCTTGCCCACCTCGAACTTGTAGGTCTCGGGGTCGTTGATAACCGGCGAGGCCAGACGGGCGAAGCGCATGTACACCGGGCCGTCGCACTCGTAGGCGGCGCGCGTCACGGCACGGGCCTCGATGTCGTCGGCGGGAACGATCACGGTCATGCCGGGAATGACACGCATCAGGGCGATATCCTCGCAGCACTGGTGCGTGGCGCCATCCTCGCCCACCGAGATACCGGC
>DBFAZJ010000173.1:0-4200 GCA_048244295.1 Collinsella sp.
ACGTCGTGGAGCCCGAGGAGAAGCGCCACATCATCGGCTCCCAATTCTGGGAGGAGTTCTTCGCCGTGGCACAGGACTTGGCCGAGGGCGGACGCCCCGTGAAGTTCCTGGCGCAGGGCACCATCTACCCCGACATCATCGAGAGCGGCGCGCGCAAGACGGGCGGCAAGGCTTCCACCATCAAGAGCCACCACAACCTGATCCCGTTCCCCGAGGGCGTGCACTTCGACCTGATCGAGCCGCTTGACCACTTCTTCAAGGACGAGGTGCGCGCGCTGGGCCTGGCTCTGGGCCTGCCCGAGCACATCGTGTTCCGTCAGCCGTTCCCGGGCCCGGGCCTTGCCATCCGCATCATCGGTGCGGTGGACAAGGAGAAGCTCGAGATCCTGAAGAACGCCGACGCCATCGTGCGCGAGGAGCTTGACGCCTACAACCAGAGGCTGTTCGAGGAGACGGGCGACCGCAACTCCGAGCACAGCTGCTGGCAGTACTTCGCCGTGCTGCCCGACATCAAGAGCGTGGGCGTCATGGGCGACGAGCGCACCTACCAGCGCCCGATCATCCTGCGCGCCGTCGAGTCCAGCGACGCCATGACGGCCGACTGGGCCAAGCTTCCCTACGACGTGCTGGCCCGCATCAGCGGCCGCATCGTGGCCGAGGTCCCCGGCGCCAACCGCGTGTGCTACGACATCACGAGCAAGCCGCCCGCGACGATCGAGTGGGAGTAGGCCGATAGGGTTCTGACCTGCATTTTTGAGTGCCGCGCTGTGCCGCTGAGTTTCGTTTCGTACGACAGTCATGGCAAAGCCACCAGCGATGGCGGTGAGTAAATACGATAATCTAGCCTCCGTTCCCATGTTGGAACGGAGGCTTTTTCTTTGCCTTTTTACTCCCTTTCACCTGCGATTTCGCGATTTACTCCCCGTATTTCAAGACGGCAAGGCACGGTGCGGCATTCGGAGGAACGGGAGTAAGGATTCATCCCGAGTGAGTAGACGCGCGGTTTTTGTCCCCGAGGGCGGAACGGGGCCGTTTCGGGGCCTGTGAAACTCAAATCGAACTCAATGAGCTTTTTGGGGGTCTCCGTATAGCGTTTCCCCAGGTGGTTAATGGGGAGTAAACAATCTCGCCGTCTCAAGGAAAGCGGGAGTAATCAGGGGAAATGCCGCTGCGTACTGCCGTGTGCCGCCATGTAAGCCACCGCGTCGTTTACTCCCCGGACATGCCGGAAATGACTTGGCACGCAATGGGGAGTAAAAACTCAGCATACGCAGGTGCGAGCGGCGCTCACCGTCTTGCCTGGCGTCCTGATTCGATTGGGCTGGTTGCGAAATGCGGGGAGCCGCTACAGCGAGGCTTTCCAGTCCTCGTACTCGGCGGCGTCGATCTCGCCGTTCTCGAGCTGCGCGCGCTTCTCAGCCCACAGTTCAATCGCCATCGCGGCTTTGGGAGCGCGTGGAGCCTTGGGGTTCAGGGAGAGGCCCGAGCCGTCGGCTGCGGGAACGATGCCGAAGAAATCCTCGAGCCGCACGAGCAGCGACATGAGGTCGGCCGCGGTCTCGACGCCGTAATCCTTGAGGGCGTTGACGGACACGCCGAGCGCTGCGGCTATGGATTCGAGCAGCTCGGGCTTGACGGCGCGGATGCCGCTCTCGTAGTGGCGCACGGCCCCCTCGGTCAGGCCGACGGCCTCGGCCAGCTGCGCCTGCGTCATGCCGCGCGACTTGCGGTACCGCCTTATGTTCTCGCCTACGGACATGCGCCCTCCTCCTGGAATTACTTACCCGCACATCTTATCAGCGTACGCAAATGTACGCAATTCTATTGACAGTACGGATTCGTACGTTTACTCTCAATCTGTAAACCGTACGTATCCGTACGCTATTGATGGGAGGATCCATGGACGAGAAGGTGGCGAAGACGCCGAGGCCGCACATGCTGGACGCCGACGAGGTCGCGGAGCTGCTGAGGATTAAGAAAGGCAGCGCCTACGAGGTGATCAGGAGGATAAACGCCGAGCAGGAGGCGCGCGGGCGCGTGGTTATCCGCGGGCGCGTCCGGAGCGACGTCTTCGACGCCCTGTACTTCCCGGAGGTGGACTGACATGCCCGTGTACAAGGATGGCAGCAACGGCACGTTCTACGTGCAGTGCTACTACCGCGACGCCCGCGGCTCGAAGCGCCACAAGACGAAGCGCGGCTTCTCCTCCGAGGTGGAGGCCGCAGTGTGGGAGAGCCAGTTCAAGAGCCTTAACGGCGGGGCCATGGACATGACGTTCTCCGAGTTCGTCGAGGTGTACGCCTCAGAGGTGAAGCCACGCATACGCGAGCACACGTGGATCACCAAGGAGTACATCATCAACGACAAGCTCGTGCCGTTCTTCGGAGACATGCGCATGTGCGACGTGAGGCCGATCGACGTCATCAGGTGGCAAAACGAGCTCACCGAGCACCGGGACGCCGACGGGAAGTCCTGGGCGCCGACGTACCTGCGCACGGTAAATAACCAACTGAACGCCATCTTCAACCACGCCGAGCGCTACTACGGCCTCACCGACAACCCGGTGCGCAGGGTCGACAAAATAGGCTCGAAGAAGGGCGGCGAGATGCAGTTTTGGACCAAGGACGAGTACCTGAGGTTCAGCGAGGCAGTCATGGACAAGCCGCTGTCGTTTCACGCCTTCGAGCTGCTGTACTGGACGGGCATACGCTGCGGCGAGCTCCTGGCGCTCACGCCGTCCGACTTCATGCTGGATAGCTCGCGGCTGCGCATCAACAAGTCGTACCAGAGCCTCCACGGCGTGGACACCGTTACCGACCCCAAGACGCCCAAGTCCGTGCGCACGATCGTCATGCCCGCCTTCCTGCGCGACGAGATGGCAGACTTCATCGAGATGCGCGACGACGTCGCCCCCGACGAGCGCCTGTTCGCCGTGACCAAGCACTTCCTGGCCCACGAGATGGAGCGCGGGTGCAAGGCGTCGGGCGTGAAGCGCATCCGCATACACGACATACGCCACAGCCATGTGAGCCTGCTGATAGAGATGGGCTTCTCCGCGCTGGCCATCGCCGAGCGCATGGGCCACGAGGCGGTGGACATCACCTACCGCTACGCGCACCTGTTCCCCACGAAGCAGGACGAGATGGCCGCCGCGCTCGACGGGGCGAGGGGGTAAGAAGGATGCCGTGCGAGAACAGCGCCCGCAAGCGCAGCAAGACGATGGCGTTCCGCTGCACGCCCGAGGAGCGCAAGATCATATGCGAGATGGCAGCCTGGAGCGGCATGAGAAGGCAGGACTACATCATCGCCAAGCTCACCGATACAGAGGTTGAAGTGAGGCCCTCCGTGAGCATGCAGAAGGCGCTGAAAGACTCGATGGTGGAGTTGGCCAAAGAGGTGAAACTGGCGGCCTCCTACGGCGAGTTGAGCGATTCTCTGCAGCAGAGGCTCGAACTTGTGATGAGGCTCTTCCTGGCGCTCAGCGAGCCGATAGACGCACCAGCGGAAGAGGAACCGCAAACGAAGGCGCCCTCGGCTGTGCCGAAGACGCCTGAAGCTGGCGCCGATGGCGACATGAGCATCTTCGGGATGGGGCGCGGGTAGCGTAATATCCGAAGCTATCCTTGAAGAGTGGACGCGAAATTGGTTCTTGATCCATGTGCGCAAAAGCAGAAGATGGGACCCATACGCTGATGAAGGGTGATGAGGGAATCGAGATTGCCAAAGAAAGAACCAACAGCTTTCTGCTCGACAATAGACCATGGCATCGATAGAGGCGTTTCTTTAACTTGCTCGATTGTATAGTGCGCTATCGTTCCAACATGCGAGATACTTTGAATATATGACTTGAAAATCGGAGACACAAAGAACGAGTACAAAAATTTAGGGTCAATCTCCGCATGACGCTTAATCCAAATTAAGTCAGCGTCCTTGGTGTAAAGTGGCTTGTCATCAGGCACGATATATGGAGTCCCAACAGAGCCACCACCCGTTACCATCACATCACCTTTTTGAGGGACACCTGACTGAGCGCCCAATCTTTCATATAGCTCCTGCGATATGAATACCTTTTCGTTTTCAGCGCCGTTGAACGCAGCCATCACGTCACTGGAGCGATAGAAAGGAACCCCTTCCGTTCGCCAGTCCTCCTTATGCACCCTAGCGGCGGATAGGATGGTGGTTAGCTCGCCCAACTTACGC
>DBFAZJ010000174.1:0-5111 GCA_048244295.1 Collinsella sp.
CTCGTTGTCGACCGCGGTGTTGGCGTTGCCGAGCGAAAGGCCGTGACCGCCCTGGTCAAAGACGTGCATCTCGCAAGCGACGCCCTCCTCCGCCATGCGTTGGGCAAACGGATAGACCTGCGCGATCGGCGCCGTCTTGTCATCGGACACGCCCCACACAAAGGTCGGCGGCATCTGGCGCGAAACATGTGTGGTGGGGCAGATATCGGCCAGGTGCTCGTCAGTTGCCTCGCCACCCGTCACCATCAATAGGTAGTCGTTGAGCAGGTCGCGCCCCGTCTTGCCGCCCGTCTTGGGCACGCGCAAGTCAATGCGCGGATCGCGCGTCTGTATGTCGCGCACATAGGCAAAGTCGAGCAATGGATAACCCAGCACCACGGCATCGGGACGAATGTCGTCCGGACGCGCCCCTGCCAGGCCCGCGAAGGGGCCAGTCTTCCATTGCGTTGCCAGCGAGGCGCAGATCATACCGCCTGCCGAGAAGCCCACGACGCACACGCGCCTGGGATCGACATGCCACTCGTCGGCATTCGCACGAACCGTGGCGACCATCTTGGCAAGGTCTGCCTGCGGGTGCGGAAAGCTCACATCGCCCGTGCCGCTCGTCACATAGTTGAGCACAAAGGCCTGGTAGCCGCGGTCCAAAAATGCAAACGCCACCGGGTCCTGCTCGTGCGGAGCGATATGTGTAAACCCGCCCCCGCCACAAATGATCACCGCGGGGCGGCGGCCATTGGGCTTGTCGGGGAGCGGCTCGGCGCCCAGATACGTAAACGTCGCCGGATATTCCTCGGTCGGCTCCTCGCCCCACAGCGCATGGTTCTCGACAATCATATGTGCTCCCTTCGCGCAAATTACGCGCCCTTGTTTTTCGCCTTCAAGCGTACCCCACTTGAACTCATGGCGCAGAAACACACCAGCAATAAGTTTCCCTTCAACTGATATATCACATAATCCCAGCTCAGAGGTATCGCTGAGCAGCGTAGAATAGGGGGCGTTGACCAAGCCGCGAAACACATATGAAACGTTTCCGGCAAACCAAACGCGCGATATGCGCCTATTTAAGTTGGAGGCAACTATGGGTCTGCTCGATTCGCTTAAGTCCACCTTCACCTCGGCCGGCGAGGCGTCCGTTCCGCCCGCAGCAAGCTTCGCCACCCGCGAAGGCGTCATCTATGCCCCCGTCAACGGCGTGCTCGTCAACCTGAACGAGGTTCCCGACGAGACGATCGCCTCGGGCATGCTTGGCCAGGGCTATGGCATCGAGCCCATTACCGGCACCATCTATGCGCCCGCCAACGGCCGCATCGGTGCCACCACTGTCACCAACCACTCCATCGGCATGATCACCGAGGACGGCCTGCGCGTGTTCATCCATGTCGGCCTGGGCACCGTGGAAATGAACGGCAAGGGTTTTGCCCGCTTTGTCGAGATGGGCGATGTGGTCAAGGCAGGCCAGCCGCTCATCAGCTTCGACCGCGAGGCCATCAAGGCCGCCGGCCACGATGACATCGTGACCGTCATCGTCTCCGAGCCCGATCGTCTTAAGAGCATCGACCATGTCGGCGAGTCTGGAACGCTTATCGGCGGCAACCCGCTCGTCAAGCTTGGCGACCCGCTGCTGGTTGCCAAGACCAAGTAGCCAGGCCCCACGCCACACAGCCAAAAGGCACCTCGTCAAGCGCCCGCGACCATTTGGCCGCGGGCGCTTTTCGTTTGAAAAACCATCCCGCCAATGCTTTATCTGTATAGCTCAAATGAGCCGAGCTGCTAGAATATCGAACTGTATGGATAACTATCATTCAACCGTTATGGGAGGATACGTGAACCGCACCAAAATCGCGCAGCTCTATGCCGATGCCGAGTCGCTCGGCGGCCAGACCGTCACCGTCGCCGGCTGGGTCAAGTCCGTCCGCGACATGAAGAACTTTGGCTTTGTTACGCTCAACGACGGCAGCTGCTTCCGCGACCTGCAGGTCGTCATGAACCGCGAGGCACTCGACAACTACGACGAGATCGCCCATCAAAACGTCTCGGCCGCACTCATTTGCACCGGCACCGTCAAGCTGACCCCCGATGCGCCCCAGCCTTTCGAGCTTTCTGCCACCTCCATCGAGGTCGAGGGCACGAGCGCCCCGGATTACCCGCTGCAGAAGAAGCGCGCAACCGTCGAGTTCCTGCGCACCCAGCAGCACCTGCGCCCGCGCACCAACCTGTTCCGCGCCGTGTTCCGCATTCGCTCTGTCGCGGCTGCCGCCATCCACCGCTTCTTCCAGGAGCAGGGCTTTGTCTACGTCAACACCCCTATCATCACCACGAGTGACTGCGAGGGCGCCGGCGAGATGTTCCGCGTGACCACGCTCGACCCCAAAAATCCGCCCCTCACCGAGTCCGGCGAGGTCGACTGGAGCCAGGACTTCTTTGGCAAGCACGCGAGCCTCACCGTGTCCGGTCAGCTCAATGCCGAGAACTTTGCCATGGCCTTTGGCGACGTGTACACCTTTGGCCCCACCTTCCGCGCCGAGAACTCCAACACCACGCGCCATGCCGCCGAGTTTTGGATGATCGAGCCCGAGATGGCCTTTGCCGATCTGAACGACTACATGGATAACGCCGAGGCCATGCTCAAGTACGTCCTTAAGGACGTTATGGCCACCTGTCCCGACGAGCTCAACATGCTCAACAAGTTTGTGGACAAGGGCCTGATCGAGCGCCTGGACCATGTCGCCAACTCCGACTTTGCCCGCGTCACCTATACCGAGGCCGTCGAAATTCTGGAGCAGGCCGTCGCCGCCGGCCACAAGTTTGACTACCCCGTGAGCTGGGGCATCGACCTGCAAACCGAGCACGAGCGTTTCCTGACCGAGGAGCACTTTAAGCGCCCGACCTTCGTGACCGACTACCCGGCAGAGATCAAGGCCTTCTACATGCGCATGAACGACGACGGTAAGACCGTCGCCGCCGCCGACTGCCTGGTGCCGGGCATCGGCGAGATCATCGGCGGCTCCCAGCGCGAGGAGCGCCTGGATCTGCTCGAGGCCCGCATCAAGGACCTGGGCATGAATCCCGAGCAGTACAAGTACTACCTTGACCTGCGCCGCTACGGTTCCTGCAAGCACGCCGGCTACGGTCTGGGCTTCGAGCGCTTGGTCATGTATCTGACCGGCGTGGGCAACATCCGCGACGTCCTGCCGCACCCGCGCACCGTGGGCAACGCCGACTTCTAATCGTCGGACGTTAGCTCGCGTCGCCACACGCCAACGCTCATCGCACAAGCGTCTCTCGACATCGGTCGAGAGACGCTTTTTTCAACAGCATCCGTCAAGCTTTTGGCAAGTTTTTGGTCAGTTGGGCAGGGCTGTTGAAAACTCGAACCGCCGTTTGCCGACGACTACCGACCGCCCAGAGCGCCCTGCGCCCCTGGGAAAACCCCGCGCCCTAGGCTCCATACCGTCGCCACCCAAAACGGAAAGGACGTGGGCACCATGACCGAAACCGCTGTTGAAACCTACGACACCACGACGAGAGGCGCCGCGTCGATGGCAGCCTATCGCGCCGTCCGCATCTTGCAGCTATTAAGCGAGAACACCGGCGAGGACAAGGCCATGCTTTCCGATGAGTTGATCCGGCGCCTCGCCCATCCCGACGACCCCGCCCGCATGCCCATCTCGGCGGCGCGGCGCAGCATCTACACCGCCATCTCCGCACTTCGCCATGCCGGATACGAAATTGAGTACAAACGCGGCGTGGGGTATCGGCTCTTGACCCGTCCGCTCACCGACGAAGAGATCATCCGGCTCCACGGCATGGTCATGCGTAACCGCTCTACGCCCATCGCCATTCGAAAAAGCATGGCGCAGCACTTGGTCGCCATGGCGAGTGCCGACGTTCGCGGCTACCTCGATGCGCCCGAGCCCGCTCCAAGCGCCGGTGGCAAATCCACCAAGGCCACGCGCACGCCCGTCAAGCGCATCGACACCTGCGAGCTCATCGAGCAGGCCATCGACCACGGAACCACGGTGAGTTTTGATATTTCGAGCGTCACGACACGTGGCGAAACCGAAGTAGCACGGATGACACTCCGCCCCTTTGCCATCAAGCAACGAGACGGCATCTCGTATTTGCTGGGAACGGTCTATGACGCCCGAGGCGCCGATGACACGCTGCGTACCGTAGAGATCGGGCGCATGAGAAACGTCACCACGCGTCTCCTCGACGGCAAGAAGCTCTTCGCCGCCCTGGAGGAGGACGACTCCTCCGCCGCATAAGAACCTCCGCCGTCCATTCGACTACCCGTACCGCCCATCCGGTTCTGTATTAAAAAACCCGCCAGGTTATTGTAAAAATGGACATCCGCGCTACTATAGTTCCACTTGCACTTTGTTTGAGTGCAGTGTTTCCAGCCATTTCTATACTGGGGGTAACGATATGAAGGACATCACCATCAGCCGCAGGAGCCTTCTGGTCTCTGCTGGCCTGCTCGCGCTCGCTCCGCTCGCCGGATGCGGCGGCAACTCTGGTTCCGGCTCTGCTGCCGCCGGTTCCGACTACACCGTCGGCATTCTGCAGCTCACCGAGCACTCCGCACTCGACGCCGCCAACGACGGCTTCGTCAAGGCCATCAAGAAGAGCGGCCTTAAGGTCAAAATCGACCAGAAGAACGCCCAGAATGACCAGTCCACGTGTAAGTCCATCGCCGACAAGTTCGTGGGCGATGGCGTCGACCTGATCTACGCCATCGCTACGCCCGCCGCGCAGGCCGCCGCCGGCGCCACCGCCGATATCCCCATCGTGGGTTGCGCCATCACCGACTACGCCGCCTCGGGCCTGGTCCAGGACAACGAAAAGCCCGGCACCAACGTCACTGGCGCCTCCGACCTCACCCCGGTCGCCGAGCAGCTCGAGATGATGCAGAAGGTCCTGCCCGACGTTAAAAAGGTCGGCCTGCTCTACTGCACCGCCGAGTCCAACTCCGACGTCCAGATCAAGGCCGCCAAGAAGGAGCTCGACAAGCTGGGCCTCGAGTACACCGACTTCACCGTCTCGAGCTCTAACGAGATCCAGTCCGTTGTCGAGTCTGCCGTGGGCAAGGTCGACGCGCTGTACTCCCC
>DBFAZJ010000175.1:0-2746 GCA_048244295.1 Collinsella sp.
TCTCGCAGGCCGTGAGGTGTGCCTGGCCCTGGGTGAGGGCGGCGATCTGCGTTGTCTTGCCGCCAGGGGCTGCGCACATGTCGAGGATGTCCTCGCCGGCCTGAGCGCCCAGGACCAACGGCGGCATCATGGACGACAGACTTTGCAAGTAGATCTTGCCGTCGCGGTAGATGTCGAGGTCCCACAGATCAGAAACCTGGGCCTCGGGCAGGATAAAGGCGTCTGGGTACCAGGCGACGGGGTTGTGGGCGATTCCGGCGGCATCGAGCGCCGCAGCGATGTCCTCGGCGGTCGCCTTGAGCGTATTGGCGCGCAGCGTGACCGGGCGTGTGGCCGCGGCGCCGAAGCCCTCGATCATGAGCTCGGCATCGGCGGGCGCATAGGCGCCGGCGACCGTGTCGACCATAAAGCGCGGCAGGTCGGCGGCGCAGGGAAGGGCGGCAAGCTGGTCGGAAAGCTCGGTGGAGGCAAACTGCCTAAGCTTGAGCTCGGGCTTAACCTGCTTTTTCTGCTTACGACGACGCGGCTTGGACATCCGTTTTTCCTTCCCGTCCCAAATTGACTACTTTCCGGGTACGCCGTTGCTGGCGTGCTTTAGTACTGGCTCTCGTGCTTGCTAAAGAAGTCGAAGCGCGGGGGCAGCGGCTTCACTCGGTGCTCGCCGGGCTTCTCGCCCAAGCTCTCCACAAACTCATCCGTGGAGGCGAAGATGTTATCCCAGCTAAAGAAGGCGACCGGGTCAACGTCGAAGTACTCGCAGATGAGCTCGCAGCCGGCCGGCACGATGCCGTGCATGAGCACGGTCGCCACGCGCAGCTCGGTGAAGGCGTCGACGAGGGCCTGCGTCATCGCGGTATTGGCTTGCTCGCCCTCAAGCTTGTTGGCAGCCTTGGAGGCGTCGCTCCAGCGCTTGTTGGCGGCGCGCAGGTAGTCGTCGCACACAGCGAGCGCGCGGTGCGTCTCGAACTTGTACATGGCCTGCTCAAACGCGAGGGCGGCCTGCTCGGCGGCCTCCACCACGGTGGCCGAGGCGGCGCCGGCGGGGATGCAACCGTTGCGATAGGGGCTCTCGTCGCCCTCCTTGACGGCGACGCCGTAGAAGCAGCTGCGGGCCAGGCGGTTGAAGACGCCGGTCAAAAGGGCGCTTTCCTTAAGGGCCGGATCGATGACGCGCTTGTCGTCGCAGGCGTGCACCTCGTTGCCGTCCTTGTCCTTGCTGGTCACGCGGGTGTCGTATGCCTTGGGGCTAAAGCTCACCGGCTTCTCGGACAGGCCGAGCGACAGCCAGTGCGCGCGCATCTGCTCGCAGGTGTAGTGGTTGAGCAGGTCGTCTGCCGGCGGGGGAGGCGTCTGCGAGGACGAGCTTGCCTTTTTGCCCATGTAGAGCAGGTGGTAGCAGGCGCTGACGGTGCTCTGCGTGAGGTTCCAACCCAGGGCCTCCCACATGGCGGTCTGCGCGATGCAATAGAAGTAGATGTTGTCCTGGCCAATGAACTGGTAGATCTGTGCGTCATCCGAGCACCACCAGTCGCGCCAGTCGAGCGAGCTGTGCTGGTAGGTGGGCGCGGGGACCTGCGTGGAATCGGCGGCGGGCTCGCCCATGAGGGCGGCATCCTGGGCGGCGACGCCCTCGGTCACGCCGGCGGCCTTGGCATCGCGTGCGAGCACGGTGCGCGTATAGCTGATGGGAGCCCACAGGCTCTCGGGCCAGCACCAGCAGGTGACGTCGGAGACGCCATCGACCTCGGGCACCGGAACGCCCCAGTCGATGTTGCCGGTGATGCGGAAGGGTACGAGCGCCTTGCCGCTGCGGAAGCGCACGCCGCCGTTGGCGAGCACCGCGTGGGCATCGTCGCGCTCCTTCCAGCTGGGGAAGGTGACGGTAAAGCTGCTCTTGTTGCCCTCGGGCTCCAGCACGGTGTGCTCGGGAAGCTGATCCTCGACGGCATCGAAGGCCTCGCGGAACTTGTTCTGGATATAGAGCTGAGCCGGCAGCAGCCACTCCTCCATGGTCTTGGAGACCACGGAGCGAACCTGCGGGTTCTGGGCGAGCTTGGCGGTATAGGTTTTCATAAAGTCGAGGTAGGCCGGCAGGTCGAAGTAGAGGTTGTCGACCGGGCGCAGCTCGGGCACCTCGCCGGTGAGCTGGCTTTTGGGCGCGATGAGCTCCTCGGGCTCAAACTGGTGGCCCAGGTCGCACTCGTCGGCATAAGCCTTCTCAGACTTGCAGCCCTGGATGGGGCAGCGGCCGATCACCTGACGGCCGTTGAGGAACGTGCCGGCCTTGGCATCGTAGAACTGCAGCGTGGAGCGCTTGGAGATGGTGCCCTGCTCGTGCAGGCGCTTGATAATCTCGGCGGTCACCTCGTTGTGAATCTGCGCAGCCGGCTCAAGGCCCGAGCCGCCGTAGATGTCACAGCTGATGTTGTAGTTGTTGAGGGTCGCGGCCTGGCGGGAGTGATTGGACTCGACATACTCGCTGATGGACTTATCGTAGCCTTCGTTCTCCTTGAGCTTGCGGTAACTCTCCATGATGGGCGAGCCATAGCAGTCGGTGCCCGAGGTGAAGATGACGTTCTCGCGGCCCAGACGGTCGCGCAGGAAGCGGGCGAAGAAGTCGGCCGGGACAAAGACGCCGCCAACGTGGCCAAAGTGAAGGCCCTTGTTGCCATAGGGCTCGCCGGCGGTAACGATGGCGCGGCGAGGCCAGCTGGGACGGTCGTTCATGGAGTATTTGGATGCCATG
>DBFAZJ010000176.1:0-3504 GCA_048244295.1 Collinsella sp.
TATCGGTATCGGGCGAGGATTCGCTGCGTTCCCATTTGCTGACAGCTTGGCGGCTTACGCCCAACTGGGCAGCAAGAGCCTCCTGGGAAAGACCGGCAGCTCTGCGGCGATCGACGAGGCGCTGTGCCATCGCAAGATCCATAGTGGTTCCTTTCATGTGGCGACCGTAATCGAATGAGCCGAGTATGCCGAGAATAACCGGTAGCGACCACCATTTCTAGTTAGAATCTGCCCCAACCCTACCGCAACTTACTATCAGGCCACGCACCCGCAGAGTAGCTACGGGTGCCTAGGGTAGGATGCGGCGTGCATTTTTGGGAGTTTTCAGCAGCCGAGGGTGCCTGCATACTGGATTTTGGGCGAGAGACAGGCGCCGCGGGCCGCATTCTGCAAAAAAATGAGCGGTCCTCGAGGCGCCGGAGCTCAAAGTCAGGCTTTCAATGCGCTTTTGTGCGCCCGCTCCCACACTCGCGGACTCCGGGATGCTGAATTCTCCGGAATTTGCACGCCGCCCCCTGGGGTACCCGCGGGCAAAAAGCAACCGCCCCGCCGAAATATGCAATCGGCGGGGCGGTTTATGCAAAAATGCGGTTGTGGTACATTACAGCTCGCTACAGCTTGAATCCCAGGCAGGCTACTCGGCGCTCTTGAGGGCACCGACCATGTCGATCTTGTTGAGGGTACGATTGGTGGCGAGGTTGACGATGAACGTAAAGCCAAAGGCCAGCAGCACGGATAGCACGTAGCTCAGCGGCTCGACCTCAACGTCAAAGTACAGCGACGGCATCTGCAGAATGTACGTAAAGCTCTCGGCCAGCAAGCCGCCCAGCGGCACGCCCAGCGCAGCGCCGATCGCCGTGAGGATCAACGTCTCCTTGTTGACGTAATGGTGCACCTCACCACGGCGGAAGCCCAGCACCTTTATGGTCGCCAGCTCGCGTTCGCGCTCGGAGATATTCGTGTTGGACAGCGTAAACACCACCACAAACGATAGGCACGCCGCCATAAAGGTCACGAGCACCACGACCGAATTGATAATCGTAAAGTTCGCCTCAAAGTTCTCCCAATGCTCGGCCGTACTCGAAATCGAAAGCCAACCGTCACTCTTAAGATTCTTGCTAAACGCAATCTGGTCGGCCGACGAGCCCTTAAGCAACACAAAGATGCCGTTAAGACGCGCGCTTCGGCCGAACGCACGCTCATAGGTGCCCTGCGTCATATAGAGCGTGTTGCCCAAATAGTTGAGCGAGATGTCGCTGACTTTGACCTTGGCGACGTTGAGCGACGAATCCTGGACCTGCGCCGTGTCGCCCGGCTGAATCCCAAGAACCAGCTGTGAACTCTTGCTCAGATACACGTCTCCGTCACGCAAAGACAGTGGCTCTTTGGACTCATCCTCGAGACGCGCGTAGTCGTCCAGGTCGTTCGTGCGGTCATCGGGCACCACGATCAGCTGCACGGTCTCGCTCTTGCCGCCAAATGTAAAGGTGACGTTGTCGGTCATAATCGGCAGCGTCGAAGTCACGGTCACGTCGGAATCCTTGGCTGCGCTTCGCTCATCCAATGCCGCGCACGTCTGCGAAAAATCGTCGGGATTGGCAACCGCCAGCAGGTCATAGCGCGTGATATGCCCGTACTGCTTGGGCGAAAGCGCCACCGACGTATCGCGGATGCCCATGCCGCAAATCACAAGCGCCGTACAGCCCGCGATGCCAAAGATGGTCATAAAGGCGCGCTTTTTGTAACGGAATAGGTTGCGTGCAGCGACCTTGTTCAAAAAGCCCATGCGGCGCCAGATAAAGCCGATGCGCTCGAGCAAGATGCGCGAGCCAGCGCGCGGGGCCTTGGGACGCATAAGCGAGGCCGGGGTCTCGGCCATCTCGTGGCGGCAGGCGATAATCGTGGCGCCCACCACGCCCACGGCAAACAGCGCCACCGAGACGATCGAGGACACGATGTCGTACGAAAGCAGCATCTGGGGCAGCGAGTACATGTCGTCGAACACCGTAAACAGGAACAGCGGCAGGCCCACAAATCCGATGATGTTGCCGAGCACGCCGCCGATCAGACATGCCCACAGCGCATAGTCCACGTATTTGGACAGGATGCGCCCGCGCGAATAACCGAGCGCCTTATACAGGCCGATGAGCGTACGCTCCTCCTCAACCATACGCGTGGCGGTGGTAAGGCTGATGAGCACGGCGACGATAAAGAAGATGAATGGGAAAACCGTGGCGATGGCCTCGATCGAAGAGCTGTCGCTCTCGACGCTCGAGTAGCTTGCGATGTTACCGCGGTCCTGGATGTACCAGGTGCATTCGCCCAAATCGGAAAGCTCGGCGCGGGCATCGGCGAATTGTTGGTTGGCGGCGGCGCGGCGCTGGTCCAACTCGGCCTGAGCCTGGACGCGCTCCTCGCTGCCCTCGGCCATACGATCGATGTTGCCCTGTTCAATCCCAAAGAGCATATTCGCCTGGCGCTCGGCCGCATCCAAGCTTGCCGGCGTGTCGACCGTCAGCTCCTGAGCGCGCGCCTTCTCACGCTCCTCGCGAATCTTCTCGATATTGCCCTTGACCTCGTTAATCCTTGCCGTATAGGCATCGGAATAGGAGTTGAGGTCCTTGGCTCCCTCGACGACCACGTGGATCGCGGAATAGGACGACGACGTCGCGGCGTCCTCGTTCACATAGAACTTGTAGTCCGCGGCCGAGGCGGCACGGAAGGCGTTGACTGTCGAGTCGGAGCTCACGTCGGTAGGATCGAGGACCTCGGCCGTAATGGTGTAATCGCCCGCGGCAAACTGGTCCTTGGCACTTTGGTTCGACGAGCTCGCATCGTTGGCGGCAAAACTCACCGTATCGCCGAGCTTTTTGCCCGAAGCCTTCAGGAACTTCGAAGTCACCGCGACCTCATCGGCACTCTCGGGCAAATCGCCGTTCACCAGCACCGGCTGATCGATGTTCTCCTTGGAGAGACTTTGCACGACCACGCGCTCGCGCGTTGTGCCCACGGCGGTGTAGGCGGTCTCGGTGTAGATACCCTCGGCCGTCTCGACGCCGTCGACCTCTTGGATAGCCGCAAGATCGTCGCGCGTAAGGCCATAGGTCGACTGCACGTTAATGTCATAGACATTCTGCTGGTCAAAATAGGCGTCGACCGAATCGCGCAGGTCCTCGCAGCCCGCCTTAAGGCCGCACATCACGCTCACGCCAAGCGCGGTGATGACCACGATAGATAAGAAGCGCTTAAGACTGCCGCGGATTGTGCGGTAGATGCCGCGGCGAAAAACCGTCGGCACCATATCGTTTGAACTTTGGGCGGTGCGATAGGTCGTAAAATCCTGCTCGTGCTCCATGTTCCGCGCATCGCGGCGTTGGCTGTTTTGGCGGTCCTGGTCCATGGGCGCTACCACTCGATCGTCTCGATCGGCACGGGATTTTGCTGGACCGTCTCGCTCTCCACGCGACCACTCTTAAAGCGGATCAGGCGATCGGCCATGGGCGC
>DBFAZJ010000177.1:0-3168 GCA_048244295.1 Collinsella sp.
ATCCTGTCGATGAAAAATGCCTGCACGACATCATCAGAAACGTTCTTTCTTTCCTTTGGTAGAGCCTGTGAAAAAGCTAGAAGTGCCCACGGCAAGGCCTGCGGCCCCACCTTTGAAACCTATGAGCGGGCACGCTATGCCCGGGGCCCGGGTTCCCCAAGCAAGTTAACAATGTGATATGCGAGATAGCTCTTCTCGGCATCGGTCACGCTCACGCCATAGGAGGCGAGCAAGTGATCGGCTATAGCCTCCGAGCACGAGAAAGCCTTCGGATAGTTGTTTCGCTCTATCAAGAAGAGCACGTCGTCCTGCGCCTGGCCGGCCTTGGGGTCGAGCGCACGCTGCGCAAAGAACTGCAGGTGGCGGACGAAGCGCTCGTAGGGCAGCGACGTGTCGTCGAGGACCGTTGCGTAGCGGTCGGAGACGATGGCGAGGACGTCGCGCACGAGCTGGACCGAGACGATGAGGCGATCGGCGCGCTGCGGCATGGTGGCGTTCACGATATGCAGGGTGATGAAGCCCCGCTCCTCGTCGCTCATCTGAATGCCCAGGTAATCCTTGATGATCTGGAGCGCGCGGCCGGCGAGCCCGTACTCCTTGCGGTAGAACTGCTGGATCTCGAGGAGCAGCGGGTTGTCGCAGGGGACGCCCTTGCGCTCGCGGTCAAGGGCGAGGGTGATGTGGTCGGCGAGCGCGATGAGAATCGCGTCGTCGACGTTCACGTCAAGCTCTTCGCGCAGCATCTCGACGATGTCCTCGGAAATCGCCAGGTTGATGACGGGAATGGTCTCGATCAAGCTGGACAGCCGATCGAGGGCACGGGCGTCGTTGGCCGTGGACTCGCACAAGGCGTAGGTCTTCTCGACGGAGGAGGAGTCGACGACGTCGCCGGCGTGGCGGCCAAAGCACAGGCCCCTGCCGATCACGACAAGCTCGGCGCCGTCGTCGGAAGTGACCATCGCGACGTTATTGTTGAAAACGCGCTTGATTACCATAGCGGTCTCCGTGAGGGTCTACTCGGAAAGCCAGCTGACGGGTTCTTTGGCGGCAACGGGGCCGGCGGCGCGCTCGCGCAGCGCGGAGCCCTCGGCACGCTCGCACGCGACTACGAAGACCGTGGGGTCGAAGCCGGCGGCGCGGATGGCCGAAAGGTCGATCTTGACGACCGGCTGGCCCGCATCGACGTGGTCGCCCTGGGCGACGAGCGCCTGGAAACCCTCGCCGTTAAGCTTCACGGTGTCGATGCCGATGTGCACCATGACCTGGGCGGAGCTATTGTCGGACGAGATGGCGAAGGCGTGGCCGGTTGGGAAAAGCGCGGCGACCGTGCCGGAAACGGGAGCGAGGATGGTCTCGCCGTCGGGGTCCACGGCAACGCCGTCGCCCATGGCTCGGCCACTGAAAACGGGATCTGCGGTTTTCTCCAGGGGAACAAGTTCACCGGAAACGGGGGCGAGGATTTCGAACTCGGAGGTCTTGTCCGCCTGCTCGCGAGCGCCGCCCATCAAACGAGAAAAGAAGCCCAAATTACTTGTCCCTTCATAAATCAAGCCCAACCAAGACTTGGTGTACACGCCATTAGCATAACGACACCAACAGACTTTGGTTAGGCCCACGTCCGAGGGACTCGGTAACCTTCCTCATTTCTTTTCGAGTTCAGATTTTGGCACTCTGGCGCTGCCGTTTCTAGCACAATGGCCGAACGGCATGTTTTTCTCGCCGAACGGTAACCCTTTTGTCCCAGTTCGTCCTTCTTTCCAGCAAAACTGATCAGCATGAGCGAGTTTTCGAAAACCGGGAGCCCGCCAACTGGGCTTTTGCGAGTCCGGAGGAAGAAAACAAACTCATGCTGATCAGTTTTGTGGAAAGAAGGGCGCTACACCCGACCAATCTCTCTTACTTGCCGTAGTTCTCGTCAGCAAGCACGTCCTGGAACATACCGACGTACTTCTCGGGTCGCCAATCGGTGCCGTCGACCGCAGGGTTGTGCTTGTAGAGGAAGCGCGTGGCCAGTGAAAGGTCGATCGTCGCGGTGTACATGGCCTCCTCGTCGGCGCCTTCCGCGGTGAAGGGCATACCGGCGTAGTAATGCGGCTCCCAGGTCTTTGCGGACGGACCCAGGATGGAGCTGCCGCCCCAGAAGTAGTTGTCCTTGTCGAGGCCACCGAGGTTGGACGACACGATGAAGATGCCCTCGCGGATGCACTGCGCGCGCAGCGTGTCGTCGCCCAGGCACTTACCGTGGCAGTGCGCGAGCGCCGTCGAATTGATGTACAGGCGACAGCCCTTGGCCACGTAGTAGTCCATGAGCTCAGGGAAGCAATACGTGTCGTAGCAGATGGCGCAACCGATCGGTCCCCACGGGGTGTCGAGGATGAAGGGTTTATCGCCGCGCGTCGCCCAGTTGGGCTCGGGCGCCGGCAGGTGCATCTTGTGGTAGTCGCCGGCCAGCCCCTCGGGCGTGAAGATCGCGAGGCCGTTGTAGATGGTGTCGGGCTTCTGGGCATCCTTGATCGGCATGCCCATAACCACGTACAGGCCGAGTTCCTTGGCAAGCTCGGCGACCTTATTGGTCGAGGGGTCCGGGACGGTCTCGGCGAGCTTGTACTGCATCTTTTCCTCGAGCGGCTTTTCGGCCTCGTCATCGTAGGCGGTGAGCGCCATCTCGGGGAACACCACGAGGTCGGAGCCTTTCTTCTTTGCCGCCTTCATGTAGCCCAAGATCCTGTTGAGGTTCTGTTCCTTCTGGCCCCACATGGGTCGGAGCGTTACGGTCGACACAGTGATGATGTCCTCGTACATTTTGATGCTCCCTTCGTTGACGGCTGCCGCGCTAGCTACGCGGCACATGTTTGTTTTACGCCGCGCGTCGCCCACTGGGCAGGCCGCCCGCAAAGAGTTTTCACAGCGTCACGCGAGCGCAACCAACCGGCGCGCGAGTCGATACCGGCAAGAAACGCGCGCACGCAGACCCAAAAACAAAGCGGGTCAACGAACAATCGTTGACCCGCTACGGTTCTCTGTGGTGCCCCGTTCGAACAACTTCTCGAACCGAGATCTGCTCGTTCGGGACGATCGTTCTTCTTAGGATACCACGCACTAGGCTTGCGGCATAATCGCCTGGTCACCGTGCTCGTCGAGGTACGGCATGAGGTACACGCCGCCCTC
>DBFAZJ010000178.1:0-1946 GCA_048244295.1 Collinsella sp.
GCCGTCAACGCTGCCTTTGAGGCCGATGCGCGTTTCCACGAGGACATCCAGACCATGGGCGAGGAGGCTCTTAAGTGGGTCGAGGACCACGGCGGTCACGGCATCGTACTCGCCGGTCGTCCCTACCATAACGACCCCGAGATCAACCATGCCCTGCCCGAGCTTATCTCGAGCTTTGGCTTTGCGGTCTTTACCGAGGATTCGCTCGCGCATCTGGTGAAGCCCGAGCGTCCGATTCGCGTCGTTGATCAGTGGATGTACCACAGCCGCCTGTACGCCGTCGCCCGTTTTGTGACGATGCGCAACGACCTGGACCTGATCCAGCTCAACTCCTTCGGCTGCGGCCTGGATGCCCTGACCACCGATCAGGTACAGGAAATCCTAGAGGCCAGCGGCAAGATCTACACCGTGCTCAAGATCGACGAGGTATCCAACCTGGGTGCCGCGCGCATTCGCATCCGCTCGCTCATGGCCGCGCTTAAGGACCAGGAGGCCGAGCGCCTGGCCGAGGCCACGGCCGCGGGCGAGGCCTACGAGCAGGGCGACGCCGCGCCGGTGACTCCCTCCACGGATGCCCCCGCGTTCGCGAGCCGTAAGTACACGTTCAAGGCGCAGCGCGAGAGTGCTTCGACCGCGTGGCCCAAGGTCCCCTTTACCGAGCAGATGCGCGAGGAGGGCTACACCATCCTGTGCCCGCAGATGGCGCCGATCCACTTTGACCTGGTCAAAGAGGTGTTCCGTGGTGCTGGCTACAACTTGGAGCTGCTGCCCTCGACTGACCACGATGCCGTCGAGGCCGGCCTGCGCTACGTGAACAACGACATCTGCTATCCGTCGATCCTGGTGACGGGCCAGATCATGGAGGCCATCGAGAGCGGTCGGTACGACCTGTCCAAGACAGCTGTGGTCATCAGCCAGACCGGCGGTGGCTGCCGCGCCACCAACTACATCGCGCTCATCCGCAAAGCCCTGCGCGAGAGCGGCCACCCCGAGATTCCGGTGATCTCGCTTTCGGCCGTGGCGCTCGGCGAGGACAACCCCGGCTTTAAGATTACGCCGGCGCTGCTTAAGCAGGCAGTCTACGCGGTGCTCTTTGGCGACGTGATGATGCAGATGCTCTACCGCTGCCGCCCGTACGAGGCCGCGCCCGGTGCTGCCAACGCACTCTACGAGGAGTACATGGCACGAGCCCGCAAGCTGGCGCCCAAGTTCAACCGCCACAACTACACCAAGCTGTGCCGCGAGGCCATCCGCGCGTTCGATACCATGCCGCTCGTGGGCGAGGGTACCAAGCCACGCGTGGGCGTGGTCGGTGAGATCTTGGTCAAGTTCCATCCCACAGCCAACAACCACGTGGTCGATGTCATCGAGCGCGAGGGCTGCGAGGCCGTAGTGCCGGGCCTGCTCGACTTCTTCCTGTACTCCATGAGCAACGCCGAGCTGCAGAAGGACGAACTGGGAAGCTCTGCTACCACGCGCGCTGGTATGCAGGCGCTCATCAAGCTCGTGGACTGGATGCGTACGCCGGTGGAGGAGATGCTCGAAAAGTCCCGCCGCTTTGAGGCTCCCGAGCGCATCGGCACCATGGCCGACAAGGCCCGCACGGTGCTTTCGGTGTGCAACAACATGGGCGAGGGCTGGTTGCTCACGGCCGAGATGCTCGACCTGATCGACCACGGTGCGCCCAACATCATCTGCACGCAGCCTTTCGCGTGCCTGCCCAACCACGTGGTGGGCAAGGCCGTGATCAAGGAGCTGCGCCGCCAGCATCCCGAGAGCAACATCGTCGCGGTGGACTACGACCCCGGTGCGTCCGAGGTCAACCAGCTCAACCGTATTAAGCTTATGATCAGCGTGGCCAAGGAAAACATGCGCGCCGGCAAGGGCTTTAAGCTCGAGAAGGTGGCACCGCTCGCGATGGACGAGGTCACCGGCCAGATGCGTGC
>DBFAZJ010000179.1:0-3404 GCA_048244295.1 Collinsella sp.
GCGCGCGTGCTGTGCGTTCCGGCTCCGCTCTTTATGGGCGCCATGCCCGGTGGCCTGGTGGGCGCTGCCGACTTTGAGCACGACATGCTTGCCGGCTTGACTGGTGTCGCCGAGCGTATCCAGGAGCTTGACATGATCTGCATCGTGCCCGCGGCGGTTTCGTTTGAGGGCCAACCGCTGCTCGACTACATGATGCTCAAGGACGGTCATGTGGTGCCGGCGCGTTCGAGCATTGCCTTGCAGCGTGGCGAGAACAACGACACGCGTTGGGCGCCGCCGGTGTTCGACGTGGACGGCGTGCGCATCGCCGTAATTTTTGACTTGGACCGCGAACTCGAGATGTTGCCGACCGGTGTTGACCTCATTGCGTATTTCCAATTCAACGCGTTTGACATGACCGACCGCGAGACTGTTGCCATTGCCGCCGTTCGCAGCGGCGCCTACCGCAAGGTCGCCTCCAAGCGCAGCGTGTGGTTTGCCTGCATGGCGCCGGTCGGTGCCTATGACGAGTCGGTGTATACCGGCGGTTCGTTTGTGCTCGACGACTGCGGTCGCGTGGTGGCCCAGGCGCCGTGCTTTGAGGAGAGCCTGCTGGTTCAGGAGATTCAGCGCGGCGTGATGCTCGATGCCCTGGAGGATCACGAACTGCCCGAGTTCCGTTCCGAGGAGTGGCTGTGGCAGGCGCTGGTGCTCGCCGTGCGCGACAACGCCCGAGCCCACGGTGCGTCGCGTGCTGTGGTGGCACTCGAGGGTGACTTGCCGTCGTCCCTGCTGGCGGCGCTGGCCGTCGACGCTCTGGGCCCGCGCAATGTGATTGGCCTGGTGCTGGGGCGCAACCGTATCTTTACGCCGGCGCAGGAAGAAGCCGAGGCTGCCCGCTGTGCCGCCGTCCGCGCCATCGCCGAGCGTCTGCACATTCGCACCGTCGAGCGCGATGCACCGGATGCGGCGCGCGTGCTCGATCGCGACGTGTCGGCGGGCGATGCCGAGCGCCTGCGCTCGCGCACGCTGGGCCTGATGCTGGAGGATACGGCGCTCGAGCTGGGTGCGATGGCGCTGAGCCCGCTGTCCAAAACCGAGTACGCGCTGGCGGCGCCGGCGCTTTGCGGCGGCTACCAGGGCGACTTTGCGCCCTTTGGCGATGTGTACCTGTCGACGCTTGAGTTTGTGGCGCGTGTGCGCAACCGCACGTCTGCCGTGGTGCCCCAAGAGCTCGTGACGCTCAACGCAGTGGAAGATTGTATGGAGCGCGTGCTGGCGCAGGCGCTCTCGACGCTCGACGGTCCGGTCGATATGCTCGACCGTGCGGCACAGCTGCTCGGCGGGCTTGAGCCGGGTGAGGTCGATGGCGCGCTCGAGGCGCACGTGGACCGCAATCGATCTTTCGACGACATCCCGATGGCCGCTGGCAAGCCTGAGGCCTGCTCGCTGCTGCTGATGCTCGTTCGACAGGGTGAGGCTGCCCGCCGCATGTTGCCGATGGCGCCGATCGTCTCGGCCCGTTCGTTTGCCGAGCGTGCCTGGCCGTATATGCTCGCGTGGTCCGACCTGGGGCTTAACGGCAAGGAGCGTATGACGGTCGATTCGCTGGCGCGCGCCGAGGTGCGCCGTTTTGCTGACGAGGATACGAGCGAGCGCGTGCGAAACGAGATGATGGGCGTGCTGGGCGAGCTACTGGGTATTTCGCCCGAGCAAATGGAGGAGCTGCGCTCTGAGGACGGTCAGCGTCGTTTACACGAGGGAATGAAAAAGTTCGAGGGCGAGGTTCAGGACGCCATCGATAAGATGATGGGCGGCCAGGGTGGCCCGCAGGGTGGGCCCCAGGGTGGCCCGATGCCGCATCCGCCGGTTGATCCCCGACAATTTCCGTTCTTCTCTCAGAACTAGGTCGCTGCGCGCCCGCCAGAGCGGCAATCTGCCTTTCAATCGTCGGACATGACCGCCAGGTCAATGCCCTCCTCTTTCAAGGCACCTTGCTCGCTCTGGCGGGCGCTCGCTTGCGTATACTCAACCTACAATTCGATCTCGGCTGACTTATAGGGCTAGCGTTGTGTTATTCTAGAACAGACGTTCGTGAATGATGCGTGGGGCCTTGTCTTGCGCTGTGCTTGTGGCGAGGGGAGGTCGGCTTGGTTATCTTGGGCATTGACCCCGGTTTGGCTCATACGGGTTGGGGGATTATCGAGGAGCGGCGTGGCGAGGTTCGCTGCCGTGCCTATGGCTGCATCGAGACCAGTGCCGGAAGTCCGCTCGCGGTGCGCCTGTCGCATATCGCCCATGACCTTAAGGATGTCGTTGAGCGTTATCGACCCGACACGGCTGCTGTCGAGAGCATCTACTTTGGCGCCAACGTTCGTTCGGCCATCCCCACGGCGCATGCCCGCGGTGCTGCACTCGTCGCACTTTCGGAATGCGCGCTCGAGATTGGCGAGTACACGCCCATGCAGATCAAACAGGCTGTGGTGGGCACTGGCGCCGCGGACAAGCGGCAGGTCGCCTACATGGTACGCACACTCACACAGCTCGATCACGACCCGCATCCCGACCATGCCGCCGATGCCCTGGCCTGCGCCATCTGCCACGTAAACCTCAGCCGCACCCGCGCCCTCACCGGTGGCGAGTTCTATCAACAGAGAGGAACCGGATACTGATGATTTCCCAGCTCCACGGAACGCTTGTCGAGGCCACGATGAGCTCTGCTGTCGTCGATGTGTCGGGCGTTGGCTTTGAGCTCGGCATCTCGGGCAGCACTGCGGCCACGTTGCCGACGCCCGGCGGCGAGGTCCGCCTCTACACGCGTATGCAGGTGCGCGAGGACGCCATGACACTTTTCGGTTTTTCCTCAAAGGATGAGCGCACGATGTTCGACCGGCTCGTGTCCGTTTCGGGCGTTGGCCCGCGCCTGGCGCTCGCCGTGCTTTCCACCTATACCGTGGGGCAGCTGTATTCGCTGGTGATGGCCGAGGACGACAAGGGCATGGCCAAGGTACCCGGTGTGGGCAAAAAGACAGCTCAGCGCCTGATCCTGGAACTCAAGAGCACCTTTGCCAAGGATAAGGGCTTTGTGCCGGTCGACGTGATTCCCGGCCAGGTTGCGATGCCGGTTCCCGCTGCCGCTCCTTCGGCGATCGATGATGCCCGTGCGGCGCTCCTTTCCATGGGCTTTAGCCTGCAGGAGACCGATGTTGCCCTGAGCGGGTATGATGGGCAGAATATGCGTGTCGAGGATCTGCTCGGCGCGGCGCTTAAGCGACTCGGAATGGATGCGTGATGTGGGAAGCCGATGACTCTCAGGACCTGTGGGCGACGCCCGGCAACTCGCCGGCGGCATCCATGGCGCACGGCGAGCGCATGGTGGGCTCGGAGCTGACGGCCGAGGACCTCGATGTCGACCGCACTTTGCG
>DBFAZJ010000180.1:0-27753 GCA_048244295.1 Collinsella sp.
AAGTAGGAATCGATGAGTCCCCCGGATATGCATCCGGGTGCTCGATTCGACTTCGCTTGTCTGTCTTCTTCCACCGATCTCTCGATCGCAGTATCCGGTTCTCAAGGTCCCGCGCGCGGCCGCCCTGAGCTGCTCTTTCGCGGTTCGTGGCGTTGCTGCGCGAGGAATTAATATACGCACCTCCCGCCCCTCGCGCAAGGGCGGGCGGGCGTCTCCACGTTCCCTCCACATTCGGGGGGCGCGGGCGGATCCACCTCGCCCAGGGGGCCGCACGCCCCTCCCCCCTGCCTATATGCGCAACCTCGAGAAGGGGGCCGTCCCTTCTCGAGGTTGCGCCTCGCCGGAATGGAATGACGAAAAGGGACTGTCCCTTTTCGTCATTCGGGGGGCCGGCGATCGTTCGCCTCACGCGGGCAGGGACGCGGTTACAGCGGGTCCTTCTTCCTACTGGTGTCCTCTTCCTGCGCTCATGGCCCTCTTTCCTATCTATATATAGATGGCAGCGTGTTGAGGTCGCCCCCTCTCATCGCATGAAAACCCTTCATCACTCCTTTGTTTTTCTGTTTCTCCGAGCAAAACCGCAGGTAGTTTTTGCGGGTTTTCCGGAAACACAAGACTGGTGAAAGGTTTTTGGGAAGAACGCGGCCTCGATCGGGCAGTGAATCCTCGCCCAACGCCCTCGCTTCTCGCCCAAAGCCCTCTCGCCAAGGCCTCACGGGCCCGAATAAGCAACTGAACGAGGGAAGACACCACGGCACGAAGGCTCTGCGCAGCCTTGCCGAGGCGGGTCGCTCCCGATTCGCAGAAAATGACGAAAAGGGACTGTCCCTTTTCGTCATTGCTAGCCCGCGACCTCGATGATGACGCGATCGCAGGCGGAAAGCGCGGCGGGCCGATGGGTGACGATAACGATGGTGCGGCCGAGAGCGCGCAGGCGGGCGAGCATCTTGCGCTCAGTTGCCCGTCGAGCGCGGATGCGCACTCGTCGAGCAGCACCTCGGCGGGCCGAACGACCACGGTGTCGCGACGGTCGCGCAGCATGGGCCACATGCTCGTGCCCGCCGTCGTGCTCACCCACACGCCGTCGCGCGCGAGCACGCCCTCGATGCTGTCGGTGTCCGCGGAGTTCGGCATCTACTCCACCACGACGTCGTTGTCGGGGGCCGCCGAGCCGGTGCCCTGGCCGCTCGCGTCGTTCTTATTCGCGTCCTTGTCCTGGAAAGAAGCCCCTCCGCTGCCCTGGCTCGCGGAACCTCCGCCATTGGAGGCGCCATCGGAAGCGGCGTCGGAGCCGGAATCGTCGACGCTCACGTCATTGTCGACCCCGCTGGGCGCGATCACGGGCGCGGCGAGCTTTTTCTCCGAAGGGCCTTGGTCGGAAGAATCGTCGGAATCGCTCCCGTCGGATGAGGCGTCGGGAGCGGAGGACGCTGAATCCTCGTCAGCGGATTCTTCGCCGCCCTGGGCCCCAGGTGCCGTCGCGTCGGTCTTCTTCGAGGAAGCGTCTCCGGACCCGTCAGCGGAAGCGGAGCTCGCCACCGGCGTCTGCTCGGACTTGTCCGCGCCCAGCCCGGCGACCGCCCATACCACGAAGCCGACGAGCGCGAGGGCGAGGGCGACGACCAGGGCGACGAGCGGGGCCGAAAAGCCCCTCTTTTTCCCATCGGAGAGGTCGCCGAGAGGGGCAGCCTCAGCAGTGTCCCCCGGCGGAAGCCCCGTGCGCCTCGACCTCGGGAACGGCGTACGGCATCCGCTCCGTCACGTCCGCGGCAGCGTCGGACGCGTCCTGGGCGTTCCCAGCGCCTGCATCGGTCAGCAGCTGGGTTCTCTGGGCATCCGCCCCCGTCGTCTGCCGCGCCCCCTCCGCGCCGGACATCCGCCGCGTCACGTCGGCCGCGCCGTCCAAAAGCTCGGTGGCATCGGAACCGGCTGCGTCAGACCCCGCGTCGGAAACCGGCTGCTTGAAGTGCTTCCCCATCTTTACTCCTCGCTCCCCTTCGCGACGATCCTGAGCTCCTCGCGGAGCCGCGCCGTTCGCGTGAACGGCTTGACCACGAGCCGGTACAGATAGACCCCGGGCAAAAGCCACGGCGCGCAGTTGAGCACAGGGTACCCCGCCTTGAGCTTCTGCAGCGGCGGAAACGCGCGACGCAGCAGGTAACGGGCACGCGAGCCCGCCTGCCCGTGCTCGCCCGCTTCCGCGGCGAGCTCGTTTCTCACATGGTTGCCGATCGTGCCGTACGTGCCGCTGCCGAGCATGTAGCCGAGCAGCTGCGCGTCGTCCGGGCCGAGCGCGGGCTTCTTTCCCGCGAGGACCGTGGCCCGAGTTGCGGTAGTGCTTGTTCATGTGCGCGATGTGGAAGAGGTACGCATCCTCGCGGGGGAACTCGGAAATGACGAAAAGGGACTGTCCCTTTTCGTCATTCCCCAGCTCCATTGTGAGCACCAAATACCTCGGTCATGAGTTCTGGTACATCGGTCCAGACTTCATAGGAAGCAACCTTGTCCACGTTCTGCATTCGTGCGATCCGTTTGTCATCCGAATTATGTTTGGCTGCATTCGCAGTGGCGACATCATATTTACCTTGCATTTTTTCCGATACGATCGATTTAAACTTTTTGGAAGAATCTCGATTAGAGTCAGTTGATTTCAACAGCCCTAAACTAATTGCGCGCCTTTCGCACTGAGCAGCCGTTGTGCATGTTTCCGGACAGGGAGAATCGTGGTCAATCAACCGCACTTCAAAGCAAGGGTTGGAGACGGCCAAATTATAGCCAGCTTCTTTTGCTGCACGCTCAGCTTCGCCGAGGTTCCTAAACTGATCGACGTCGACAACAACCCAAACCGAGCTGATGGGTTCAATCTCTTTTAGACGCTCAGCCTTCTTGTCCAACTCCAGTTTTCGAGAAAGACATCTGACGACCGACAGAGGATCCCCGTCGATAAACTGATATCGAACGGAACCGCGCACATTCAAATCCTCGATCACGGTATTGAAGTACTCGCCCTCCGTCACTTTGCCATTTGAGACAATTAGATGGCGCTTCCGCTTTTCTCGATTCTGCTTTTTACGGCCACGCTCAAGACCACGCCTTTTTGAACTAGCCATGCGCCTCAACGCCTTCCTGCATGTACCCAGCGACCACTTGATGGAAACTGGGATTCGGCAATGGGACGTACACCCCGTTAAGGTAATTTCGCCCAATGTTCTCGCTTGCGCGCGGACTATATTCCATAGCAGCAATTAGCTGAGAGGCACCATCGGGATCCTTTTCCACAAACCATATTTGGTCACGGTCGAGGACCTCATCAATTGAACTTGTACGCGTCATAAGGCTGACGTCGTGCGTTGTAAAGATAAGTTGTGCCCCATTGGGATTAGTCGTCGCATCGGAGAATAAGGCGACGAAATCACGCAAGAGAGTCGGGTGCAAGCTGAGATCCAGCTCGTCAATCACCGTCAGGTCTCCCTGTTCCAGAGAGCGAAGAGCTACAGAGAAGAACGCGAGCGCGGCCTTAGTACCCTCCGACTCCTGTGCAGAGCTGAACCAGTTGCCTCCATCTAGTCCACGGTGATGAAAATAAAGATCGTAAGCAAAAGACCATTTGAAATCCTCAGACATTTGGCGGCGAACATCTTCGGGGATTTCGCTTTGATCGACAAACGGATCTTTAACTCCAATCAAACCTTCAGCTTGGCGCATATCCAAATCATCGATTCCGATATCCGCAAACTTCAAAAGAGTGGCGAGCATCTGCGCCTTAGGCTTATCGTTCAAGAACAATTTCTTGATTGCAGTCAATTCTGCGAGATAACCAGGGGCGTTATAGTAAGCGATGCCGTCAGTCAAGGCAGAATACACCGGCTGAATAACGTCACATCCAGCCGCGGCCGCAACCGATATAAACAGAGCGTTATCTCGTGTGATTTTCCAAAGCTGCTTTTTCGGGCCGACGAAAGCACTCCCGAATTTTATCGATTGACCCCCGTCCTCCGAGATCCGCTCAAATAATAGTGACGGCTGCTGCGAATAATATGCGATCAGGTTCTCGTAGGTAACCTCAGATTTGGTAATGCCGAATGAATATTCGTACTTGATATCAGATTCGTACTTACTCGAATAAATTTCGAACTCAATTGAGAACTCGCTCTCTTTATTCGGAGAATTCGAGTCCAATAAAAAAGGGGTGATGGGAATCCGAGACTGGCCATCACCGGACGAATATCCACTACGAACAAAAAATGAAACGAAATTAATCGCTTCAATAAAATTCGATTTACCAGTCGCGTTTGCCCCGTAAACGGCAGCAACACGAACAGGGCCTTGTTCCTTCTTCCCCGCGATCGGCTCAAAGGAGAACTGTTGGGAGTCGCGAAAACTGCGGTAGTTGCTAAAGGAGAAATTCAGAAGCATAGAACCTCCTAAACACTATCCTTCTATTTTCTAAGCCTTATTGAAGCTCAGTATATTGAATCTATCTACCTCTTCTGTTGAGTTTTTACAAATATTGGCTATAGAAAAGAGATTTGCGAACTACCGTCGCATTCAATAGAAGCTGGTCTGCTTTATTGCGTTTTCATGAGCAACACGAGCACAAAGAATTGAGCGGGAGGAGGTGCCTGGACATGTCGAGGCTGGAGGAGATGGACAAGCCGGGAGGCAAAAAGAGAAGGTTAGGCAGTGAAGGGGATTTGGAGTCCGGCTCAATCAATTTACGAAAGGTTCTTAACGAATCGGGGGTGCGGACAAATAGTTGGACCGAATAGGTCCGGTTAGGAGTCCGAGGATGCCGAGCTACACCGAAGAGCAGAGGCGCAAGGCGATCGAGGCGGTCGAGGAGTGCGGGGGGTCGGTCACGCGCGCCATACGAAAGCTGGGGTACCCCTCGCGCCACACGCTGTACGAATGGCTGAACCGGCGCGACGCCTCGCACGAGAGGAAATGCGGCAGGCCGTGGAGCCTCTGCGACCCCGCCCTCAGGGCTCAGGCCGTGGCGTTCGTGAGGTCGGGCATGGCCGGCAGGGACGTCGCCGAGATGCTGGGGGTGTCGAGCGCCGCCGTTGTCTACAATTGGGCCAGGGCCGCGGAGAGGCCGGGCCCGGGGGCGGCGGACAGGGGCCCGATCATGCCGATGAGGGATTCCGAGGAAAGGGCCTGCGACGGATTCGACGGAAGCCTCGAGGAGCGCGTGCGCCGGCTCGAGCTCGAGAACGACATCCCGAGGGCGGCGGCGAAGGTTTTAAAAGCAGGGAGCCCCGGCCCGATGACGAACAGGGAGAAGACCCTGGTCATAAACGAGCTGCGGGCGACGACGGGCAGGAAATTGAAAGAGCTCACCGGTTCCTTGAGGATATCGAAGAGCTCCTATGAGTACCAGAGGCGGGCCCTGGAGCGCCCCGACAAGTACGCCGAGCTGCGCGTGCGCGTGCGCGAGGCGTTCGAGGACGCCAACCGCTCGCGCGGCTACCGCTACGTGACGCACGAGCTGCGGGCGGGAGACGACCCCGTGGTCGCGTCCGAGAAGGTCGTGCGCGGCATCATGCGCGAGGAGGGGCTCACGGTCGCCTACTCGAAGAAGAAGGCCAGGTACAGCTCTTACAAAGGCGAGATATCCGATGCGCCGGAGAACCTGGTGAACCGCGACTTCCACGCCGACGCGCCCAACGAGCTGTGGCTCACCGACATCACTGAGTTCGGGCTGCCCGGCGGCAAGGTCTACCTGTCGCCCATCCTCGACTGCTTCGACGGCGGCCTGGCGGCCTGGTCGATCGGCACGAGCCCGAACGCGGAGCTCGCCAACAGCAGCCTGGAGGAGGCGTGCAGGACCCTCTCGGAGGGCCAGGGCCCCGTGGCCCACTCGGACCGCGGCTGCCACTACCGCTGGCCCGGCTGGATAGCCATATGCGAGAGGAACGGGCTGGCCAGGTCGATGTCGAGGAAGGGCTGCAGCCCGGACAACTCCGCGATGGAGGGCTTCTCCGGAGGCTCAAGAACGAGTTCTTCCACCACCGCGACTGGTCGGGGGTGTCGGTACCGGAGTTCTGCCGCATGCTCGACGCCTACCTGAGGTACTACAACGAGGGACGGCCGAAGGAGAGGCTGGGCTGGATGAGCCCGATGCAGTACCGTAGGAGCCTGGGGCTGGCGGCGTAGCCGGTCCAAAGAAATGTCCGCACCCCCTTGTGCGCCAAACGTTGGTGTCAGCACCTCGGAAAAGGGATGCGGCCACCGCCTAGAATCTTCAGCTACCACGCTGAGACGATAGGAGATGGCCACGTGGACACTGTGGCGCACGAGGCGCCCGCGATGCCCCCCGCGCGGACATGCCGACCACCGACGAGGGCACCATCGGCTTCAGGAGACTGGCCGACAGGCTGGTGTTGGTGTTCACTAAGAAATGGCCCGCGTGATCACCGGGCCGCCCTCGGCGACCGGGGCTTCCCGCCCCGGCCTCGGGCAAGGGGGCCCGCTCCCCTGCATCCCCATCCCGGTTACAGGGGAGCCGAAGAAAAACGCCTGCGAGATGGCCTCCCACTCGGTACTCGCAACCATGCCAGCAACGTTAATATGACTCATAATGGCCGATTCTATGGAGGTCGAAATGTTCGAAGAGCTCACCACAATTAGAATCTCGGGGCGCTGCTTTCCCCCACAAACCGACCTCGACATCTTCGTGAAGAAGCCTGGGAATAAGGCGCGGCCCAGAATCTCCCTCATCTTCGGAAGAAACGGAAGCGGGAAGACAACGCTTTCGGAAGCCCTCCGAAAACAATCGCTTGGGCACCGCTTGGAAGACATCGCCGATCTGCAGCTTCTCGATGGCGACGGCAGCCAAATCCCGAACATGGACGAGGCCCTTTTGAAGGTAAAAGTCTTCAATGAGAAGTATGTTGACGAGAAGCTGAGAGTTGAGGGCGATGGACTCGGCTCAATCGTCATGCTGGGCGATGCTGGAAACATAAAGGACGAAATAGAAAATAAGACAGCGCAAAAGGAGACAGCGACGGAAGAACGCAAGACCCTCGAAACCCAGCTCGAGAGAAGCGAGAGCCCGGAGGACGAGCTGTGCCCAGATTACTGGAAAGCAAAACTACTTGCCGCACTTAAAGGGGACGCACACTGGGCTTCCCGCAAGAAGCATATCGACGGAGACAGGAAGAATGCCCGAGTCGATGATCGCATCCTCACTCGAATTATCGGATTGGAAAAGCCCGATTCCGACCTCTCGGTACTGGCTGAGAGGTTCCAGGCGGAACTTGCCGATTACCAATCCATAGGGAGCGGGAGCGCTGAGAAGCTGCCCGCCTGTCCAACCATACCAAGCTGGATGAGTCTCATCGACGAAGAACAGATACTCTCCCTCCTACGAAAGCCCATCGAAAAGCCCGAGCTCACCGAACGGGAGCAGCGCATCCTCTCCGTCATCCAAAACAGGGGGCTTCCATTTGTGAGGAACGCCCAAAGCGACCTTACGAGCAGCCAGCCTGACCTCTGCCCATACTGCCTGAGGCCCATCACAAGCAAGGAAATCGCAGACATCAGAGATGAGGTCTCCGCCGTTCTCGCCGATGAGGTAAAGAAGCACGTCGCTGAACTTGGGGGTGCACTGCTAGAGAACAGACAAGAGCTTGACCTGGAGCCGTATGCCAGCTCGCTCCGCCGCGAGACCGATTCATGCCGAATCGCCTACGAAAAGTGCCTCGATATCATCACTCGATACGAGAGGCTTCTCGAACAAAAGAAGTGTGACCCCTTCACCCCTGTCGACAGCGCCTCGCTCGGACTCAGCACCGCCTTAGGCGAGCTCTCCGAAAGCCTAGCGAATCTAAGGAAAGAAACGGCCGCTTGGAACGAAAGGGTCGACCAGGCCGACAAACAGAGGGATAAACTATGCTCATTGAGCGACATGATGGCGCGCATCGAGATAGACCAGCCGCTTATCGCCTACAAGAGCTCTACCGAAAACAAAGGGATCTGCATCGCCAGCCTAAATCATGCCAAAGAGACTGAAACTACGCTCGAAAGAGAGCTCTCTTCGCTCAACGCTAGGCTTAATAACACCAATATCGCCCTTTCGAAGCTCAACACCATGCTCGCAGTAGTTTTCGGGGACTGCGAGAGACTCAGGCTCGAACCCATCATAGAAAACGAAAAAGCCTATAGGCTCATTTCCCGAGGAGCGCACATCAGGCCCGAAGACGTCTCTTCGGGAGAGAGAAATGCGATAGCGCTCTGTTATTTCTTCACGCAGATTGGCGAAGGAAAGGCTCGAGGCAAAGAGTACGGGGATGAGACGCTGCTCGTTATCGATGACCCCGTGTCAAGCTTCGACTTCGAGAACAAAGTTGGCATTCTTTCACTAGTAAAGAGATTCGTGAGGATGACGCTTCAAGGTAACCCGAAGTCACGTGCCATCCTGATGACACACGATTATCTCACGATGAAATCGTTCGTTTCTGCATGTAAGAACGTCAATCAAGAGCTCAAAAACGTTCGGGGGCAGAAACCGAAGGAGTTCAGACGGTTCACCCTCGTTGACTGGGATGACAAGGACGCTGCATATGACACTCTCTTGAATAAAGCGTATGCGCACACCCTCAACCCCTCGGACGAAACACGCGATGGCTTGGGAAACGCTGCTAGAAGAATGATGGAGGCATTTTCGACCTTCGAATACAATTGCCCATTTGATGAACTCGCTTTGCAGGAAGGTGATAGGGCGCTAGCCCATGACCCCTTCCTGAACGAATACTTCCACGACTTCCAGTTCAAGCTAGCCATGCATCAGGAAAGCCACCTCAAAGACCCGATTAATAGCGAGGGGTCTATCGAAACGCCAGATTCGTTCTCAAGTGAGGGAATCGACCGGTCCATACGGGAGGCTCTCTGCCTCATCTACCTTCTTAATAAGGAGCATATACTCGCCCACATATCGGATTCTGAGGCGGAAAGTCACTTTGATGGCTGGATAGATAGAATCAAAAGCCTTAATTCCTATAAGCAAAGTGATGCATAGACCGACCTACACAAGTCAATTAGCTTGCATGCGAGGGGCTGCGGAAAAGGCTAAATTGATGTCATGTCGCGGATCCGACCCGCGCAAGCGACCCGGATGGGCCAGGGCAACCTGATGCTAAGGAGTACGCCATAAAGGAGGACGCCCGCCGCGCCGTGATGTGCGCGGCACACCCACGACGCGACAGTTGAAATCGAAAGCCAGCGAGAGAGACGTTAGCCACTGGGTTAGCAAGTAGCCTGTTCCGTGCGCACAGCACCCGGAACAGTGGCCCGCGGCCTCCCTCGGCGCCCGTCCAGGCACCGAGAGAGGCCGCGGCGTCCCGCCCCATCCTGCTCGACACCGGATGCGCCCTGCGGATGGCCAGGGAGCTGAGGAAGTGGGGCGTTCACTACAACCAGGGCATCCACGCGCTCAACACCGTCGCACTCCGAATCCGCCACGGAGACCGCGACTTCACGGACATGATGGAGGCGGTCGAGCGGGCGGCCGCACTCCTCGAGGAGACCGAGGTCGCCGCCAGGGGCATGCGCTCCGACATGGCGGCGCTCACCGGTCGCCCCGCCCTCTTCCTGTAGGGAGGGGATGACGGATGGGAATCGTCAAAGCGATAAGCGGGCACACCGGGACCCGTGGGGTCATGCGCTACCTCGAGAGGGACGGCAGGGCGCTCGCCCGCAACTTCCTGAACGTCGGCGCGCCCATAGAGGGCTGGGAGGGCGACCTCCGCGCTACGACGGCTGCGACTGGACCGCGGAGATGGGCTCGGTGTGTTTTCGTCAAGACCGTAGTTTCATGGGTGGCACGCAAAACTTTCAGGCCTGGCACTGCAAGTTTTCATGTTCGGCAAGGCATGCCGCTTAGCGCGTTCTCCTAGCGTTTGTTTGCCATGGGCGAAGCCTCCATCCTCTTGGTGGGCCCCTCGAACACGATCAGGTGGCCGTAGTGGATGATCCTGTCGATCATGGCCGCGGCCATCTGGTCGTCGGTCAGCACCGACCCCCACCTCGAGAACTCGAGGTTGGTTGTCACGATCAGGCTCCGCCGTTCGTAGCACTTGGACACGACCTGGAACAAGAGCCTTGCGCCCTGGCGGTCTATCGGCAAGTAGCCCAGCTCGTCCAGGATGACCAGATCGGCGCGCTCGACCTCCCGGAACACGCGGTCGAGGGATCCCGCCTCCTCCGCCTTCTGCATCCTCACGACGAGGTCCGATATCGTCGTGAACATCACCGACAGGCCCATGTGGCAGGCGGTCGTGCCGCAGGCGATTGCCATATGCGTCTTGCCGTTGCCGACGCCGCCGTACAGCACCAGGTTCTGCATCGATCCGACGAACGCGCACGACTCCACGTCGTTCCTGGGCATCCCCTCCGGCAGCCTTATGCGCGACCAGTCGTAGCCGTCGAAGGTCTTCGGCACCGGGAACCTCGCCCGCTTGAGCAGCCGCTCCCGCTTCGACTTCTCGCGCCACGAGCGTTCCTCGTCGAACACCGAGCACAGGAACCTGAGCTCCCCCGCGCTCGATTCCGACGCGAACTTCTCGGCCGTGTGGTTCGACAGCATCACGGCGCGGAACCCTGCGCGGGCCCTCGCCTCAAGCTCCGCCCTCGCGCTCATGCGGCACCACATCCCAGCAGGCCGTCGTAGGCTGACAGGTCGGGGCCGACGTCGGGAGCCGACCCGAGGCCGAGCCCGCCGATGCGGGCGAGCATCATCTCGACATCGGCCGCGCGCGTGGCACCGGTCCTCGCGAGCACCTCCGACAAAGCCGAGGCCACCTCGTCGTACGACCACGATGCGCACCATTTCTTCATGCACTTGACCAGGTCGGAAAGGGCCGCCGACTCCATGGAGTCCATGTGTGCGGCCACGTTCGCGGGCAGCGCCGCCCTCGCTGGCGAGTTGCGCCAGGCTCCCGGCCGCCTGGCGAGGAGCCCCAGCTGGGACGCGGGGTCGGGAGAGCCGGCGGCCGTCCCGAACCTCCTGTCGTGCTCCGCGAGGACCTCGCCGGCGGAATTCGCGAACGCGATGCCGTGCGCGCCGTACGCGACGGTGACGGGCCTCCCGGCCATCGCGTCGGAGACGTGGTAGCGGTGGCCGCCGTCGACGCTGGCGCAACCGCGCTTGTCGACGATCGCGGAACCGTAGCGCACGCATGCGAACGGCTTCGCGGGAAGCGGCAGCAGCGCCGCCCGGTCGCGCTCGAACAGCTCGCCCCAGCTCATGTGCTTCTCGTAGTGCTCGTTGCCGGCATAGCCGTCGCATCTTCCCAGCAGCGCCGCGTTGAACGCCGCGATGTCGTCCAGCGCGGGCATCGGCGTGAACAGGTGCTGGCGCGACCAGCCGACCTTGCGCTCGACGTTGCCCTTCTCGTGGCCGGAATCCGGGTTGGCGTGGGTCACCGAGAACCCGTAGTGCGCGTGCATCCTGGAGAAGAGCTCCGCCTCGGTGACCTTGCCGCTGATCTTGCGGCCGGCCCCCGTGGCGTTGTCGAACACGACCCGGTGCGGCACGCCGCCCACGTGCTCGAACACGTCCTTGAGCCCCCGGCAGACGCACTCGGAGGTCTCGCCGGCGAACAGCTGGCAGAAGCCCATGTTGGAGAAGGGGAAGCTCAACGCGAAGAAGTGCATGCGCACGCGCTCGCCGCGGTAGACGACGTCGACGTCGCCGAAGTCCGCTTGCGCCTCGCCCGGCGCCCATACGAGCTCGATGAACGCCGTCTCCGACGCCTTCATCTGGGCCTTGCGCTCGCGGACGCACTTCTTCACGATCCCGTACCCGCCCGCGTAAGGCGTCTCGTCGAGCAGCCTCTCGTAGATTCTCTGGGCGCTATGGCGCTGCTTGCGCCAGACGTGCAGGTCGCCCTCGAGGATCGAGTCGATGAAGGGCTTGCACGGGTCGAGTATGGAGCCGCGCCGCGACTTCGCGGGCATCTGCGGCGAGAAGTCGTCCATGGCCAGGTACTTGCGGATCGTCGGCTGCGAGACCCCCGTCCGCCTCTGTATCTCCGCGTTCGTGAGCCCCTGGCGGCTCATGTCGCGTATACTCTCGATCGTCGGCATGTCGATCATCCTTTCCGCCTCCTTGCCAAGCAGTTGGTAGCTACATTGACAAGGATGGCCTAGCTGATCGGCATGCCTTTGCCTTATCTGAAAACTTTCATTGCCATAGATGAAACGTCACGATGCCGAAGCTGCAAGTCTCAAACTAGCGGAAACACTCGGTGAGGGAGGCCGCTGGGAACGGGAGGGCGTGGCGCGGGCGGGCCGCGAGGACTTGGAGCGCTACGTCCTCTCCCCCGACCCCGGCTCCCGCGTCGACCTCGCCATCCTGAGGGGGCTCGCCGTCGAGTGGGCGTCGGAGCACTTCCCCGACCATCAGGTCGCCATCGTCTACCACGACGACAACGAGGGGCGCATCCCCCACGCGCACGTCGTGGTCAACAACACCTCGCTCGAGACGGGGAGGCGGCTCCAGGTCCCCGACCCCCTCGAGCTCAACCGCTCCTTCCAGCAGCTCGAGGCGGAGCGCAGCCCTCTTGCTTAAACTGCTCAATTTTTCGTGCTCACGGTGCTCATTTCCCAGTGATCACTCGGACCACTTCTTAGTGAACATCAACGCAATCGTCGCGCAGACGAAAACGCACGCGGGACCGCGCAGGCGCATCGCGCGGAAAGACTGGAGGAGCCATGGCGCACGCTACGAAATGCGCGGCACCCGAGAGCAACCGGGGCCGCGACGAGTGGATGACGGTGATCGAGGTGCGGGAGTACATGGGGGGGCGAGCCGGAGCAAGGCGTACGACCTCTTCTGGTCGGGAGAGATCGACTCGTACAGGCTCGGAAGGAAGCTCCTGGTTTCGAGGACGTCAGCGGACGCCTACATCGAGTCGAGGAGCGGGAGGAAATGACGGCGGCGACCGCCCCGGGAGCCGCCCGCGGCCGGCACGCGAGGGAGCCTCGAGACGAAAGGATCTCAGGCACGCCCTCGTGGATGGTGTCACTGCGCCTCTGAATCAGGTTCGTACAGACAAAGGCAAGCTTCGGGTTGCTATCGCAAGCCTGCTCCGACGATTAATTCTCGCGTTCCGTAATCTTGAAGAAGCTGCGAATATATTTCAGGGGCACTATCAACAGCAGCTTCATCCCGCTCCCCTCTTGTACTCACCGTCAGCACATGCTATAAGGTTGTTGGTGGCTCATTGAGCTACCTCCAAGTGCCGGGGGAGTCCCCCGGCTATTTTTTTATCCATTCCATTAGGAGTCCCCATTGGCCAAGGAGCTCAGCATCTTTGTCGACGAGAGCGGTGACCGCGGCGGCAAGGCTCGCTATTATCTGCTCACGCTCGTCTTCCACAACCAGGCAGACAGCATCGCCGAAGCGGTCACGGGCTATGAGGCCAAGCTCGCCAGGGCCGACCTCCCCAACATCCCGTTTCACTCCGAGCCCCTCATGAACGGGCACAAGGACTATGATTTTCTCGGCATCGAGCAGCGCAAGGCCATGCTCGCCTACTTCTCCTCGTTTGTCCGCAGGCTTCCCATCTCCTATACAACGTTCGTCTACCGCCGCAGCCAGTTCGAAGACCCGACAAGGCTAATGGAGCGCATGGGGCGCGACATCTCCTCCGCCATGGTTGAGCACTTGGACTTCTTCCAGTCCTTCGACGATGTGAAGGTCTATTACGACAACGGTCAGGACATCGTCAAGCAAGCGCTCGACCGCTCAGTGGGCAAGGTTCTCTCAAAGGGAGTTGTCCGGCGCCGCAAGACCTCGATGACCGACTACCGCCTCGAGCAAGTGGCGGATTACCTCTGCACCATCGAACTCGCCTTGGTCAAGTACGAGGCCAAGGAGGACGGCGAGACGTACAACAAGTTCTTCGGCGGTGTCGGCTCTTTCAAGAGGAACTGGCTCAAGCAAGCCCGCAGCAAGCGGATATAGGTGGTTCCGCGGCTCCGCAGGGAACGGCCAGCTCACCTCCGGCTAGGAGCCCCAAATGACGCACCTCGAGCAGCGGAAGCCGAAACGCAAGCAATAATATCGCGAGCACCGGCCACCAACATCGCTCCGCATAAAGCAGTGGGCACGGATTCGATTATACCGTGCCCACTATCTGGCATTTTATTATTATATCGGACTTATGTTCTATTCACACTCAATCAGATAAATCATCTCATACATTGCAGGCCGTGTTTCCTAGTGCCACTAAGAAGACGAGCATCTCAGTTACCATACTTCGACCGATACCCATCTGATACCCGCGGAGCCACTAAGCGCCCTTCGTAAAGATTCAATTCCAGCGGCCGGACATTCACGCAAAACGTCCTAGCTATGTTTCCGCTATTGGGACGTCTATCCTTGATCTGGCAATGCACACGCCATCTTTGACCGCATAGCACTCAACGTAGTGAGGGCCCTTAAAATCGGTGTGTTCATGCCACGTACCAGATTGATCTCCCTCAGCAATTCTTCCCCTCAGGCAGTTTCTCGAGTAAGCCACCTCACCACAATTCCTTACCTTCCAGTAGAAGCTACATCCACTGGGCAGCGTTTTCCCCGTTACATAAAAACGGAGGCTCTTACCCCGCAGCAACGGATAGCTCCTTGCAAGCATCTCCCTTAGACCTTGAGGCCTGAATCCGTCTTGGGTAACCTCGCAATCGATGGACATGGGATGGGAGATATCCACCGCAAACATGTTCTCGATAAACATCTCCTCGTCATCAGTGCCATATTTCCTCGCCCATGCGCGTTCTTGTTCCTCTTCCAACCCATCCGCGATGCAATCAGAGAACGCCTTCCCGAACAGCATAGTCAATGCCCGCTCGCGCGCCGCATCACTCCCTGCGTCTCTCAGCAAAGACGCCGCGCTGCTTGCCTTCGAGACAAACGCGCCCTGATCGTCGTTATATATCAGCTGATTGCTGCCCATCGCATGCCAGTAGGCCTTTTCCCTGTCCTCTCGTGAGAGAAACTCGAATAGACTAACAAACCGGTCGTATGGGTCGTCGGGAAGCTCGTCCACGCTCTCGAAGTACTTGCCGACAAGAGTGTCAATCAGCAGCCCCTTGAAATGAAAACCGACGTTGTTCTTCCACACCCTCAATGCGTTGCACAGACTCCGTGCGACACCACCAGTTGACTTGATCAGCGCCTCACACGATCCCTGCTCGGGCAAGGGGTCGGTTTTCTTCCACGACCCCCCACCCTTCGAGTCAGGGTACCAGAAAGAGCCGTCGTCACGGGCAAAGGCTGGCACCAGGTCGATGGTGAACCTCCTGTTGGTAAACTTCACCACGACGGCTTGGCCGTCCCCCTTGATGTCGGTCTTGGGGTACCTCTCCTTGAGAGTTCTTCTAACCTCCTGGAGCAGGGCAGACTGGCCGTTTGAATCGTAGGCGTCGAACTTACGAAACACAGGCGGCGGGAGAATGAACAGCATGTCGAGGTCGCTCGTACCGGACACAGCGGTCCCCCTCCCGACAGAGCCGACAACTATCCCATGGTTCAATACATCATCCTGTTCGTAATAGGACGCGTGGAGCTTCTGGCTGATCGAATCGATAGTGTCCTGGTATTCGTCGAGAGAATCCAACTTGATAGAGTCGAAGAACGCCAGAAAAGACGCGGCTTCATTCATCCGATGCTTTCCCCTCTCCCAAATCCCGCGAAGCCCTTCTCACCGCATGATCCGTCGTAGACGGAGCAGCTTTGCAGGCGCAAATGTAATCGCTCGAGAAACCGTCAACGCCATCGAGGATTTCGTCGTCACTGAGACAATCTGCAGCTATTTTGAAGATGAGTCCTCTACCGTTCTCTCGAATCTCCAGGAATACCTTCGCCGCCGCCCTCTGATCTTTTGCTCGTCCCTCGAAGTCGAACTCTCTGTTCCAAAGAGAAATGAACAAGGAAACCGCGGATGCGAGTGCCGTGGCGACCTTCAGCCATGAAACCTCGCTGACGATAATGGCCATGGCTCCCGACCCCGTTGCTGCAAGCAGAATCGTCGAAATGGTCGACAGCGCCCTTCCGATGCAGAAGTACCAATCTGCCTGCTTCTCGTGAATCTTGTGAGTCCAGGTTGCATCGTCAAGGATCTTTTCGACCCTCCTCATGGCAAGCGATTTGAGCTCCTCGTGCGATACGTTATTACTCATAGCGCCCCTTGAACAAAGGTCTATGGGCAACCGCCTCAGACTCTTCCTCCTCATTTTCTCCCCTCCCCAAGGTACGGCCCAAGCTCTTCGAAGATGTCGGCAATCCGCGTCCCGGGGTTCATGGACGACGGCCTATCATTGCCAATCGCCTCGTGGTGCCTGGCAAGCCTGGCGGCGTTCGTCTCGGCGTCCTGCCTCATCGGATCGACAAGCGCGAACAACCCGTCCATGTTCTTGCGATAGTCAACTCTGAACTCGTGGGCAAGACCGTCGGTCAACGCCTTCTGTCAGGTCGCCGCGTCCATCGGTGCCGTGGTGTAGCGCAGGTGCAGGAGCGGCCAAATCTCGAAGCAGGGGTTCGACCAGAGCGCGTGGAACGTACAGGCAGAGCCCAGCGTCGCAGCGCACTCTCTCCCGACCCGATCGAACTCGTCTGCTGAAAAGTCGTCCTTGTCGAACACGAGCCAGACGTGGTCGAAGGAATCGGGTGCATATCGGCAGACCTCCTCGGCGTACTCGAGCAGGCCGAGCGTGTGCTTGCCACTACCGCGGACGACGACCGCGACTTTCCTACCGTCGGCCGTCCTCAGCGCAGCTTTCAGCCCCTCGAAGTAACGAGGTTCCGTCTCCTTCCCCTCGCAGACGATGAGATGGCGCGTCATCTTGATTGATCGGGTCGCAACGGAGCGCCTGCCGCTACGCCATTCGCGCCTCTTCGCCATCATGACTCAGTCCCACTCCTCGATACGGGTGAGGTACGGGTCGGCCCCGTAGCGGCCGGAGAGGTACTGCTTGTCAAATGCCGCGTTCTTGCTGACAAGGTTGCCGTTAGGCTCGTGCAAGTCAGAAAGTGACCAGAGCTGGCTCGCCTCGGTCTCGTCGCGCGCGGCGAACCAGATCTCGTCGCGACGAAACACGTCGTTTCTCATGGTAGATACGTCCTGGCTAGTGAAAATCAGCTGGGCGCCGCCCCTGTTCACCTCAGGGTTCTTGAACAGAAGAATCACGTAGCGGAGTAGCTTGGGGTGAAGCTTCGCGTCAAGCTCGTCCACAAGAACGGTGCCCCCGTTTTCCAGCGCGCTCAGAAGGAAGCGGGCGAGTCCCATCAGCTTCTGCGTTCCCGCGGACTCCTCGGAGAGACGCAGCTCGTAATCGGAGTCCCCGACCGAGTGCCGGACATACACGCGCTGACGCTCCCCGTCCTCGTCACGTTCCACGCGGTACCCGTCGACGTGCACGTCAACCGCCTTGAGGAAGCTGACTATTTCAGGAGAGTCCCTCTCGTCGAGCATGTCCTCGAGAACGTGCTCGAGGTAGCAGCTGTTGTAGTTGAGGTAGATGCAGTCGAGGAACCAGCTCGCCGCCTGACGCACTGACTCCAAGTCGCTATTCATGTACAGATACGAGAGGTACGGTATCGTTGGGTTAAAGTTCACAGATACCCCCGCGCGACGCAGGGACGACCCCAGTTCGACCTTATCCCCTTCCCTCTCATACAGCGTCGCCGCACGAGAGGCTCCTATCTTACGCCGAGAGAGACCTTCGCTAACGATCTCGGAGACGCTGATTGCAAGGCTGTAGCGATACTCGTAGCCACCGGCACGATAGTAGACCTCGAACTCGGAGGGCTGGCGTGAGCGTATCGCGTCGAAAGCAAAGGGGAAGCAGCGGGAGAGCCGGGGCGCGGAACCCCCGGGTGCGCCTTTGCCGCGCATTAGCGAGAAGATCGGTCGCGCAACGGCGCTCTGAACGTATCCGAACGCCTCGAGCAGGTTGGATTTGCCACCCGCATTGGGACCGTAGATCGCAGCCACCGGCAGGAAGCGCTGACTGTCGCCTCCCGCTATGAGGGACCGTGAGAACTCCTTCATCGAGGATGCCTGCATCGTGAGAGTCATCTCGTCGCGGTAGGACCGGTAGTTGCTGAATGTGAACTGGCAAAGCATTGATCTCCTGCTTTCCACTATTTCTGCTTCTTAGAGTTCATTTCCAGATATTATTTCTGATTATTGCCTTTGAATTGCTTTTGTCAAGCCATTGCCTTTTGGAGGCATTAATCCGTGACGGCATGACGGGAATGATGGCCCAATCACCCGCAGCAGACCCCATCCCCCTCTCATGGCAAGACGCAGAGGTGTAAGACTCGTGTGGAAACACAGTTTGAGGTTCGGTTGAGGTTCACAGGCAATCATCTTGATACGGCATCCCTTCTTCTCAGACGCCGACGAGGGGTCGTGGCCGCCCGTCGCACACCGTCCGAAGCGACTCGGGAGTGCGTCCACAGCCTCTGAGCGACCCTGCCCCTCCTATCCCGGCAGAACAGGAGACCGCATGATTGAGGTATCGCACCTGACGAAAACCTACGAGGGGGAGTCCGCCATACGAGACGTGTTGTCCACTGTGGGCGACGGGTCGATATGCGGCCTGCTCGGCCCCAACGGAGCAGGCAAGTCCACAACAATGAGCATCATGACCGGGTGTCTCGCCGCGACGTCGGGCGAGGTGCGATACGACGGACTCGAGACCTACGGCGACATGATGGAGACGAAGCGGGAGATCGGCTACCTTCCCGAGCTGCCACCCCTCCACCCCGAGATGACCCCGCGCGAGCACCTCGCCTTCGTGGGTCGCGCCAAGGGGCTCAGCAGCGCGGAGACGCGCTGCAACGTAGGGGATCTCAGCGAGCGGTGTGGGATTTCCAACATGGAAAACCGGATCATCAAGAACCTCTCGAAGGGCTACCGCCAGCGCGTAGGACTCGCCGAAGCCCTCATGGGAGACCCCCGTTACATCATTCTTGACGAACCGACCGTCGGGCTCGACCCCGTCCAGGTCATCGAGGTGCGCGCCCTCGTGAGGCAGCTCGCCCACGGCCACACCGTGCTGATTTCATGCCACATCCTCTCGGAGATTGGACTCGTCTGCGACCACATCGCGATGATCGCGCGCGGGAGGGTCGTGGCATCCGGCACGCCGGCCGAGCTCGAGGGGAGCGGCCCTCCATCCTCAACCGCAGCTCTCGTCGCCGAGACGGACGCGCGCGGCCTTCTCGACGCCCTCGCCGCCGTCGAGGCGATCAGCAACATCCGCATCGACGGCGAAGAGGGGGCAGGTTCGTTCGCGCGACCATCGCAATCGATGCGAAGAACGAACCCCGCGGCCTCACTGAACTGCCTCCCGTTTCATGTGTCCAAGAAACGGAAGGCAGTTCATTCGTGCAGATCAGGGGCTTGATGAAATCGCTTGTTTTCGACTACTCCCACCCGATGGTCCCAGTTCTGCCGTCCCATCATTCCAGTTGCGCCCAGCTTTCGGCGCCGCCATGGAACGCACGCCATCGCCACACGATGTCGGGCATTGTCCCCCACTTGACCTAGCTGTCTCGCGATGAATCGCATGGCCCTAGAGGAAATAGTCCCTCGCGCTCACGATGCGGATGCCGTCGATGTCCGCGTCGTAGGGACCCTGCCTCACGACCACGATCTTCTCGTGGTTGTCTCGTATCGACTTCAGAGGGGCAATCTCACGCTCCCTGGTCTCGCTTGCGAACATCTCGTCAGTCGCCTGCACGTAGAGTGCGCGCCCATCCTTCGTCGCGACGAAGTCGACTTCCTTGCCATAGAGCTTGCCCACATGCACGCTCCACCCTTAAAAGCAGAATCTGCTTCAACAACCTCCTACTCAACGAGATGAATTGGTTCGTTGACGGCAAGCACGAACGGAGCGGAAAGCCAGACTACGAAATCCTCGGCAACCCCGGTGAACTGGACAGGGACCCGCTATTCACTTGCCGCATGATGGAAGAGCGGATATTCAGTCACGAGAACGGAAGGTTCCGCAACTGGTGGTATGCGGACCTATACGACGACCCCATCGTCTTCTACTCGCCCTTCAGGGACAGAGAGAAGGGCGCAGCCCCGGTGAAAGCCTGGAGGCGATACAGCCAGGTCTGGCGGAGCGAGGCATAATAACCCGAACGGGACCTCTTTACGGCAGAGCCTATCTTACAGAGCAACGGACTACTTCGCACGGCGGCACACGATCCTCGCTATGCCTTGCGCTTTTTACTGCTCGCTATTCGCAATCGCCTGGTCGATAAGCTTGTCGAGTGCTGCGCGCTGCTCGGCGGAGCTGATGGCTCCCACGATTGGATCCCCTACGATGTTGCCATTCTGATCGATGACATACGTTGTCGGGAACGAGAACAAATTTGACGTAAACTTACCGGCCTCGCTATCCGACTTGAACCAGATGTTCTTATATGTCACGCCCTTCTTGCTCAGCACGTCCTTAGCATCCGCAATCTCGTCCTCGTTGCCATCGAGCGTAAAGGAATTGACACCCACGACCTGACCGCCCTTCTCGGCAAGCTCCTTGTTCAGGTTCTCAAGATCGCCCAGCTCGCCCACGCACGGCTTGCACGTGGTAAACCAAAAGTTCATGACGGTGACCTTGTTCTTTGAGAACAGCTCGTCGCTGCTCACGTCGTTGCCGTCCAGGTCCTTGCCCGTAAAGCTGGGGAACTTCGTCGCCTCGCTCGAAGCATTGGCGCCAGCCGTCATGCCCGCGGCCGAAGCGTCGACACTCTCGCCCGCGCTCGGCGTGCTTCCACAGCCGGGGAACTCCTTCTCCAAGCTCTCGAGCTTGTCCTCGATCTCCTTGATCTGCTGCGCACCGGCCTTGAGCGTCTTAAGCTCATCCGCCGTAAACTCATCCTTGGCGCCGTCGATGGTCTTGAGCAGGAAATCGCCGTAATTGCTGCCGTCCTCAATCATTGCCGAGTCTTTATTTGCCGCACTGAATACCTTTTCCCACAGTGCGTTGTCACTCGAAAGGATATCGTTCTCCTTTTGCATGAGCTTCGCGTACAGTTCGGCGGCCTCGTCGGCGTTGGCCGGCTCTTGTGCAATGAGTTCCGCGATCTTAGGATCGGAGCTCGCAGATTCGCTCGCGTTGCCACCGGGCGCCGAGCACGCCGCAAGACACAAGGCCAGTACCGGCACCATAAACAGGGCCGCAATCTTAGAAAGCTTCATGGCCATTCCTCCGTTTTGTCGCAGCATGTTTTACTTTTTATCGGCGGTCAGGGGGAGCTTTTCTGCCGGTACATCCAGGCCGTAGCGATAGCTGATGGCATCGACGGGGCAGGCCCCGATGCACTTTCCGCACCGGATGCATTCGGCATGATTGGGTGCGCGGACCACATCGACGTCCATCTGACAAACCTTTGAACACTTGCCGCACGAAACGCATTTGCATGCATCGACCCGAATCCCCAGTAGGGACACCTTATTCATGAGCGCATAGAATGCGCCGAGCGGACAAATCCATTTGCAGAAGGGGCGGTAGAACAAAACGCTCAGCACTACCACGGCAATGAGAACGACAAGTTTCCAGGTAAAGAGCTGCCCCAGCGCAGATCGAATGCCGGCGTTGGCAATGGCCAGCGGAATGGCGCCCTCGAGCACGCCCTGCGGACAGACGTATTTGCAAAAGAACGGATCGCCCATCCCCACATCGTTGACCACCAGCACGGGCAGCGCCACCACGGCAAACAGCAGCACAAAGTATTTGATATACGTAAGCGCCTTGAGCCCTTTTGTCGAAAGCTTTTTGCCAGGAATCTTGTGAAGCAGCTCCTGCAGCCAGCCAAACGGGCACAGGAAGCCGCATACAAAGCGCCCCAGCAGCACGCCGAGTAAAATGAGCGTACCGGTAACGTAGTAAGAAAAGTTGAACTTGGATGAACCCACCACCGACTGGAACGACCCAATGGGGCACGCACCCGATGCCGCGGGGCACGAATAGCAGTTAAGCCCAGGTACGCAGACTGTTTTTCCCGCACCCTGATAGATGCCGCCTTTGGCAAAGTTTGGCACGTGAATGTTGGTGACGAGCGTCGCCGCCGCCTGAATGAATCCGCGAAATCGGGCCAAAACATGCGACGCAGTGTTTTCTCTTTTATCCAATTCCGATACACTCCAAGCACAGCCTAATCGCTTTGGCCAGCACGGCATCCGCCTCGCCACGCATAACGCCAAAGCACACCATGGCAATTCCGACGATCAACAAAGCGACCTGTGCCACGGGCTTTACCGCTTTGAACAACCTGACCACTCCTTTCGTTACGCGACCATTGGACCATATCGACCATAAAATCCGTGTTAAGCGCGATTTGGAATGTGCAAGGAGACTGTTGTGCGTATTTTGATCGTCGAAGACGAGCGGGCGCTGTGCGACACAATCGCACGCAGCCTGCGAAACCTGGCATACAGCGTCGACTGCTGCCACGATGGACGGGAGGCGCTCGACCTGCTGGGCGTCGAAGTCTTTGACCTCGTGGTGCTTGACCTCAATCTCCCCTGTATCGACGGCATGGCCGTGCTCAGGGAACTTAGGAAAACCGACTGCGAGACTAAGGTACTGATTCTGTCCGCGCGTAGCGAAGTATCCGATAAAGTCGCCGGACTCGATGCCGGCGCCAACGATTACCTTACCAAGCCGTTTCATCTGGACGAGCTTGCGGCAAGGATCCGCAGCCTTACCCTCAGGCGCTTTGCACAAAGCGACATAGTATTAACCTGCGGAAAGCTCAGCTTTGACACCAAGGCGCGCATCGCCTCCGTGGACAGTGAGGCTCTATCTCTTACGCGCAAGGAAACGGGAATCTTGGAATACCTGATGCTTAATCAGGGGCGACCGGTAAGCCAAGAGGAGCTTATCGAGCACGTTTGGGATAGCACCGTGAACAGCTTTAGCAACGCAACCCGCGTTCACATCTCGTCGCTCCGAAAAAAGTTGCGCAGCGCTTTGGGATACGACCCGATTCGCAACCGCATCGGAGAGGGCTACGTTATGGAGGACGGCGAATGAAAAGGCTTTCGCTGCGATGGCGCATAACGATCATGACGGCGCTGCTCACGTGCGCGGCGTGCGTGCTGATGAACTGCTTGGTCGGCTATGCGGGCATGCGCCACATGGATGCCATCGGCAGCGACATCTCGGCCTTTAACGCTGCCGGCGCAGATTCGCCCCAGGCGTTTGACCCAACAAAAGCAGCCCTCGATGACGAGGTCACGATCGTCGTAAACGACGCACAGGAATCTTTTGGCGCGACAGCCTGGTGCATCACGGCTGGAGTCACGCTACTTGGCGGCGTGCTGGCATACTTTGTGAGCGGCCGCGCGCTCAAGCCGCTACGGGATTTTGCCGCCCAGGTAGAGCGCGTGCAGCCTGACAACCTGAGCGAAATCAGACTCAGCGAAGATGTGCCCGCCGAGCTACAACGATGCAGCGCCTCTTTCAATGACATGATCGCCCGTCTTGGCGAAGGGTTCTCTGCACAGCGTCAGTTTACCGGCAACGCCGCACACGAGCTGCGCACCCCGCTCGCCCTTATGCAAGCGCAGATTGAACTGTTTGTCTCCGAGCACCCCACATCGCAACCCCAAACAGCCGAGCTGCTCGGCCTGTTACAAGAACAAACCGAGCGGATGTCGCGAATGACCAAGGTGCTGCTTGAGATGAGTGAGCTCCGCAGCGTCCCCTGCGAGGACGATATTGAGCTTGGCCCCCTGTCCGAAGAAGTCCTCACCGACCTCGCTCCGCTCGCCGAGCATAAAGACATCGCCCTCAATTGCAGTGGAGACGCCCTAGTAATCGGAAGCGACACGCTTCTCTATCGGCTGGTGTTTAACCTGGTCGAAAATGCCATCCATTACAGCCGCCCCGGCTCGACCGTCAACGTCTCCATCCGCGACAACGACAGCCGCGTGTCCCTGCGAGTTGAGGATCAGGGCCCGGGAATACCCAAGCAGTACCGTGAGAGCATCTTCCAGCCGTTCTTTCGCCTGGATAAATCCCGCAGCAGGGCATACGGCGGCGCAGGGCTCGGGCTAGCGCTTGTTTGGGAGATTGCGACGCTCCATGGCGGCACCGCGGAAGTCGAATCAAGTTCCGAGAACGGAACCGTGATGCTCGTGGCCCTTCCAAAACGGACTACAGCGCAATCAGATCGCTAAAATGGCAATACCGCCCTGCGCGTTTCCGCAGGTCAGAAGTCGTATGCTGTGACCATGACTGGAAGAATCGTTGCTGAGGGCTTGGTATTGAATCAAGGTGCGCCTTATTTCAGATATTCCTCAAAGAACGCTTTCAACTTCTCAAACGGAATGACGTCCATCTGATCGTAAAGGTCGGTGTGGCTGGCGCCGGGGACAATGAGCAGCTCCTTGTTGTCCCCGGTCACCTTGCCGTGCTCGACTTTGTCGCTTTTGGGGAACACCTTGTCCCATTCCTGCGTCAGATTCAACTGCTCCATGCTTACGCCTCCTTGTTAGCCGCCCTAAGGTATGCGTCGTCATCCACGGGCTCCAACCACTCGCTGGAGGCGTCCTCGCCCGGAACCTCCAGCGCGAGATGGGAGAACCAGCTGTCGGGAGCGGCCCCATGCCAATGCTTCACCCCCGGAGCGATGTTGACCACGTCGCCCGGGCGCAGCTCCTGTGCCGACTTGCCCCATTCCTGGTAAAACCCTCGGCCAGCAACGCAGACGAGGATCTGCCCGCCGCCATTTTTGGCGTGATGGACGTGCCAGTTGTTGCGGCAGCCGGGCTCGAACGTCACGTTGTAGACGCCGATCTGCTCGGTGGAAAGGGGCGCGAGGTAGCTTTGCCCGATAAAGTACTTCGCGAACGCGTCGTTAGGAGCGCCAATGGGAAAGACCATCTCGTTTTGGTGCTCGGACCTCGCGTCGGCGTCGTCGTCCTCATCCGCCCAGACCTCCTTCGCCATGCGGAAGGCCGCCCACGCCTTGGGCCAGCCCGCGTAAAACGCCGCGTGCGTAAGGATTTCCGCTATCTCCGTCCTGGTCACGCCATTGTTCTTTGCGGACATCAGATGATATTGGAACGAGGAATCCGTCAGCCCCTGTGCCATCAGGGCAACCACCGTCACCACGCTGCGGTCTCGAAGTGAGAGCTCGTCCTCTCGGCTCCATACCTCACCAAACAGCACGTCATCGTTGAGCTGTGCGAATTTGGGGGCGAAGTCCCCCAGGGCATCCCTGCCCGCCGTCTGCTTAATCGTCATGTTTGATTCCTCCTGTCGATGGTTTTGGACACGAATCCGTTTCCGCGCGACCAAGCGGCCGCCTAGATTCCCATGCCCATTCGTCGCGCCTGTTCCAGCGCGGGGCGTCCGTCATCCGCTGCCGTCGCCGGCAGATGCACTCCTTGCAACCCCAATTTGCATTGACAAAAGTGACGCTAATACCTAAACCTGACTTTAGGTCAAGGAGAGAATTCGAGTTTTATTCGGAGGACCCATGTACACGATCGGACAGGTGGCGGAGATGTTCGACTTGCCCGTTTCCACGCTGCGGTATTACGACAAGCAGGGGCTGTTCCCGGGGTTGGAGCGGGCGTCCGGCATTCGCCGATTCGGCGATGCGGAACTCGAAGCACTCCGGGTCATCGAATGCCTGAAGAAGGCGGGGATGGAGATCAAGGACATCCGCCTGTTCATGGAATGGTGCGCGGAGGGCCCGTCCACCTATCCCCAGCGCAAGGCCATGTTCGAGGAGCGCAGGGCCCACATGGAGTCGGAGATCGCGAAGATGAACCGCGCGCTGGATATGCTGAAGTTCAAATGCTGGTACTACGAGCAGGCGATTCAAGATGGCAGCGAGGATAGGGTGAAGGCGCTGATTCCCGACAATTTGCCAGAAGAAATCAACGGCGCCTACGAAAACGCGCACGCTTGATAAGGCCGTTCGCTACCCATGGGACTCCGGCAAGGAGCTCTTTCTAGGCAAAACGAAAAAGAAAGCCTCCGAACCAGAGGGTTCGGAGGCCGTTGTTCCCATTGGCATAAGCGCATCTGCTCGCGATTGCCTATCGATGCTTTGCCTCGAGCGCGGCAGACACCGCATCGAGGAACTCCCGCACATGGTCGGCGGGGTTCGGCGAATGAAGCAGCCCATAAGACACGAGGCAGCCCCAATCGGTAGGAACGGTTTTGAGCATGGGCTGGACGTTGGCCCACAACGGCAGCGTCGCAAGCGCGAGGTCCTCGTTCGCGCTGCGATTGAACACCTCCGCCCGATATTGCGGGAAGTCTACGAGCGCGATTTGAGGATGATGCAAGAGTATCTCGTCGCGCACGCGGTCGATTTCGGCGTTCCAGCCCCGGCGTATAAGCATAAGACTGTGATTGTGGAGGTCGTCGAATGTGACGATGTCGCGTTTGGCGAGTTCGCTGTCGACGGGAACGGCGCACCAGAGCGGCTCGCGCGAAAACTCGAGGCCCAGGCATCCGCGCTCTTTAAGAAAGGCATCGTCGAAAATCCCCGCCACGACGTCCATGTCTTGCCCGAGGTTCGCCAAGCCGCGCGCCGCCGAGGGTGTGTTTTCAAACGTGACCACCTGAAGGCTCATGCCAGGGCAACGTTCCTTCACCTTCGGCCACAGCTTCGTGAGCGGCGCGCTGGGCGTCATGAGCGACACTCCCACGCGGATGATGCGCTTCTCTCCACGCTCGGCGACGCGGGCGCGTGCGATTGATTCTTGAGAGTACTGCACGATATGGCGGGCGTCGGCGAGCAGCGACCTGCCTGCCCGCGTAAGCGAAAGCCCCTGATGCGATCGGTGGAACAGCGTAAGGCCTAGCCGCGACTCCAGCAGGTTCATCTGCTTGATGACGGCCGTGGGCGTGATGAAGGACTCTTGTGCCGCCTTGGAGAAGCTGCCCGCCTCCGCCACGCGGATGAAAGTGTCGAGCTGTGAGTTGTACATCGATCCTCCTGTCACGCATTATGTGCCGTATATACCCCATGGTTATATCCATCATTCCAACGTGAACTTCTCGCACGTCAGTAAACGCCGTAGCGTTGTATTCGAAAAGTCGCCACTAAGGAGGAGACCATGGAGTATCTGAGGCTCAACAACGACGTAGAGATGCCCATCGAGGGTTTGGGCACCTTCCTCATGACCCCGGCCGAGACCGAGGAAGCCGCAACCGCCGCGCTCGCGGCTGGCTACGAGCACATCGACACCGCCAACGCCTACATGAACGAGCGCGCCGTGGGCCGTGCCATCGCCAAGAACGGCATCGCGCGCGACAAGATCTTCGTCTCCACCAAGCTCTGGCCGAGCGTCTACGACGCGGGCATGCCGGCGGTGGATACCACGCTCCAGCGCCTGGGGCTCGACTACGTCGACATGCTCATCCTGCACCAGCCGGTAGGCGACTACCTGGCCGCGTGGCACACGATGGAGGAGGCGTACCGCGCGGGCAAGGTGCGCGCCCTCGGCCTCTCCAACTTCCCGCAAGACAAGATCGCCGAGGTCATCGAGGTCGCCGACATCAAGCCGCAGCTCGTGACCGTTGAGTGCCACCCCTACCACGCCCAGCGCGACCTGCGCGCCTACCTCGCGCCGTACGGCACGGTGATCGAGGCGTGGTACCCGCTCGGCCACGGCGACAAAGGTCTTCTGGAGGAGCCCGTCTTCGTCGCTCTCGCCGAGAAGTACGGCAAGACCCCGGCCCAGGTGATCCTGCGCTGGCACG
>DBFAZJ010000181.1:0-2171 GCA_048244295.1 Collinsella sp.
AGGCTAACCTTATTTTCTTGGCAAAGACGCATCTCTCCGACCCTTTGAATCGCCCCTTTTCACGCCGCCCGCTACGAACCCCGGAGGAAACCAGGGAGTGATTGAAGGAGCGACCTGCGATTTCGCGAATCAATTGAGTCATCCCCTAAATCGCGAATCAGGGGCCTGATTCGCCCAAATTGCGCACTAATCAGCCCTAAGGCGGTACGACGCGACACGCATCGACAACACTCGGACTGGATTAGTCATCGAGTGGGAGTAGTAATAGAACATTTGCTCTTGTTTTTCATACGGTTTCGTACGGTTCCGATGGCGACCGATGGGGGCGTCTCGCAACCGCCGCACCTGCAAGCCACATGGTTTCACAATCGGGCAAAAACTCAGAAGGCTCCTCGTGAAAAACGAGGAGCCTTCCTGTTTCCTTCGGCGCGGGCGGATCGGGACCGAGCGCCGATCTAGAGGCATTCGGTCAGAATCTGGAACACCTCGCTGCGCTCCAGTTTCTTGGCGCAGCCGCCGGTGAGTACGCAGGTGTCCGCAACCTTGTGCAGCGTCTCGTCGGACGCGTCGGAGCCCATCTCGGCGAAGCTCGTGGGAAGCCCCATCTCGCCGATGAACGTCTGCAGGCGGTCGATGCCTTTGAGCGCCACCGTAAGGTCGTCTTTGCCCTTGGCGTCGACGTCCCACACCTCGCGTTCCCAGCGGGCGAACTGCGCGGGCACCTCGGGGGCCAGGTGGCGGTAGAGCGCAGGGTGGATGACCGCGAGGCCCATTCCGTGGTTGGTATGGGTGTACGCGCCGTACTGGTGCTGGATCATGTGCGCCTGGAAGTCCGTTGACTTGCCGATCTTGAGCACGCCATTCTCGGCCATGGCGGAGTCATAGACGAGCTCGCTTCGGGCATTGAGGTTCTGATCGTCGTCCGCGATGAGGCGCATGTTGCGGATGACGTTACGCTGGATGGCGAGGTTGATGTCGTCGGTGACGTTGCGTCCGCGCGGGCTTCCGAAATAGCTCTCCATGCAGTGCGAGAGCGTGTCGAACGCGCCGCTCATGAACTGCGCGTGCGGTACGGTGAGCGTGAGCGCCGGGTCAAGCGCCGTCCACGAGGGCAACGCGCCGAAGAAGGCACCCTTCACATGCGTTTCCTCGTTGGTGATGACGGCGCCGTTGTTCTGCTCGGCGCCCGTGCCGGAGAGTGTCACGATGCAGCCCATGGGGATGAACGAGCTCGGCATCTTGCCGTCGGCGTGCTCGAACGTCTCGATGTCCTCGTCAAGCATCGCCTGCGCGGAGACCACCTTGCAGCAGTCGAAGACCGACCCGCCGCCGACGGCGAGAATGAAGTCGACCTGCTCCTCGCGTGCGAGCGTGGCGCCCTCCTGGCACTTCTCGTAGGTGGGGTTGGGCATGATGCCCGCAAAGTCCACCACGCGCTTGCCGGCGCCCGTGAGCTTCTCGACTACGTGGTCGTAGACGCCGGTCAACTTGACCGAGCCTCCGCCGTAGGCGAGAAGGACGGTCTCTCCCATGCTCTCCATCTCGGCGTCGAGCGCTTGGTCCACCGCGCCCTCGCCGAAGTAATTCTTGACCGGGTAGTCATAGGTAAATGCGTTCATCGTTGTTCCTCCTTGCCAAAGAAAGGGAGCGAGCCTTCTCCGCGCTAGACGTTGCGGGCCAGCCCGCAGATCATTTCGACGGTCTTGGGATCGTGATGGCTGAAGAACGCGCTCTCGTGCTCGTCAAGTGCGGCGATCTGCGCCATCTCGTCGTCGTCCAGCGCGAAGTCGAAGACGTCGAAGTTCTGCTCCATGCGATCGCGGTGCGCGCTCTTAGGGATGCAGACCACACCGCGCTGCAGCAGCCAGCGCAACACGACCTGGGCGACCGTCTTGCCGTGCGCCTCGCCGATGCGAGCGAGGACCTCGTTGCGGAAGAGACCGTTTCTGCCCTCCGCAAAGGGCGCCCAGCCCTCCATGGCCACCTCCTTGCCGGCCATGTACTCCTGCGCCTCGCGCTGCTGGAAGAATACGTTGCACTCGACTTGGTTCACGGCGGGGGCGATGCGGTTGAACGAGATGAGGTTTGCGAGGTGATCGGGGTAGAAGTTAGCTGTCCCTATGGCGCGGATAACGCCCTGCTCGTAGAGCTCCTCCATGGCGCGCCACGCG
>DBFAZJ010000182.1:0-4152 GCA_048244295.1 Collinsella sp.
CGTGAACAAGACTGGTTTCGGACGAGCGCGCCGGACGGAGAATCGAAATGCGGTGGGGTGCGCGGACATACCGGGCTGACCGCCGGCAGCGCGCCCGCAAGAGCCCGCGGATATTAGCTTGCCAGGCAAGCGTCGACTAAACGTGCAGCGTGCGCGGGCCCTCCCGACGGGAAACGAAAAAGCCCGGTTTAAAACCGGGCTCGAACAAACACGCCTATTGACAATGGCTTTCTCATATTAAAGGGGTCGCCGCCGCTAAGGCGTTGACCCCTTAATCCAAGCAACGGCGCTGCCCAGCTTTCCAGAACTTGGGCTGCCGTCGACACTATTCTACCCACGAATGACATTTTGGACAATCGGTAATGCCGCTCTAAAAGCCTGGCGCAACCGGCACAACCTAGGCGGTCGCTGGATGTGACAAAGGGACTGCCCCTTCGTCACATTCCAAATATTGCCTTTACGTGTTGATGCACACGGTGTGCAATAATACTCGCACTGTGCAATAGCGCACAGGCTGTGTAACAAGGAGGACGCTTGTCCCAGCTCGAGAAATGCGATCGCCGGTCCCTTCGCTCGCAGCGTGCCCTTCGCCAGGCACTTGCCAGCGAGCTTGCCGAAAGCGGCGACCTTTCGCGCATTAATGTCGCGTCGCTCACCGAGCGCGCTGGCCTTACGCGCCGCACGTTCTATTCGCACTACCGCGATATTCCCGACTTTATCAATCAAATCGAGGACGGCTTGCTGGCCGAGATCCATGAGCGCATTGAGCTCATCACTGCAGCTCAGCTGCCTGATCTCTATCACAATATCGATGAGCTCGAGCCGGCGCCCGGTTCGGTTGAGCTGCTGCGTTATCTTGCGGCCAACCGCGACTTAATCGGTGCGCTGTTGGGTCCGGGCGGCGACCAGGCCTTCATTAAAAGGATCATCGACACCGCTCGTGAGGCTGTGGTGCCGCGTGCGCAGACGGGCATTTTGGGCCTGGCGCTGGGCACGTTCTTTGACTACTACGTCACCTACGTCGTGAGTGCCGAGGTCGGCATGATTCAGCGCTGGTTTGAGCGTGGGCTCACCGAATCGCCCGAGGCCATGGCGCGCATTATGACGGTGCTCGCTTTTGTGCGCCCTGGTGACCTGTATGGCCAACCCATCGATATCAACGTGCCGGAATACGGCATGAAGCTATTGAACTTGCAGCTCGAGGATGCGGCTGACACCGCCGCAACCGTCGGGTCCAACAACTAAGAGGAGAGACAGATGAGCAAACTCGTCGAGGGCATCAAGGACCGCATGGTCGCTGCTGCACGCGAGGCCGCGCCCGCCGTGGTGGACGCCGCGCAGAAGGCCGCGACCGCGGCCGCCGAGAAAGTTGCCGAGGCAGTTGCCGATGCCAAGAACGCGGCAGGGGAGACGTCCGTCGCTAGCGAGCCCGCCACCGCCGCCGAGCCCGTAGCCGCCACCGCCGCCCACGCCCCCGAAGGCGCGATCTTCAACCCCGAGAACGCCCGTGGCAATCTGCACCTGGGCATCGACGTAGGCTCCACCACCGTTAAGCTCGCCGTGCTCAACGATGACAACCAGATCGTCTACGCCAAGTACCAGCGCCACCATACCGACGTCCGCGCTTGCGCCCGCGATTTGTTCGAAGGTGCTGCGACCGTGCTGCCAACGGCCCAGATGACCTGCGCCATCACCGGCTCGGGCGGTCTGCTGCTCTCCCAGTGGCTCGACCTGGAGTTTGTCCAGGAGGTCATCGCCAGCAAGCGCGCCGTCGAGACCCTTATCCCGGCCACCGATGTCGCCATCGAGCTGGGCGGCGAGGACGCCAAGATCATCTACTTCGATAACGGCATCGAGCAGCGCATGAACGGCACCTGCGCCGGCGGCACGGGCGCGTTCATCGACCAGATGGCAACCCTGCTGCACACCGATGCCAGCGGCCTCAACGAGCTCGCGGCCAACGCCACCACCATCTATCCCATCGCCAGCCGCTGCGGCGTCTTTGCCAAGACCGACGTGCAGCCGCTGCTCAACGAGGGCGCCCGTCCCGAGGACGTCGCCGCTTCCATCTTCCAGGCCGTCGTGACCCAGACCATCTCGGGTCTGGCGTGCGGCCGTCCCATTCGCGGTAACGTCGCCTTCTTGGGCGGCCCGCTGCAGTATCTCTCCGAGCTGCGCCATCGCTTCTACCTCACGCTCAACCTGGACGAGGAGCACCGCATTGTGCCCCAAAACGCTCACCTGTTTGTGGCGAGCGGCGCCGCCATGGCGCATGAGTCCAACAAGCTCAGCACGTTCCCGCAGCTCATCGAGGCTATCGATGCCCTGGGTGACACACAGGGTGCCGAGGTCGAGCGTCTGGACCCGCTCTTTGCCGCCGACGAGGACTTTGCCGAGTTCAAGGGCCGCCACGACACCGAGGTCGTCCCCAAGGGCAAGCTCGAAGGCTACACCGGCCGTGTGTTCATTGGCATCGACGCCGGTTCCACCACCATGAAGGCCGCACTCGTGGGCGAGGACGGCCAGCTGCTGCACACCTGGTACGGCAACAACAACGGCGACATCCTGGGCACGGCCAAGGTCATCATGGCCGATTTCTACAACCACATCCCCGCGGGCTGCACCATCGGCCACGTGACTACCACGGGCTACGGCGAGGCGCTGCTCATCGAGGCCCTCAAGGCCGACTCCGGCGAGATTGAGACCGTCGCGCACCTGCGCGGCGCCAAGGCGTTCCTGCCCGGCGTCGAGTTCATTCTGGACATCGGCGGCCAGGACATGAAGTGCCTGCGCGTCAAGGACGGCGTCATCGAACACATCATGCTCAACGAGGCCTGCTCGTCGGGCTGCGGTAGCTTTATCGAGAGCTTCGCCGTGTCTATGAACATGGACGTGCGCGCGTTCGCCGATGCCGCCATCCATGCCAAGGCCCCCGTCGACCTGGGCAGTCGCTGCACGGTCTTTATGAACTCGCGCGTCAAGCAGGCGCAAAAGGAAGGCGCCACGGTGGGCGACATTGCGGCCGGCCTGTCCTATTCCGTCATCAAGAATGCCCTGTTCAAGGTCATTAAGCTGCGCGACCCCAAGGAGATTGGCAGCCAGGTGATCGTCCAGGGCGGCACCTTTATGTCCGACGCCACGCTGCGCGCGTTTGAGCAGCTCACCGGCGTTCATGCCGTGCGTCCCGACATCGCCGGCTGCATGGGCGCCTATGGTGCGGCCCTGCTCGCCCGCGATCGCGCCGGCGCCGATGGCACCTCGACCATCCTTTCGGCCGAGGACATCGCGCACCTTACCGTGACGCAAAAGCATGTCCGCTGCGGTCGCTGCTCCAACAACTGCCAGCTTACCGTCAACGACTTTGGCGGCGGCAGGCGCTTCATTACCGGCAACCGCTGCGAGAAGGGTGCCGGCCACAAAAAGCAGAAGACCGAGGCCCCCAACCTCTTCAAAAAGAAAAACGAGCTGCTCTTTAACCGCGAGGTGCTGAGCCCCGACGAGGCTCCGCGCGGCACCGTGGGTATCCCGCGTGCACTCAACATGTACGAGAACTACCCCTTCTGGCACGCGTTCTTTACGCGCTTGGGCTTTAGCGTGCAGCTGTCCGACCAGTCGAGCAAGAAGACCTACCAGGCGGGCATCGAGTCCATGCCGTCCGAGAGCGTGTGCTATCCGGCCAAGATGAGCCACGGCCACGTGATGAACCTCGTCGACCGTGACGTCGACTTCATCTGGATGCCGTGCGTGCGCTGGGAGCGCAAGGAGGACCCGACGGCTGGCAACTGCTATAACTGCCCCATCGTCATGAGCTACCCCACGGCGTTGGCACTCAACATCGACGAGATCCGCGAGCAGAACATCGAGTTCCTGTATCCGTTTGTGCCCTATCACGACAAGACCGAGCTCAAGCGCCGTCTGTACCAGGTGCTCGCCGTCGACCGTGTGGCCGACGCCGAGGCCGGTCGCGGTCGTGTGCGTGGACCCAAGATCACGCGCTCCGAGGTCGATGCCGCCGTCAACGCTGCCTTTGAGGCCGATGCGCGTTTCCACGAGGACATCCAGACCATGGGCGAGGAGGCTCTTAAGTGGGTCGAGGACCACGGCGGTCACGGCATCGTACTCGCCGGTCGTCCCTACCATAACGACCCCGAG
>DBFAZJ010000183.1:0-12095 GCA_048244295.1 Collinsella sp.
AATCAGTATTTTCAATGCCGCTGCGCGAGCGCTGCAGATCGACGTATCACCGACTCACAGAGCACGGCGGCGTACCAGACAGGAGGACTGCATGGGATCTGATGTGAAGATCGCACGCGCGTTGATCTCGGTTACCGATAAGACGGGCGTCGTCGATTTCGCACGGACGCTGGTTGACGACTTTGGCGTCGAGATCATCTCTACGGGCGGCACGGCTCGTGCCATCGAGGACGCGGGCGTTCCCGTAACCCCCATCGAGGAGTTCACGGGCTACCCCGAGATGATGGACGGCCGCGTTAAGACCCTGCACCCCAAGGTTCATGGCGCGCTGCTGGCCCGCCGCGATTCCGAGCAGCACATGCAGGAGGCGGCTCAGCACGGCATTAAGCTGATCGACCTGGTCGTCGTCAACCTGTACGAGTTCGAGAAGACCGTCGCCAACCCCGAGGTCACCTTCGCGGACGCCATCGAGCACATCGACATCGGTGGCCCCTCCATGCTGCGCTCTGCCGCCAAGAACGCCACGAGCGTTACCGTCATTTCCGATCCGGCCGACTATGATGCCGTCCTGGCCGAGATGCACGAGACCGGTGGCTGCACCACGCTTTCCACCCGTCGTCGCCTGCAGGTGAAGGTCTACCAGACCACCGCCGCCTACGACACGGCCATCTCCCGCTGGCTCGCCGCCCAGGCAAGCGACGTGGCGGACACCTCTGCCAAGCTCGAGATTTCGCTGGAGAAGGTCGACGACCTGCGCTATGGCGAGAACCCGCAGCAGAAAGCCACAGTCTATCGCTTTGCCGAGGGCTGCGAGAACACCGCGAGCTCGCAGTTCCCGCTCGTGGGCTCCAAGCAGATCCAGGGCAAGCCGCTCAGCTACAACAACTATCTGGATGCCGACGCCGCTTGGAACCTGGTCCGCGAGTTCGACGAGCCGGCCTGCGTAATCCTCAAGCACCAGAACCCCTGCGGTTCCGCCGTTGCCGAGGACATCACGGCTGCCTACGACCGCGCTTTTGCCTGCGATCCCAAGAGCGCCTTCGGCGGCATCATCGCCTGCAACCGCGAGGTTCCCTTTGATCTGGTTGAGCACTTTGCCGATCAGAACAAGCAGTTCGTCGAGGTCATCATCGCCCCGAGCTACACCGCCGAGGCGCTCGAGCGCATGGCCAAGCGCCCCAACCTGCGCGTGTTGGCGACCGGCGGCGTGGACCACGGCGCTCAGGTGGAGCTGCGCTCCGTCGACGGCGGCGTGCTGGTGCAGGAGGTCGACCACGTGACCGAGGATCCCGCGACCTTTACGTTCCCCACCGACCGCAAGCCCACCGACGCCGAGATGGCCGAGCTCGAGTTTGCCTGGAAGGTCTGCAAGGGCGTTAAGTCCAACGCCATCCTGGTCTCCAAGGGTAAGGCCGGCATTGGCATGGGCCCGGGTCAGCCTAACCGCGTTGACTCTGCGCTACTTGCCTGCGAGCGCGCCGAGGACTTCTGCGAGCGCGAGGGCGTGGAGAAGGGCGGCTTTGCCTGTGCAAGCGACGCGTTCTTCCCGTTCCGCGACAATGTCGACGTGCTTGCTGCACACGGCGTGACCTGCATCATCCAGCCCGGCGGCTCCAAGCGCGACGACGAAAGCATCCAGGCCTGCAACGAGCACAATATTGCTATGGTCTTTACCGGCGCCCGCCACTTCCGCCACTAAGTTCCGCCTTGGGACAAAATAATCTCCGCAAAAGACGGCTGCTCCGTTTGGAGGGCCGTCTTTTTGGTATAAGAGGACGGAATGACTAACACGAAAGGTATGACCATGCCCCAGATTGATGATGCCGAGCTGTTTGGCAATGCCGAGGATCAGCGTGCGTACGAGGACTTTTGCGCCAATCAGGAGGCGGTCGAGAAGTTTACGCTCGACAAGCCCGCGCTTATCTGCCGTTGGCGCATGTCCAATAAAAAGGTGCCCATGCTCAACCGCCACATTCGCGCACTGTCCGAGCGCCTGGTGCAGGGCGAGCCGCTTACCCATAACATGCTCAGCTGGGCCAAACAGCACGTTGAGTGGTCGCTTGCCGAGGGCGATTACACTGCGCACGACGGCGTACTCATGCTGGTGATCGACATCAACGGCAACGCCGCCATGACGGTGGGGGAGTACGAGCCGCTCGCCGATACGTCGGCCAAGGCGCTGCGTGCCCGTTCCGCCGAGGCCCGCTCCGAGGCCGACGAGACCGGCGTGGCGCCCGAGTTGCTCGCCGCCGTCAACAACGGCGAGCTTGCCTTTGTGGCGCCGGCGGACGAGTGCCTGTGCGGCACGGCGACGCTCATCGAGCAGCTCGCCCAGACCAAGGGCATCCCGGTCACGCGCGTAGACATTCCCGCGCAACTCAAGGGCGCGCTGTTCCTGGTGAGCGACGAGCACGGCGTGGTTCCCGCAACCGAGACGGACGCTGCCGAGGGCGACGCCGCGACGGTCGCCTTCTTCGCCGACGGCTACGAAAAGCTCCGCGCCCGCCGCTAAATGATTTTTCTGGGACGGGGATTTAATAATCATTTGATTCCCGCGCCCGTTGCGAGCGAGGGACGAGCCAAGCGTTTTCGTTCGCGAACAGTTCTGTCACCTTGGTGACACGCGAGGCGCGTACCTGCGGCTCCGCGGTCATAATGGGGCAAGACAACCAAGAGGGGAGCGGAATCCATGGCGCTAATCTATATCGTTGAGGACGATGAACCCATTCGTCGTGAGCTTATCGACATCCTTGCCCGCGCCGGGTTTGAGATCGAGGCCTGCGAATCGTTTGAGCACGTCTCGCGCGATATTCTCGCCGCCGCACCCGACCTGGTGCTGCTCGACCTGACGCTTCCCGTCAAGGACGGCCAGCATATCTGCCACGAGGTTCGCCGCGAATCCGAGGTTCCCATCATCGTCCTCACGTCGCGCACGACCGAGATCGACGAGGTCATGGCCATGACGCTCGGCGCGGACGACTTTGTTCCCAAGCCCTATAGCGCGCGCGTGCTCGTGGCGCGCATCAATGCCTTGCTGCGTCGCACCGCGGCGGCGGGCGAGCGCAGCACGCTCGTCCACAAGGGACTGGAGCTCGACCTCGCACGCTCCATGGTCACCAACACGCAAATGGGCGCCAGCACCGAGCTCACCAAAAACGAGCTGCGTATCCTCTCGCTGCTTCTGAGCCGCGCGGGCAAGATCGTTTCGCGCTCGGCCATCATGCAGGACCTGTGGGACTCCGACGCCTTTGTGGACGACAATACGCTTACCGTCAACATCAACCGCCTGCGCACCACGCTCGAAAAAATCGGCATCAAGGGGTATTTGACAACGCACCGCGGCCAAGGCTATTCGGTCTAGGGGCCGGCTATGTCGTTTGGCAAGTTCTTCAAAGATGCGCTGCTTCCCGTCGCCGTGTGGACGTGCGGTGTGCTGCTGAGCTGCTTTGTGCTGACGGTCGCCGGCGCACCCGTTTCTATCGTGGTCGTGGCGGTTGGCGTGTCCTTTATCTTCGGTATGCTCGGCATCGTGGTCGAGTACGCGCGCCGTCGCCGTTTTCTGCGTCAGTTGGAGCGCGCGGCCGAAGAGCTCGAGAGTCCCGCATGGGTGCAGGAGATGGTGCAATGCCCGACCTATGCCGAGGGCGAGCTCGAGTACGAGGTCTTGCGCCGGGTGGGCAAAGCCGCTTGTGACGAGGTTGCCGAAGGCAGGCGCCAGACCGATGACTATCGCGACTATATCGAGAGCTGGGTCCACGAGGCCAAGCTGCCTCTGGCGGCAGCCCATCTGATTTTGGAAAACCTGGACGGCAGCGAAGATGATCTGTCGCGCGTAGATGACCTCGGTCGCGAGCTTGCCCGCGTGGAGCGCTATATCGACCAGGCGCTCTACTATGCGCGCTCGGAAGTCGTGGAGCGCGACTACCTGATTCGCCGCTGGGATCTCAAGACCTTGGTGACGGGCGCGATTAAAGCCAACGCGCGCGAGCTTATCGCGGCGCACGTGGCTCCGGTGTGCGAGAACCTCGACTTTGAGGTCTTTACCGACGAGAAGTGGCTCGAGTTTATTCTGGGTCAGCTCATTCAGAACAGCATTAAATATGCGCGTGAGGACGGCGCAAAGATTGTGTTTTCGGGTGCGTTGCTGGACGAGGGTCTGGCAAGCGAGCGCATCGAGCTTACCGTCGCGGACAACGGCTGCGGCGTGTGTGCGGCAGACCTACCGCGCGTGTTCGAGAAGGGCTTTACCGGCGACAACGGCCGCACCACCAAGCGTGCAACGGGCATCGGCCTCTATCTGGTGGCGCGCCTGTGCTCCAAGATGGGCATCGACGTCACCGCAGCATCCGACTCCGGCAAAGGCTTTGTCGTCACGTTTGCCTTCTCAACCAACAAGTTTCAATACTTCGAGTAACGCACACGGCAGATGTCCGCCTCAAACAAAACGTGCCGCCCCAAACGGGGCGGCACGCTATTTTTCAATCAGACAACTCGCTGAAGTACGGTGACGAAGGCGCAAGGCCGGGAGGGGTTATCAAAGCCGACATCCCGCAGCCGCGAAGCGGCGAGGACGTCGGCGTGATAACCCCGCAGGCCTTGCGCCGGCGGGAAGGAACCTACTTCACGACCAGAATGTCGCAGTCCGTATTGCGTAGCAGGAACGTCGAAATCGAACCCAGCAGCGCATACTTGATCGAGGACAGGCCGCGTGCGCCGCAGAGCACCAGGTCGGGCTTGACTACGTCGAGCATCTCGTCCTTGAGCGTCTCGCGAATACGGCCAGCACGAATCATGACCTCGACCTCGGGAATATCGGGATTGGCCTTGGCCTCTTCGAGCTGCTTGGCGATGGAGTTCTTAAATGCCTCCTCTAGGCCGTTGACCAGATCGACCGGATAGGAACCGGCGGTCTCGAGCGCCGTGGAATCGATAACGTGGCCGATGATTAGCTTGGCGCCGTTGTTCGCGGCGACCTTGATGGCGCGTGCGAGCACAAAATCCTGCTGCTCAGTACCGTCGAGTGAAACAAATACCTTGGTGTAGCCCTCGTTCATGGTTTCCTCCTTGGTCTATCGCACGGGCGCGGGGCTCGTGCATCGGGCGGGCGCGGGCGCGTTGGCCGCCGGACACTTTATCTTGTTGCAGTTATACCCAAGGATTTGGGTTTGACCGCTCGCAATTCTGTGAACGGGCGAGTTTTTTGGTAAGGGTAGGCGTAGACGCGCCCGAACGGTTGATAATGGGACATCGCCCGCACCGTCCGCAGAACAATATCGGCGGGTGTCTAACGAGGGGGTCCCTTTGGATATTATCGAGCTTCTAAAATCTGCCTTCATGGGCCTGGTCGAGGGCATCACCGAATGGCTGCCTGTTTCGTCGACCGGTCACATGATCTTGGTGGACGAGTTCGTCAAGATGAACGTGAGCGAGACGTTCTGGAATATGTTCCTGGTCGTGATTCAGCTCGGCGCCATTCTGGCCGTCTGTGTGCTGTTCTTCCATGAGCTCAATCCGTTCTCGCCCAGCAAGGGCAAGGAGGGCCGTCGCGACACCTGGGTGCTGTGGGGCAAGATTGTGCTCGGCTGCATTCCCGCCGCGGCGATCGGTCTGCCGCTTAACGACTGGATGGAGGAGCATTTCTACAATGCTCCCGTCGTGGCGCTGGCGCTCATTGTGTACGGCGTGCTGTTTATCGTGATCGAGAACTGGCGCGCGAACAAGCGCGACCAGGCCGCTCTTGCCGGTTCGTTTGGTTCTCGTGCTGTGGTGTCGGGTGGACGTCCCGCCGGTGCACACTTTGCGGCGCCCGCCGCGGCTACCGCTGAGGATGAGGACGATGACGAGAATCTGGACTTTGGCTCCATCGCCACGCTCGAGGACCTGAGCTGGAAGACTGCGCTGGGTATCGGCTGCTTCCAGGTGCTTTCGCTGGTGCCTGGTACGTCTCGCTCCGGTTCTACCATCATCGGCGGCCTGCTTTTGGGCTGTACGCGTTCGGTGGCGTCCAAGTTTACGTTCTTCCTGGCCATCCCTGTCATGTTTGGCGCGAGTGCACTCAAGCTGGTCAAATATTTCATCAAGGGCGGCACGTTCGGCGCCAACGAGGTCGCTATCTTGGGCGTGGGCTGCGTTGTGGCCTTTGTGGTTTCGCTCATCGCCATCAAGTGGCTCATGGGCTTCGTCCGCCGTCACGACTTCAAGTGCTTCGGTGTTTACCGCATCATCCTGGGCGTCGTAGTGCTCGCATACTTCTTCGTTCTGGAGCCTATGCTCGGCCTGTAACTTGGTTGACGCCGCTCGCTACCGTTGCCATGACATCGGTGGCTCCGTGATTGGCGCAATGGGGCCAGGTTTCTTTGCACCAATGTGGTGCAGACTAACCTGACCCCATTGCGCCAAATCCGCTGGGCGGGCCTGACGGTGACGCACGGAGTCGTGGTGTGATTTGCGTCGGTGTCCGCGCGGCTCGGTATACTGGTACGGCTCAAACTATGGCGCTGCCCGCAGGCGCGCCGTCCGTCAGATGAGGAGTCGCCCATGACCCAGCCCTTGCCCTGGGAAAAGAATGTCGCGGTACCTGTGCCGCCCGCGCCGGAACCCGTGCCGCTCGATGCATACACCGCCCCTGCTGCGCCGGAGCCCGAGCTCGTTCCGCTCGACATCTACGACGCTCCCGCGCCGGCGCCCAAGCCCGCCAAGCCGCTCGTCGACATCGACAGCCTTAATCCCGCTCAGCGCGAGGCGGTCCTGACCACCGAGGGCCCGCTGCTGGTCCTTGCCGGCGCCGGCTCGGGCAAGACCCGCGTCTTGACCTTCCGTATCGCACATATGCTCGGCGACCTGGGCGTTAAGCCCTGGCAGATCCTTGCCATCACGTTTACCAACAAGGCCGCGGCCGAGATGCGCGAGCGTCTGGCGGCACTCATCCCCAGCGGTACCCGCGGCATGTGGGTGTGCACCTTCCATGCTATGTGCGTGCGCATGCTGCGCGAGGACGCTGACCTGCTGGGCTACACCGGTCAGTTCACCATCTACGATGACGACGATTCCAAGCGCATGGTGCGCGATATTATGCAGGCGCTCGGTATCGAGCAAAAGCAATTCCCCATCAACATGATCCGCAGCAAGATCAGTTCGGCCAAAAACGCCATGATCGGCCCCGAGGACATGCTCAAATCCGCCGACAGCCCCAACGACAAAAAGGCCGCGCAGGTCTACTTGGAGCTGGAACGCCGCCTGCGCGCCGCCAACGCGATGGACTTCGACGACCTGCTCGTGCGCACGCTCGAGCTGCTGCGCATCCGCCCCGAGGTGCTCGACAAGTACCAGGAGCGCTTCCGCTACATTAGCGTCGACGAGTATCAGGACACCAACCACGTCCAGTACGAGATCGCTAACCTGCTGGCCGCCAAGTACCAAAACCTCATGGTCGTGGGCGACGATGACCAGTCCATTTATAGCTGGCGTGGCGCCGACATCACCAACATCCTGGACTTTGAGCAGGACTTTAAAAACTGCAAGACCGTTAAGCTGGAGCAGAACTACCGCTCCACGGGCCATATCCTGAGCGCCGCCAACGCCGTGGTGCGCCACAACTCGCAGCGCAAGGACAAGCGCCTGTTTACGGCCGAGGGCGATGGCGAGAAGATCCAGGCCTTCCAGGCAAGCGATGAGCGCGACGAGGGCCGCTGGATTGCCGGCGAGATCGAGAAGCTGCACTCCAAGGGCACGAGTTACGACGACATCGCCGTGTTCTACCGCACCAACGCTCAGTCGCGTATTCTCGAAGATATGTTCCTGCGCGCAGGCGTGCCCTACAAGATCGTGGGTGGCACGCGATTCTTCGACCGTGCCGAGATCCGCGACGTCATGGCCTATCTTAAGATGATTGTGAACCCGGCCGACGAGATGAGCGTCAAGCGCGTCATCAACACGCCGCGCCGCGGCATCGGCTCCACCTCGATTCAAAAGATCGAGCAGCTGGCGCGCGACAACCGCTGCTCGTTCTTCCAGGCCTGCGAGATCGCGTGCGCCGAGACGGGCATGTTTAGCGCCAAGGTGCGCAACGGCCTGTCGAGCTTTGTGTCGCTGGTGCGCGAGGGTCGCCGCATGGACGGCGAGCTCAAGGACGTCGTCGAGATGATTGTCGATAAGACGGGCCTGCTGCAGGCCTTCCGCGCCGAGGGCACCATGGAATCCGAGAGCCGCGCCGAGAACATCCAGGAATTCCTGGGCGTCGCCGCCGAATTTGAGGAGACGCACGAGGATATCGAAGGTACGCTCGAGAGCTTGGAAGAGCTGCGCGCTGCCGGTGTTGCCGATGTGCCTGCTGAGCCCGAGCCCGTTGTGGTGAGCGCGCCTGCACCCGAGCCGGGGCCGTCCGCACCGGCATCCTCGTTCGAGGCACTCGTCGGCGCCCGTGACGCCGCAGGTTCCAATCCGCTCGATAGCTTGGCCGCTCCGGCACTGTCTCCGCAGGATGCCCTGGCCGCCGCCATCGCGGGCAACGCGTATGCCGCGCCGACGGAGCTGCCGGCGGGTGCCGTGCATGCCGACGAGATCGAGCGCACCTACGGCCCGCTCACCTGTAAGGCGCTGCCGGCACTCATGGAGTGGCTGGCCCTGCGCTCCGACTTGGATTCCCTGGCCGGCGAGACGCATGCCATCACCATGATGACCATCCACTCCGCCAAGGGCCTGGAGTTCCCGGCGGTGTTCGTGGCCGGCATGGAGGAGGGCATCTTCCCGCACGTGCACGACTTTGGCGGCAGCGATGACCCGGGCAAGCTCGAGGAGGAGCGTCGCCTGGCCTACGTCGCTATCACACGCGCCCGTAAGCGCCTGTTCCTGACCTATGCGGCCACGCGCCGCACCTACGGCTCGACCTCTGCCAATCCGCGCTCGCGCTTCCTCAACGAGATTCCGTTTGAGGATATCGAGTTTAGCGGCATCGGTTCTGCCGGTTTTGAGGGCACGGGCTGGGAGAAGCGCGGCGACCGTCGCGGCACGTTTGGCTCGGGCATGGGCTCGGACATGTATGGCGGCAAGGTGTTTGGTTCGCATACGCGCTCGACCGGCGGTTCCGGTTCGCGCGGCGGATCGAGCTTTGACGATTTCTTTGGCGGCAGCAGCTACGGGACCGAGCGCCATCGTGGGGTCTCGCCCGACGCCGGCCGTGTTGCCTCGACCTTTGGCTCGGGCGCGCCGCGAGCCAAAAAGCCGTCGTCCAAGGTGTCCCCGACGGTGGAGCGCAAGGTCGATCGCGCCAGCGCATCGCAGGACTTTGCCGCGGGCGATACCGTGAGCCATAAGACCTTTGGCACGGGTACCGTGATCTCGGTCGCCGGAGACATGATCGAGGTCCAGTTCGAAAAGACCGGCCAGACCAAAAAGTTGATGAAGGGCTTTGCTCCAATTGTCAAGCTGTCGTAATCCCGGCGGACCCGGGCGGGCGTATGGGGCAACATCGCCTGCTCGGGCAGTCCTGCGCAAGACGGAGGCCACATTAAGTGGCCTCCTTTGCGTGCGGAACTCGCGATCGATGTTGCCCCATACGCCCGCCCAGGTCCTTAGATAACGTTGCTTGCGAACGTCGCTCTGCTCGTTCGCTTTTTGATCTGGAGAGACGGGTGGGCTGATGGATAGATACAACAAGGGGCTCCCCCGTTGAAGAACGGGGGAGCCCCTTGTTGCGTTTTGGTTGTTGTTGCGACCTAGAGGTGGCTGATGATCAGTTCCATATTGCCTTCAAGTTCGATCTGGTCCACGGTGCTCGGAGCCAGCAGGTGGCTTCCCTTGTGGACGGGGTCGCCACAGACGGTGCCTTCGCCGTCGATGACCGACAGGCACATGAAGGGCCAGCGCTGGTCGAGGGTCTTGCTGCCGTCAACGCGCACGCGATCGACGGTGTAGCAGGGGTTGGACTCGAGCTCGGTTACGCCGTCGACCTCGGGCGCCGTCACGGTGCCGTCGGTCGGAGCCTGAGCATCAAAGTCGATGCAGTCGAGGCTCTGCTCAATGTGCAGCGGGCGCAGCTTGCCGTTGGTGCCGGGACGGTCGTAGTCGTACAGGCGATACGTCACATCGCTCGACTGCTGCGTCTCCAAAATGAGCGTGCCGGTCTTGATGGCGTGCACGGTACCGGAATCAATCTGGAAAAAGTCGCCCTTGTGGATCGGCAGCACGTTGAGCATGTCGTCCCAGCGGCCGGCCTCGATCATCTGTGCGGCCTCGGCGCGGTCATGCGCGCGCTGGCCGACGATGATTGTGGCGCCGGGCTCGCAGTCCAGCACATACCAGCACTCGGTTTTGCCCAGGCTGCCGTTCTCGTGCTTGGCGGCGTACTCGTCGTTGGGATGAATCTGGATCGAAAGGTCGTCCTTGGCGTCCAGAATTTTAATGAGCAGCGGGAACTCCTTGCCCTCGCAGCTGCCAAAAAGCTCACGGTGCTCGGCCCACAGCCACGACAGCGTGTGGCCAGCATACGGGCCCTCCGCAATCTGGCAGTCGCCGTTGGGGTGGGCCGAGATGGCCCAGCACTCACCGATGGGACCATCGGGAATGTCGTAACCAAATACGGTTTCGAGTTGACGGCCGCCCCAGATCTTCTCGTGGAAGATCGGCGTGAGTTTAATCAAATCGGACATGTGCATACTCCCATAAGGTTGTGCGGGCGCCGCGTAAGACGACTCAAAACGAGCACCCACCGGGTAACAAAGCTAGGCCAACGTTACATTGTGCAACTCAAAGCGGTCGCCAACGTTGCGCGAGGTCGAATACTCAAAGGCGGCACCACTGTCCAAAAAGCCAATCTGAGTGAGCTCGAGCAAGGGAGAGCCAGGTTTGGTGTCCAGACGCTCGGCTTCTTCCTCGGTTGCTGCCACGGCGCGAATGGTACGGTGAAAGCTCGAAATTTTCAGCCCGCATTGCTCGCGGATGAAATGGTAGAGCGATCCGTACAGGTCCTTCTTTTTCAGCCCCGGAATCAGCTCGAGGGGCATGTAGGTGTACTCGATAACGATGGGCTCCCCATCGGCCTGACGCACGCGCACGACGTGATAGGCAAAGTCATCCTCGGCAATTCCTAGCTGGGCTGCGATGTCTGCTGGTGGATTAACAATCGAGAAATCGTAGACCACCGAGGTCACCTTCTCCCCGCGGTGCTCATACGAAAAACCCTGGGCACGGTCATTTTTGCCCTGGAAAAACGCCTGGCCGGGAAGTCCCGCCGTGTCCTTAACGTAGGTACCCGATCCACGACGGCTGGTAATAAGACCTTCCTCGGTGATTTGCTCGATAGCTCGTTTGACGGTGATTTTGGAAACGCTATACAGCTCGCAAAACTCTACGACGGTGGGAAGCTTGTCGCCAGGTTTAAGAGCGCCATCCTCAATACTCCGACGAATATCTGCAGCTATCGCCCCGTATTTGGGCATCAAGGAACCTCCTTTCCAACTTGATTGAGAATAAAAGAAAGTATAGTCAACGCCTAAGTATCTCTATTGAGTTATTGAAAAGTTCGAGAAAGATAAAATCAAAAGACGCCCCGCTTGTAAAATCAGAGCGTTTTAAATGATAAACATCTGAGTAGTGTCGTGTTGAGGAATGATCGGTCCGAGGACAGGACCGAACCGATATAGCGGCCAGCGAACCGAATCTCGTACTCTGCGTTTCCCCAGATATAACCTGCCAAAACAAACCTGTCCCTTTTTGGTGGGTTTTTGCCTTGGGAGCGGTACCATACAGGCAATGTTTAAACGAGAAAGGTGGGCTCCCATGGAACCTAAGCAGTACTACATCGGCATTGACGTCGGCGGCACTTCGGTTAAGGAGGGCCTGTTCGACGAGGACGGCAACCTGCTAGCCAAGGCCAGCGTGCCTACGCCTCCCATCGTTGACGCCGCGGGCTTTGCCGCGGTGACCGAGGCTATCGACCAGGTGGTCGCCAAGGCTCGGATTCCGCGTGCCTTTGTGGCGGGCATTGGCCTGGCCGTTCCGTGCCCCATCCCGGCATCGGGCGATGCCAAGGTCAAGGCCAACATTGCCATTAACCTGCCCGAGCTGAGGATCGCCATTCAAAAGCACTGCCCCGACGC
>DBFAZJ010000184.1:0-21243 GCA_048244295.1 Collinsella sp.
ACCCCTGCGCACCGTGAACGTCGGTCTGATCGGTCTGGGAACCGTCGGCGGCGGCGTGGCCCGTCTGATCAAGAGCCACCACGATGAGTACCTGGCAGCCTACGGCATCGACCTTAAGCTGACCCGCGCCTGCGCGCTTGCTTGGGAGCAGGCCGAGGCGGCAGGCATTGAGCGCGAGGCCTTTACAAGTGACTGGCACGATGTCGTCACCGACCCCGCCGTCGACATCGTCGTCGAGCTGATCGGTGGCGAGCATCCCGCAACCGAGATCTTCACCACTGCCTTCGAGAACGGCAAGCATGTCGTCTCCGCCAACAAGGCTCTGCTGGGCCGTCACGTCGAGACGCTCGCCGAGAAGGCGCGCGCGTGCGGCGTGCAGATTAAGTGCGAGGCCAGCTGCGGCGGCGGCATCCCCATTGTCAGCACGCTTGAGCACGACCTGGTAGGCAACAAGATCCTGACCATCGCCGGCATTCTCAACGGCACCACCAACTATATCCTGTCGCGCATGGACGCCGAGGGCGCCGATTACGCCGACGTCCTTGCCGACGCGCAGGCCAAGGGCTATGCCGAGGCCGACCCATCCGCCGACGTTGACGGCTTCGATGCCGCCAGCAAGACGGCGATCCTCGCCTCCATCGGCTTTGGCACCCGCGTGACCACCGACGATGTGTACCAGCAGGGTATCCGCACCATCGGTGCCGAGGACATCGCCCAAGCCCGCGAGCTCGGCTACACCATTAAGCTGTTGGGTATCGCACGCAACACCGAAGCCGGCGTCGACGTCCGCGTGCATCCCACGCTGATCCCCGCCGACCACATGCTTGCCAAGGTCAACGGCGCCATGAACGCTGTCTACGTGGTAGGCGACGCCGTGGGCGAGACCATGTTCTACGGTGCCGGCGCAGGCTCCTTCCCCACCGCGAGCGCCGTCGTGGGCGATATCCTGTCGCTCTCCGAGCAGATCAGCCGCGGCGTGGCTCCGCTGCCCGAGATTGAGCCCTATGGTCACAACCTCGCCTTTAAGCCCATGGACGAGCTCCAGACCAAGTACTATGTGCGCCTGAAGGTCGCCGATCGCGTGGGCGCCCTGTCCGAGACGGTCGACATCTTTGCCAAGCACAACATCTCGATCTCGCTCATCAACCAGGTCGAGGACGGCAAGTCGGGCGTCAGCGATGCCTGCTCGGTCATCTTCCTGACGCACCGCGCGCTCGAGAAGGACGTCCAGGCTGCCGCCGTCGAGCTTGCCAGCGTCGACTGCGTGGCCGAGGTCGCCAACGTCCTGCGCATCGAGGACGTCGAGGCATGGACCGAAGGCGTCATGGCCAACTAGTCCACTACTTCGAACCTCAACGAAGCTCAACGCAAAAGGCGCGCTGCCTGCATCAACCACAGGCAGCGCGCCTTGTTCTGTTTGCAGGGGAAGCTGCGTCCCGGTATTTCAACTCAGAACGGGACGCAATCTCCATCAGGGCCTACTTTCGGAAACTATGTCCCATTCTGGGCGCGGATTCTGGGACGCGCTTTCCGCAACGGGCCTCTCGCGGAAACTGCATCCCACTCTGGACGCCAATTCCGGGATGCATTTTGCACGGCGTTGGCTACCTGCCGTCGTCGTCCTGGGCTTCTTCGCGCGCATAGAGTTCCAGCATGCGGCGGCGGTATTCGCGCACGGCGAGCTTGGCGCGCTCCAGGCGACGGCGCTCGCGCGGGGTGAGCTTGCCGGGGTCGATCTCGTCGCCGTAAGTCTTATCGGCAAGCAGGTGCGCCGCGTCCACGATGCGGGCATCGATGTGGCCGCTCTCCGCCTCGGCGGAAAGACGCTCGGCAATCGTATCGAGCGTAGGCAGGCCCTCGAATACGCGACCATGACCATGCGAAGTCAGCAGCTCATGCTCGCGCGCGAGCAAGCTCGCTAGGTCGTGGTGGGCGCGCAAGATGTCGAGCGCATCGGATGGATGCTCGGCAACCTCTGCCACGGCGGCGACCGGCGCGGCATCCACCACGCGGTAGAAGAGCTGCGCGAGCAATGGCATCAAGAACACCGTGATGGCGCCGGCGGCAACCATGACCGACGCAATATCTTGCGACAGCGCGCTCGCGTTGACGGCAACGCTCGTCACGGCAACGATGATCGGCAGGGCCGTGGTGCAGTACAGGGCCACGGTAATGCGGCCATACGCCGACACATCGCGCGTCGCAGGACAAATGCTCATGGAAATAAGAATGGGCACGGCACGAATAATCAACAACGCCACGATAAAGCCCACGAGCAGACCCGGGCGCGACGCCACGGCCGTCAGATCGATCTTTGCGCCCGATACGGTAAAGAATACCGGAATCAAAAAGCCGTAGGCCAGGCCATCGAGCTTGGTCTCGAGCGTATGGTTGCCCTCGGGGATGATATAGCGCAGGACAAAGCCGGCGGCAAAAGAACCCAACACGATGTCGAGATCAAAGACAGCCGAGAATGCCACGAGCGTGACCAGGATGAGCACCGTCAGGCGCACGAAGGTCTGCGACGTGGTATCGGCGCGTTCCTCGACAAACGCAAAGAAGCGGCTGCCGACGCGCTTGGAGCGGCTCGGGACCACGGCCAGCAACACGCAAACCACCGCAAACAAGCCAAGGATAACGAGCGTTTGGATGCCAGTGCGGGCAGACAACAGCACCGACATGGCGAGCACGGGACCGAGCTCGCCCCAAGTGCCATACGCGAGAATCGAGTCGCCCACGCGCGTGCCGGTGAGCGAGCGCTCACGCATGATGGGCACGAGCGTACCGAGCGCCGTCGAAGTGAGGGCAAGCGTCACGGCGATACCGTCGAAATGACTAACCGAGAACCACGGGGTAAAGCGCACGGCAAGCCAGGCGATACCAAACGTGACGACCCACGTCGCCAAGCCGTAGCGCCCCTCGACGCCCGTGATGCTCTTGGGGTCGATCTCAAAGCCGGCAAGCAGGAACAAAAAGGCCAGGCCCAGCTCGGACACAAGCGAGACCTCGGCATCTACATGGATGACGCCGAGCATATGGGGTCCCAGCACCGCGCCGAGCACGAGCAAAAAGACCGTCTCGGGAACGGGTTTTCCGGGAATCGCCGAGGCGATAAAAGGACTCGCAAAGGCTACGAGTGCGATGATGGCGAGCGAAACGAATGCCATGTGATGCCTTTCTCTTGATTGCGCATCACTGTAGCACCCTCGCCGTCCTCAACGCGCCGCGAGCTGTCGTATCATAGTGAGGTTTACAAACATGTGGCTCAAGGCGACCGCAGGGCAGACCCCGCAAACCGACCGCTGCCGCATACCGTACCGTACGCCCAACCGATCAGGAAGGCAGGAACCAATGGTCTCTCGTATCTACGTGGAGAAGAAACCCGGGTTCGACGTCGAGGCTCAGCAGCTCAAGGGCGAGCTGACCGAAATTCTCGGCATCAGGGGCATCGAGGCCCTGAGGATCATCAACCGCTACGACGTCGAGGGCATCGACGAGGAGCTTTTCCGCTCCTGCGTGCCGACCGTCTTTAGCGAGCCCCAGGTCGATGTGACCTACGACGAGCTCCCCGCAAGCGATGGCGCCGTCTTTGCCGTCGAATTCCTGCCTGGCCAGTTTGACCAGCGCGCCGACTCCGCCAGCGAGTGCGTGCAGCTCATCAGCCAGGGCGAGCGCCCCGCCGTGCGCTCCGCCAAGGTCTATATGATCTCGGGCGCTCTGGACGAGGCCGCCATCGATGCCATCAAGCACTACGTGGTGAACCCCGTCGAGGCGCGCATCGCCTCGCTCGACCTGCCCGAGACGCTGTACATGGAGACTCCCGAGCCCCAGCCCGTCGAGGTGCTCGACGGTTTCCGCGAGCTCGACGAGGCCGGCCTTGCCGCCTTTATTTCCGAGCGCGGCCTTGCCATGGACGAGGCGGACATCGCCTTCTGCCAGCAGTACTTCCGCGATGAGGACCGCGACCCCACCATCACCGAGATCCGCGTGATCGACACCTATTGGTCCGACCACTGCCGCCACACCACCTTCGGCACCGTCCTGGACGACGTGACGATCGACGACGCCGTGGTGCAGCAAGCCTTCGACCGCTACATGGAGATGCGCCACGAACTCGGTCGCGACGCCAAGCCCGTCTGCCTCATGGACATGGGCACCATCGGCGCCAAGTACCTCAAGAAGACCGGCGTAATGGCCGATGTCGATGAGTCTGAGGAGATCAACGCCTGCACCGTCAAGGTGAAGGTCGATGTCGATGGCGAGGACCAGGACTGGCTGTTCCTCTTTAAGAACGAGACCCACAACCACCCGACCGAGATCGAGCCCTTCGGCGGTGCCGCCACCTGCGTGGGCGGCGCTATCCGTGACCCGCTCTCGGGCCGCAGCTATGTGTATCAGGCTATGCGCGTCACCGGTGCCGGCGACCCCACCGTCCCGGTTTCCGAGACGCTCGAGGGCAAGCTGCCGCAGCGCAAGCTCGTGACCACTGCCGCCGCCGGCTACTCCAGCTACGGCAACCAGATCGGCCTTGCCACCGGTCAGGTCAACGAACTCTATCACCCCGGTTACGTGGCCAAGCGCATGGAGGTTGGCGCCGTCGTGGGCGCTACCCCGGCAAACCACGTTCGTCGCGAGTGCCCCGCCCCCACCGACAAGATCATCCTGCTGGGCGGCCGCACCGGCCGCGATGGCATCGGTGGCGCCACCGGCTCCTCCAAGACCCAGAACACCGAGTCCATCGAGACCTCGGGTGCCGAGGTCCAGAAGGGCAACGCCCCGGTCGAGCGCAAGCTGCAGCGTCTGTTCCGCCGCGGCGACGCCTGCCGTCTGATCAAGCGCTGCAACGACTTTGGCGCCGGCGGCGTCTCGGTCGCCGTGGGCGAGCTTGCCGACGGTCTGTATGTCGACCTGGACACCGTGACCAAGAAGTACGACGGCCTGGACGGCACCGAGCTCGCTATCTCTGAGTCCCAGGAGCGCATGGCCTGCGCCGTCGCCGACGGTGACGTCGAGGAGTTCATGGGCTACGCCGCCGAGGAGAACCTGGAGGCAACCGTTATCGCCGAGGTTACCGCCGAGCCGCGCATGCGCATGGCCTGGAACGGCGTCGCCATCGTCGACCTGTCCCGCGAGTTCCTCAACTCCAACGGCGCACCCAAGCACCAGGTCGCCCACGTGTGCGCCCGTAGCGTGTGGCAGCCCAGCTGGGCCGGCACCACGCTCGCCGAGCGCATGACCTCGCTCGTCACCGACCTCAACGTCGCTTCCAACAAGGGTCTTTCCGAGCGCTTCGACTCCACCATCGGCGCCGCGACCGTGCTCATGCCCTTTGGCGGCAAGACGCAGCTCACCCCCAGCTCGGCCATGGTCGCCAAGTTCCCCGTGGACGGCGAGACCACCACGGCGAGCGCCATGGCATGGGGCTTCAACCCCTATCTGATGGAGGCCGACCAGTTTGCGGGCGCCTACCTGTCCGTGGTCGAGTCCATTGCCAAGCTCGTTGCCGCCGGCTTTGAGCACAAGCGCGCCTACCTCTCCTTCCAAGAGTACTTCGAGCGTCTGCGCACCGAGGCCGAGCGCTGGGGCAAGCCCACGGCAGCCGTCTTGGGCGCCCTCATGGCCCAAGTCGACCTGGGTGCCGGCGCCATCGGTGGCAAGGATTCCATGAGCGGCTCGTTTGAGGACGAGACCGGCGAGCTCAACGTTCCGCCGACCCTGATCAGCTTCGCTGTCGCCGTGGGCAAGGCCGCCCGCGCCGTCTCGCCCGAGTTCAAGGGCCTCACGCACCGCGTCGTCCGCATCGCCCCCGCCACCTATGGCGAGGACTACCGCCCCGACGCTCAGCAGCTGCTCGCGGCGTTTGACGCCGTCGAGGCGCTCACTGCTACCGGCAACGCCCTGGCCATATCCACGCCCGGCTACGGCTGCGGCGCCGAGAGCCTCTTTAAGATGTGCGTCGGTAACCAGATCGGTATCGAGCTTGCCGAGGATGTAGACGTAGAGAGCCTCTTCACCCCGCTCTACGGCAGCTTTATCGTCGAGCTCGCCGAGGACGCCGAGCTGCCCGAGGTCGCCGACGGCGTTGTCGTCGAGCCCCTGGGTACCACCGTCGAGGGCTATGTCATCGACACCGGCTCCGAGGTCATCGAGCTCGCCAAGCTCCAGGAGGCCTGGGAGAGCGGCATCGAGGGCGTCTTCGCCTACCGCAGCGCCGGCGAGACCCCCGAGGTCGAGACCATCGACTTCCGCGCCAAGGATATCCACGTGTACGGCGGCGCCAAGATCGCCCGCCCGCGCGTGATCATCCCCGTGTTCCCCGGTAACAACTGCGAGTACGACAGCGCCCGCGCCTTCCGTGCCGCCGGTGCCGAGGCCGACACCTTCGTGATCAACAACCTCACGCCCGAGGCCGTCGCCGAGAGCACCCACGAGCTCGCCCGCCGTATTCGCCAGAGCCAGATCGTCATGATCCCCGGCGGCTTCTCGGGCGGCGACGAGCCCGACGGCTCTGCCAAGTTCATCACGGCGTTCTTCCGCGCTCCCGAGGTCACCGAGGCAGTCCGCGACCTGCTCAAGGCCCGCGATGGCCTGATGCTGGGCATCTGCAACGGCTTCCAGGCCCTGATCAAGCTCGGCCTGGTGCCCTACGGCGACATCGTCGATGCCACGCCCGATGCGCCCACGTTGACGTTCAACACCATCGGTCGCCATCAGAGCCGCCTGGTGCGCACCCGCATCTCGTCCAACCTGTCCCCGTGGCTGTCGCAGTGCAGCCTGGACGACCCCTACACCGTCGCCATCAGCCACGGCGAGGGCCGCTTTGTCGCCAATGACGAAGTGCTCGCCCAGCTGATCGCCAACGGCCAGGTCGCCACGCAGTACGTGGGCGAGGACGGCAAGCCCAGCATGGATCTCTCCGTCAACCCCAACGGCTCCGCACTCGCCATCGAGGGCATCACGAGCCCCGACGGCCGCGTCCTGGGCAAGATGGGTCATGCCGAGCGCCGCGGCGACAACCTGTACCGCAACGTGCCCGAGCATGTCCCCGGCGATAAGTTCATGCCGATCTTTGAGAGCGGCGTGGCCTACTTCGCCTAAACCTTTCCCATCGGGTACAATCCCTTCGGGTAACAACACCCGCCACCGACACATCCGGTGGCGGGTTCTTTTTTTGCTTCGCGCATGTAGGAAGGACATCATGGAAAGCCGCAAGCCGTATCTCGCCACCCTGCCCGGACTCATCCTGGGCTGTCTTGTTTGCTGTGCACTCTGGGGATCGGCCTTTCCCTGCATCAAGATCGGCTACGCACTCTTTGGTATCCCGGCGCACGATAGCGCTTCGCAGCTGCTCTTTGCAGGTTTACGCTTTACGCTTGCCGGCGTCCTGGTTATCGTTGGGATGAGCGCGGCCCAACGCCGCCCCCTCATACCGCAAGCGCGCGACATCAAACCCATCTTTGTCTTGTCGCTCTTCCAGACTATCGGGCAGTACTTCTTTTTCTATCTGGGCCTCTCACGCGCCAGCGCCATGTCGAGCTCCATCATCGAGGCCAGCGCCAACTTCCTCGCAATCCTCTTTGCCGCCCTGGCGTTTCGCACCGAGGAGCTCGATACGGCCAAGGTGCTTGGCTGTATGCTGGGCTTTGCCGGCGTCGCGCTCGTCAACCTTTCGGGCGCAGACGGCACCTTTGGCTTTACGCTCGACGGCGAGGGCTTTATCCTAGCCTCCACCGTCGCGGGTGCCCTTTCGACCTGCCTCATTGGCATCTTCTCGCGCGAGCACGACGGCGTCTTGCTCGCCGGTTGGCAGTTTTTAGTCGGTGGCTTGGTCCTTACCGCCATCGGCTTTTTGATGGGCGGTGCGCTCTCCCCCACCGAAATCGCCCCCGCCATCGCGCTCATCATTTATATGGCACTCATTTCCGCCGTCGCGTACTCGCTGTGGTCCCGCCTGCTCGCCGTCAACCCCGTCAGCCGCGTCTCGGTCTTTGGGTTTATGAACCCCGTCTTTGGTGTGGTGCTGAGCGCGCTGCTGCTCGGCGAGGGCGCTGGCACGAGCCCCGTTACCGTCATCGTTGCCCTACTGTTGGTCTGCGGCGGCATCATCATCGTCAACAAACCCAAAAAGGTCTAACGAGCTGCCCTTATTAGCAGAGGGGATTCATATACTTTAGTTTAATGGAGTACATCGGAGAGCCGAGGGCCACCATGCACGCAAGCGTGTGCCCCTTTTTCTAGCGTATCTGGACGCCGGACTTCTTTTTCTCGGCCTTGACGCGGTAGAGCTCCGCGTCGGCAGCGCGAAGTAAGTCTTGCCAGGTATCGACACCGTCACCGACCCGTGCATAGCCGATGGACATCCGCAACAAATACGGAACCTCGGCGCGTGCGAGCTCGTCGTTGATTGTCGCGCACAGACGCATGATGTCCTGCTCCGCCGTCACCTTTTGAAGCACCACGAACTCATCGCCGCCATAACGTGCGATAAAGCCACCAGACGCCGAGCAGACCTCTTTGAGCGTAGCAGATATGACCTGGAGGGCATGATCGCCCTCAACATGTCCATACCGGTCGTTAATCTGCTTAAAGCCGTCAGCGTCCATCATAAGCAGATATACATCTTCGGCCTGATCCACATTTGAAAAGAGCGACAGCATATAGGTCTCAAAACGGTTGCGATTGTTGAGGCCAGTCAACGGGTCGGTCGAGATCAGCTGCTCCTGATAGATGATGTAGAGCAGCAGGATGCTCAGCGTTATACCGACACAAAGGCCCGGCACCGAAAACAAAACCTGGAAGGTACCGCCCACCAGAGCGGGAACCACAAAAAAGGCGAAGGTGCGATAAATGGCCTTCGTTTGCAGGCTTTCGACTTTTCGAGCCTGAATAAAGGCATGCAAGGACGTATATATGATGTAGCAGTAGCTCACGATAGGCTGAATCATATAAAGCGCTCCGCGACGATATACGCCCTGCGCATCGATATAGAACATAGTGTGCGTCCAGTAGCTGGCAAATGCCAGCACGACCACCAATACGGTTGGCAACGTCACGATCGCAACCCTATAGCGCGCGGTCAAAAGGCGAGAGCCCTGCACTGTCTCGGAATAGAAAAACCAAATGAGGCACGCGATGGCGAACAGCGAAAACGAGACCGCGTTGGAAATCCAGTTGGCCGTGATGCCTACAGGAGTGCACACGCCGTCCGAGAGCGTCCAGATCATATCGAAGAAAATGTAGGCAGCAGAGGTATAGCCGAGCATGCTAAACAAGAGCTGCTGGGTACTCGAGAACAAGGAGCGACGACTTCGCGCGGCAAGCCCGATAAGAACAATCATGCATAGCAGGAATATCTCAATCTTGAGTGCCTTAACCACTAGACGCCATCCCTTCAATATCCAAGTGGTCAGAATCGCCCGATTCGTGTCTGGGCAATAAACGCCCCTACTCCGCAGGGGTAAGGGGAATCATAGCAGAGCGCCCGAACGTCACTGCAAAACAGTCATCGTTCGGGCGCTCAAACGGCGCGAATTGCACACGCCGGCTTGATTGACTCGCGTCGACGATTACTCGCCGTCGATGTCGGTCGCGACGGCCTCCTCAATAGCCTCGACGCCTTCGACCGACAGATCCTCTTCGCCGTGGCAGAACTTCTTATCGACCCAGCCGGTCAGAATCGGGGCCATGATTGCCGTGATGATGACGGCGGTGGCGATCTGCGCATACGCGGTGGGCGCAAGCTCGGCATAGCGTGGCGCGACCTCGGCAAGAGCAACCGGCGTGGTCATAGCCGTGCCGGCGATGGTGGAGCAGGCAACGGCGGCCTTGCCGTTGCCGCCGCACAAGCGCTCGAAGGCAAAGGTGATGGGGCCAACGATAAAGAGGGTGATGAGGCCCAGCAGGATGCCCGAGATACCGCCGGTGATAAAGCTCGACAGGCTCATGGACGCACCGAGTTGAAATCCGATGACAGCGATCGCGGGATTGGCGCCGGGGACCAGCAGGTTCTTGATAAACGGGAACAAGTTGCCCAGGACCATGCCGATAACAAGCGGCAGGATGGATCCGATGATGGTGCCGACGGGGATATTGGCGAGACCCGAGACACCGAGGATGATCATCGTGACGGCGGGGCCGGCCGTAAAGAACAGGATACCGACAGCGCCCTGCTCGGACTCATCGCCGAACTCGCCCATGATGCCCGTATAGAGCGCCATGTTGCAAAACGTGATGCCGCCGATGATAGACACAGAGCTCAGGCCCAGGAAGTTGTCGTTAAAGAAATATGCCACACCCAAGCCGAGAGCCGCTGCGACGACCAGCTTGGGAATCAGCACGACGATGCCGGTTTTGATGGCGCCCGGCGTGGACTTAAAGCTGATGCCGGCGCCCACAAACAGCAGAATCGCGGCGACGATGGTATTGGAGCCACCGCGGCAGGCAGCCGTAAAGAAGCCGCCGATCTCAAAAACCTGCGGGCAGAAGGTGTTGAGCAAAAGACCGACGATCATCGGATAGATCATGATGTCGCCCGGGATGCGCGGGACCTTGAATTTCTTTTGCTCGTTGGCGGTTGCTTCCTGTGCCATGAAACCCCCATTTCCGCTGACGGGGTACAAAAGCCCACGTCACGCTTTGCTACAGTAAAGTTTGACCATGGTACCAGAAGAAGCAGACCGCCTCGGTGAGAAATTCGATTCGATAGGCCGGGACGATAACGCGTCCTGCTCCTATACGAGGCTCAAAACGATATAGAACACGATGCCCGAAACGCAGCACCACAGCATCGACTTTGTCTTGATTGCCACCGCCACGACGCCGGCGGCCGCAATCCAGGGAACCAAGGCAGGCCAGAGTCCCGCGTCGAACGCGCCGGGGCTCACCAAGTCGTTGGCGACCAGCGCAGCAAAGGCAGCGGGCGGGATATAGCCCAGGGCCTCGGTAATGCGGGGCGACAGGGTCCGCCCGCGCAAGGCGAACGCCGGCGCGATGCGAAAGAACGCGATAGCAGCCCACGACGACAGCCACAAAACCAAGAACTCGTTAACGGGCATCGCGGGCACCTCTTCCGTCAAATACAGCATCGCACGCCAGCGCAATGGCAATACCGACCACGACGCTTGCCGGCACGGCAATATTCGTGAGGCCCAAGGACTTGCATACGGCGACGGACACCGCGCCCGAAACCGCTGCGACAACGTTGCCGCGCGACAGTCGCTGCGAAAAGAGCAGGCAGATAAAAAGCGATGTGCAGACAAAGCCCGCAATAGCGGTGGGGACATCGACAACAGTGCCGACAACGGCGCCCATCGTGCACGAAACGCCCCATGTCGCGATGAGGATCGCGTTGAGCACAAAGGACTCGCGCGGGCCCCAATCCTCCCCTTCAACCAACTTGGCAAGCGAGATGCCATATGCCTCCTCGGTGAGCGTCGCGGCGACGGCCAGCGTCTGACGCTTCGAGGCACCCCTCAGATGCGGCGCGATCGATGCCGAGTAAAGCGCAAAACGCGAGGAGATGGCGGCAACGCTCGCGATAATCGAAGGTGCCGGTACGCCCGCCAGCCAAAGATTGCAGATCATAAACTGACCGCTGCCCGTCACAAACGTGCTGCTCAGGGCAAAGACCATCCAGGGTTCCATTCCCGTCTGCCCCATGATCATTCCGCACGGCGCGCCTATTGCAACATAGGTAAGCATCACTGGCCAGACGGTTCTAACGATTTTGAGCACCATACACTTCTCATCCTGACAAGGTCTCCGAACCGCATGTAGCGACACGGCAGAATCATCATCCGACAGCAACCGAGTTCACCTACAATTGCCACCGGATCGAAAGACACAACTTTTTAGGAAGTCATTATGACAGCTATCGATCGAGACCGGGCGCGCACGGCCTTCAAAAGCTACACCGATGCCTACGACGCCACCAACCCACGCATCGCGCTCAAAATCGAGCATACGTACCACGTGGCCGAGGCATGCGATGCCGTAGCGCGCGAGCAGGGCTGGTCGTCAGAAGATATTGACCTGGCATGGCTTTGCGGTCTGCTACACGATATGGGCCGCTTTGAGCAGCTGCGACGCTGGGACACCTTTAAGGACGCCGAGAGCATGAGCCATGCGGCGCTGGGGATCGAAGTCCTCTTTGGCGAGAATCCCGCGGATGCACCCGCCGTAACGAGCATCCGCGACTTTATCGATGACCCGGCAGAAGATGAGCTCATCCGAGCGAGCATTGCCTATCACAGCGATTTCCGTCTACCCGCACAGCTCGACGTGCGCACGCGAAGCTTCTGCGATATCGTGCGCGATGGTGACAAGATCGACATTATGCGCACCATCGCCGACAGCACCGTCGACACCATCCTCAAGGTGGACGAGAAGACGTTTCTCGGCAGCCGTTTCTCGTCGCCGACACTTGCCGCCTTTGACGAGCACCGCTGCGTCGCACGCGATGAACGCGACGAGTCCGCAGACTACCTGGTGGGACTCATCTGCTTTATGTTTGAGCTCGTCTATCCAGCAAGCCGCGCGCTGGCGCGCGAACAGGGCGATATCCACCGCCTGCTCGACGCGCCCTTTGGCATTACGCGACCCTTTACCGACCCCGCCACGCAGGCAACCTGGAGCCGTCTAAAGGACGAGATGCGTGACTGGCTAGCGCGTGCCTAGCGCCCAAGCTGGGCCAGCAGTTCCTCGACGACCTCGACGGCGCCCCCAACAACCTTGTACTGGGCAGCACCAAAAATGGGGGCATCCGGGTCCTCGTTGATGGCGATAATGCACTCCGCCCCACCGATGCCGGCAAGATGCTGGATGGCGCCCGAAACACCGATACTCACGAGAAGCTTGGGCGAAACCGATACGCCGGTCTGACCAATCTGATGGCGATACTCCAACCAGCCGGCCTCCACGACAGGTCGCGTGCAACCAAGCTCGGCTCCCAGAGCCTCGGCGAGCCTTCGCATCAGGGGCAGATTCTTCTTGGAGCCAATGCCGCGGCCCACCACGACCAAGCGCTCGGCATCGGCGATCGAGGCCTGCTGCCTCCGCTCCTCGGCGGGAATCGAGATCTCGACACGAGCCTTAGCATCATCCGCAAGCGATATCTGGGTGATCGTGCCGGAGCGGTCGTAGTCAAAGTCGGGCGCCTTAAAGATGCCGGGACGAACCGTTGCCATCTGGGGACGATGATTGGGGCAGACGATGGTGGCCATCAGGTTGCCGCCAAACGCCGGACGCGTCTGTTGCAGCAGTCCCGTCTCCGTATCCATCGAAAGTACGGTGCAGTCAGCCGTAAGGCCCGTCTGCAAGCGCACGGCAACGCCGGGTGCCAGTTCGCGGCCAAAAGCGGTCGCGCCGTATAAGATGGCCTCGGGTTTGCGTTCGGCTACCAAATCGCAGATCAAGCGGGCGTAGACCTCCGCATCGTTTTGGCGCAGGCGCTCGTCGCGACAGGCCAGGACTTCGTCGGCGCCCGCGCAAACCAGATGCTCCAGGTCGCCGAGAGAACCCTCGGGGCCCATGCCGGCCAGTGCCACCAGACGGCAGCCGCGAGCATCGGCAAGCTCGCGGCCCTTGCCCATAAGCTCATAGGCAACGGAAGTCACCGTATCGTGCTCGTCGGTCTGCACGAATACCCAAATGTCTCGATACGCATCGAGGTCAACCGCACCAGCGGCCTCGTCACGCTCGATCGAGATAGCGTTGACAGGGCAGGCGTCGACGCACCCACCGCATAGGATGCAGCCTTCGGTCACGCGGGCGCAGCGATTGGGACGCTCGCCCTCCACCACAATGCCGCCCGAGGCGCAGGCGCGAACGCAGCGACCGCAGCCGATACAGGCTTCGCTATCGATAATCAGTCCGCTCATCTATGCCATCCCCTCGATAATCTTGGCAAGTTTTGCCGCCTGCTCGGACGCCGTTCCGTCAACGTCCTCGCACGTTTGGTCACGGTCGGGCACAAACGAGCGCACGACCTGTGTCGGCGACCCGGCAAGACCGCAACGCGCGGGGTCGGCGTTCACGTCGGCGGCACTGACCACGCGCACGTCCGCCTCCTCCGCCGCGCGAATACCGGCAATACTCGGCATACGCAACTGGCCAATCTCCTTAGCAGTCGTCATCGCGCACGGCATCTCAAGGTACACCGTCTCCTCGCCGGCATCGCATCCGTGAACGAGCGCCAGTGAACCACAGGTCGTAAAGCCCGCGCTTTGCACGCAGCTCGCGTCGGTCACACAGGGAATCTCAAAAGCACCGGCAAGCTCGGGACCAATCTGGGCCGTATCGCCATCCACCGCCATCTTGCCGCAGATGAGCAGGTCGAAGTCCTCGTCGAGCGCCTCGATGCCGCACTTGAGGGCATAGGTGGTCGCCAGGGTATCGGCACCTGCAAAGGCGCGATCGGTCAGCAGCAGCGCGTCGTCGGCACCTCGAGCGATGCAGTCGCGCAGCAGCGACTCGGTCGCGGGGATGCCCATCGACACCACCGTTACGCGCACGTCCATGCCAAAGCCGATAAAGTCGTCCTTCAGCGCCAGCGCGCATTCCAAAGCGCTCGCATCAAAGGGATTAATGACCGCCTGCTTGCCATCGCGCACGATGGTATTGGTCTTGGGGTCCATCTTGACCTCGGTGCTGCCCGGCACGGCCTTGACGCACACCACCATATGGAAATCACTCATCTTCACGCGCCCCCTTTCTGGACGAGCTCATCCAAGAGCTTTTCCGAAAACAGGTTGCCGCGACCCAGCTGCCCGTCGGGATCGAGCTGGAGCTTGAGCCGCGCCGACTCGACCATGGCCTCGTGACCGTACATCGTCTCCAAAAAGCCCGCCTTGATCTTGCCGACGCCATGCTCGGCAGAAACGGCACCGCCCATGGCCGTGACCTCGGAAGCCCACTGGGCAAAGAGTTCTCCGCCGCGGCGGTAATCCTGCGCATCGCGCGGCAGAATGTTCACATGCAGATGGTTGTTACCGATGTGCCCCCAGGCGGCAGATTCAAGCCCACTTTCGGACAACGTACGGCGATAAAGGGCGATGACATCGGCCAAGCGTGCGTTGGGCACCGACATATCCGACCCCAGTTTGGTGATGGTGGGATCCGTGCGGCGACGCTCGTCGATAAGCATGTTGACGCTCTCGGGCACCGCGTGGCGGAAGAACCGCTGGCACTCGCGATCGACCTCGGTGCGCGCGACCCATGTCGCATCGTCGCGGCCGCCCGCAAGCTCTAGTACCCACCCCAAGTGATACAGCTCCTCAGTCGCCTGGGCCTCGTCATCGCAGTCGAGCTCCACGTAAACACAGACCTTGGCCTCTTTGTCGAGCGCCGGCAGCGAGGCAAACGCCGTCGACCGCTCGCGCTGGCGACGCAGGATATCCAGAGCACCAGCATCGAAATACTCAATAGCGGCGGCATGGGACAGCACGGGACGCACGGAATCGGTAAAGGACACAGCCTTGTCTTCGCTGTCAAAGAAGCAGCTCACGCCCCAAACGACCGCAGGCGCCGCCTGCAGGGCAATCTCGAGCTCGGTGATGACGCCGAGTGTGCCACAAGCGCCGATAAAGAGGTCGATGGCATCCATATCGTCAGCGACGAAATAGCCCGAAGCATTTTTGGTCTTGGGCATGGTGTAGTCGGGAAGGTCGAGCTCGAGCGTGCGGCCCTGCACCGTGACGAGCGAAAGGCGACGACCCTGCGCAAAAACCTCGCCACGATGAAGCTCGAGCAGGTCGCCATCGGCCAGCACGACATGAAGGCCCGTGACGTGAGGGCGCATGGGGCCGTAGGCGTAGCTGCGGGCACCGGAGGCGTTACATGCCGCCATGCCGCCCAGACAGGCAGACGCCTCGGTGGGATCGGTGGGAAAGAACTGCTCGGGGGCCTCTTGGAACTCCTCGTAGGCCTCAAGCGATGCCTGGTCCCAACCAGCGGTCGGCAGCACCTTCTTGCTCAGCTGCTTGCGCAGCTCCGAGAGAACAACGCCCGGCTCCACGCGCAGCAGAAATTGGCCTTGTTCATCGCGGCGAAGGCCCAAGTAGCGATTCATACGGGAAGTATTGAGGATATGCCCGCCGTGGGGCACGGCACCGGCGGCAAGGCCGGTTCGGGCGCCCTGAACCGTTACCGGGACACACTCGGCATGGAGCTTTCCCAAAATGGTGCGGACCTCGTCTTCCGTCGTCGGAAACGAGATGCTCGAGGCCTCGCCCGATGCGCGAGACTCATCGCGACCATACTCTTCGAACTCGTCGGTGAAGGGTTTAATGGTTGCAGACACGCGAACTCCCCCTTTAGCTAACTACAGTGTTTGCAGGGAGATGTTACCGCATCGTTTCGTCGACGTGTTCGAGACCGTCTCCATAATTGGCGATTTTTACGTTCGTGCAATTCGGCGAACGGCAAGGCTTCCTCGGCAGACGATGCTTTTGACACATATGGCCCCGCCGTCGTCGACCGCGCGATTGTCGCTCGAAAAAAAGTTGGAGTATTTTTTGCCGCCTTTTACCTGCGGAGACGCCAATCCGTCAAGCATTTGGTCAGAAATTGGTCAAGTAGCGGCTGATACGGTCGGCGTCGACAGCCAAAACCGATAGAAGTTTTGGCCCCAGAAGCAGGGAGGTTCCCATGGCATATTACTGGCCCCAGTACGGCATCGCCATCGAAGTCGACGACGATCCCCATCTCCTGCCTTTCGACGAAGAGGCATTCCCCGATACGACGGTCTACCACGTTACCACCGATGTGATCTGCGACCCCGAGTCGTTCTCGGCGCTCGCCCACCACATCGCGCATATCCACGACATCGAGCTCCCTCCCGACTTCGACGAGCTCGTCTACTCGCGCCGTCTGATGCTTCACATGCTCTTTGGAGCGGACCCGTCCACCTTTGCGCGCATCTATACCGCCAAGGATGCCGCATGAGCGCGAAGAAGCCACCCCACTTTGCAGGCCTGGGGCATCGCAGGAAGCTCATCGTTGCCTGCCTGGCCATCGTCTGTGCCCTTGTCGCCGTAGGACTATACGCTTGGCAGTCGCAGCCCGTACCCGAGGCGGGCGCTTCGGTCACGACGGCCGAGGGCAAAACGCGCCGGGAAATCCAAGATGAGCTCGACGCCATCGTCCGCGACAACATGATGACGATTTCGGTCGCGCCGGTCGCTCAGCTGCAGGAGGACGGCAAGCTGCGCGTTAACGTGCAAAACGTCCAAGACAATAAATTTCCCCAGCGATTCCGCGTCATCCAAAACGACGAGACCATGTACGAATCCGGTGTGGTCGAGACCGGCAAGACAATCGAGACGTGCCCCGCCGGCGACATCAAAGAAGGCGAGGCGTACATCGAGATCCAGGCACTCGATGCCAAGACCCTCGACAGCCACGGCAATCCGACACGTGTCAAGGTACGAGTTGAGCAAGCCGAGAACTAGCCTTCCGGCCGACGCGGCACCGCATGCAATTCACCAGCATTCGTCCAATCATCGCGGGGACGGCCCGCGGCGAATAGAAAGGAACGACCATGGACATCACCAGGAACATGAACGGAGTCAGAGCGCTCGTCGTGGGCACAGGGCTCGCGCTCGCGCTCGCAATGGGCGCCGCCCCGACGCCAGCTATGGCAGCCGGGCGCGTTGGAACCACGAAGGTAATGGTCAGGACCGAGATCGACAACGTTGAGTTCAAAGTTCCGACGGTTATTCCCTTCGTCGCCAAGGCCGACGGCACGCTTCAGGGTCCCTCAGAAGACGCGATCACCATCGACAATCATTCGGCCTACGGCATCCATGTCACCAACATGAAAATCGACGCCATGAACACCTGGACCATTGCCGCCGACGCCAAGGCCGGAACCGCGCAGAACTCCATCGACTTTAAGGTCGGCCCCGACGGCGCACTCCAGAACGCCAGTGCCGCAACGCAGGGGACGGGCCTCGATCTTTCCAAGAATGCAGCCTTCGACATGGGCTACCAGGGCATTGCCGGCGGCACGGACAAAATTAAGCTCAAGACAAGCGGAAACGTCGCCCGCGTCACGCGCGACATCTTCCACGTAACCGGCGAAGGCGATCAGGTTGCAACGATCACCTGGACGGTCGAGCCCGGTGCGCACACGGCATAAGGCCGTCGCCCTGGCCGCCGCCGTCAGCATCCTAGCGTTTGGCCCAGCCATGGCCTTTGCCCAGCAAGAACAGGCGCAGGCCGCCACGCAAGTGACGGTCGACCTCTCGGGGCTCGACCGCGGCGACCGCGAGGAACCATTGGCGCAGACAGGCGATGGACGATGGCTCTTGGCAGCAGGCGCCACAGCAGCAGGCGCGGGAACCGCCGGCCTCGGCCTGCACATCAAACGCAGCCAGAAACAAAACACGGACAGGCCGCACTAAATTAGCTAAGGAGACCCCATGGCATCGAAGAACCTTTTGCCCGTCGTCGCACTCTGCGGCGCGCTCGCAACCGGAACGCCTGTCGCCGCTTGGGCGACTCCCGTCATGGCAGACTCCTTACCAGCAGCCCTAAGCTCCGCATCAAATCCGTCGAGCGCCATTGCGTGCAAGCGTTTTTCGATCGCACAGGCTGCAATCTCAACCTCGGGATGCCTTCGTCGTAATACGGACGGTTCGATAGTCGTGGATATCAATCGTTCGAACAAGGCAAACGGCTCCCAGGCGGGGTACGCCGTCTGCACGTGGCGCTCGGTTGTGCTCGACGCAGATGGCGATCCATGCAATTTAGAGCTGCGCATCGACATCGCTTCGGTCGATGACTCGGCGAACGGAGCGAAGGTCGCCTTCGACGGTACGTTTTTTGAGAAAGGAGGCGGTATATGTCTGGGCTGCGCCGCCGCGAATGCAGACGGCACGCAGCCCACCCTCTCATTCACGACATCGTTGCGACTGACCAAAGCCGACACCGATGCCATCGCGGCGGGAGAAGCGTCCCTGCTGTTCTACGCCGTCAGCACCAAAGACACAGACGCTCATTTCGAGAAGCCAGCCGGATCACTCAGCCTTACACGAGGGATAGAGACAGGCCCTATTGAAATCGATGCCCACGCGCAAAGCAGGCAACGCATTCTTGCCGACCCGGCGCTTCTCGAAATGGAGTGGAACGGATCCGGAGCCATCGGAATTCTTCCCTCCGCGCTTGACGCCAAGACGCTCCCCTCAAACGACGAACCCATCAACGCAACCATACAAGAAGAGAGCGCGGACAAAGAAGCAGGTGCGGGCGACACGCCGTCGCCGACAAACGGCATCCCAGCTTCTCTCGAAGCACCGAATGAGCCCGCTAACGATCCAAACGATCCCGAGCTCGCGGACAGTCTGGGGCTTGCTGATCCTCAAGAGATCGATGAAGGTAACTGCTGCGTGCTTGCCGCGCTCGACCACACAGAGGTCATCGACGCTGCGGACATCGAAGTTGCCGCCGCCAATCAACCCGTCCGCAAGTCGGCCATCATCGCATTTCCCGAATCCATCGAAGTCGTCTTTTTGCCATCGGGCGAGGTCGTGGCCCCAACACTGCTCACCTTGTTGGGCGCCAAGAATACTCGAAACGAAATTAAAAAGGTCACGGTTGTCGACCCTGCAACCACCGCCAAGCTGCGTCTATACGCCGTTGCTCCAGATGGAGGCAAGACCTTGGAATTCGATGGCGACACACTCCTAGCCTGGCGACGTCTGGACATTATGCAAGACGTCTCGTATCAGATCGAACTCGAAGGGTTTGATCGTGCCCGCGATGCCAATATCATCGCCGCGGCTATTGAATCCCCACAGCGGCTTATGACACTGCGCTTTGACTACTATCCCTATGTCCCGACAACCACCTGAGGCTTAAATGCTGCGCATCATTCCTAACACCACTTATATAACCGTATTAGATGAGTCGCGATGTGCCTCGCATTTCGTTCTGCTACGATTGCCACGTTGGCATCAATACAGGAGGGCTCATGCCGGGCTTGGGAACAATCATCAACGTTGTGCTTTTAGTTGCGGGCGGTCTTTTGGGATTAGCGGGCGGCCGCTTCATTACACCGCGCATCCAAGACACGCTCATGAAAGCATCGGGGCTGTGCGTCCTGTTTATCGGCCTGGGCGGCACCATGCAAAAGATGCTCCTTATCGATGGGGAAGCGCTGGCGACCACCGGCACCACCATGCTCATTGTCTCGTTCGCCCTCGGCTCGCTCATCGGCGAGGCCGTCAACTTGGAAGCCGCCATCGAGAACCTTGGCGAATGGCTCAAGCGCAAGACTGGCAGTGAGGGCGATAACGAGTTCACCAACGCTTTTGTCTCGACTTCACTCACCGTGTGTATCGGTGCCATGGCTATCGTGGGATCAATCCAAGACGGCCTGCTCGGCGACTGGTCCACGCTCGCCCTCAAGGGAGCGCTGGACTGCATCATCGTCTGCACCATGACGGCCTCGCTCGGACGCGGCTGCATCTTCTCGGCCCTGCCCGTAGCCGTGTTCCAGGGGACGATCACGTTGTTTGCCGGCGCGCTCTCCCCCATCATGACCACAGCAGCCCTCAACAGCCTTTCGCTCGTAGGCTCCATGCTCATCTTCTGCGTCGGCGTCAACCTCATCCGTCCTCAGACCTTCCGCACGGCCAATATGCTCCCCTCCGTCGTCATCGCCGTCATCTACGCCCTCCTGTTCTAAATCTATCAACGCAGCGGCATCCCGAACACCTGTTTGATGCTGTGCTATGATATGAGGTCACCGAAGCTGCGTTAGGAGAGGAGAAGCGGTGGCCGACCAGGACATCAAGATGCTCATCGAGCGCATTATGGCCGAGGCCCGGACCCATCAGTCCGCCCGCTTCTCAAACGAAATCTACGCAGACGAGCCGATTCTCAAAACCGGCCGACAGATGCAGAATTTCCTTCCCGACCAGTACCGCAAGATGCGCGAGATATCGCGCTGGCAGGATGACCCCAAAGGCGGCGCGGGTCGCTGGCTTTCGGAAGCCGAGCTTTTTTACCGCCAAGGCCTGCTGATGGCCGACTTTGAGGACGACTGCCCCTACAACGGCACCTTTAAGTCGTACTTTCCCACCTACAATGCCATGAGCGATCGACAGTTGCGCGGCTACTTTACCTGGCGTGCCCAAGTGCGCCGCGGAACCGTCGAGGAAACGTCTACATCCTTTGCCTTTCTGTATCTCTATGAGCTGATTTGTGGCATTGGCGTAGATAATCCGCTCGAGGGTTTTAACA